>NZ_MUBA01000236.1 GCF_002154575.1 Streptomyces bobili
CGCCGTCGATGAGCGGGCCGAGGTGGACCTGTCCGCGGTGCGGGTCGCCGACGGCCAGGGCGTCGGCCTTCGCCGCGAGCCGCTCGACGTACTCCTCGTAGAGCGAGGCGTGCACGAGGTGGCGGCCGGTGGTCATGCAGATCTGGCCCTGGTGGAAGAAGGAGCCCCAGGCGGCGGTGGAGATCACCGCGTCGAGGTCGGCGACCAGGGCCGCGCCCGTCTCGGCGCCGCCCGGCAGGATCTGCAGCAGTCCCTCGGGGAGGCCGGCCTCGGCGAAGACCGCGGCCAGGGACAGGCCGCCGCAGACCGCCGTGCGCGGGTCCGGCTTGAGCAGGACCGCGTTGCCGAGCGCCAGGGCCGGCGCGACCGAGCGGATCGACAGGATCAGCGGGGCGTTGAACGGGGCGATCACGCCGACGGCGCCGACGGGGACACGCCGGGTGTACGACAGCCGGGGGGCCTCGCTGGGCAGGACCTGGCCGGCCGGGCGGGAGGCGAGGGCGGCGGCCTCG
>NZ_MUBA01000237.1 GCF_002154575.1 Streptomyces bobili
CCCCTGGCACCTGCTGCCCACCCCCACCGGCACCCCCTTCACCTTCTTCTACGCTGTCGTCCTGGCCCTCACCTCCTACGTCGCCGCCCACGCCGACACCGCCCTCGTACGCGCCCTGCACGAGAACTCCAGCACCGATGTGACGCATCTGCTGAGCGCCCCGGTACCGGTGCTGGCGGCCAGCGCGCTGTGGGTGGCCGGCGGGATCGCGTCGCCGTTCGTGCTCGGTTTCCTGCTGGTCCTCACCGCGCTGGAACGGCGCATCGGCGGTGTCCGCACGGCCGGCGTCTTCCTGCTCGGGCATGTGCTGGCCACGCTGGCGACCGAGGTCCCCGTCGGCCTGGCCGTCCTCGTGGGCCACCTCCCGGACAGCTCGCTGCACCGCCTCGACTACGGCATCAGCTTCGGCGTCGCCGCGAGCGTCGGCGCACTGGCCGGCCTGCTGACGCCCTGGCTGCGCGGGCCGCTGCTCGCGGTGTTCGGCGGACTGCTCCTGCGGGACCTCCTCGCCCTGACCGACCCGCTGAGCGACTGGGGCCACCTGATAGCCCTGGCGATCGGCGTCGGGACGTGGCCGTGGGTACGGCGATGGGCGGCGACGGAGGCCGTGAGGGCGAGCCGCTGACCGGCTAGTCCGAGGCCCCGCCGACGCCCGTGAACTTCGCGCTGGTCAGCGGTGCTGTCACCGTCCAGCCCAGAGACTCGTACAGGGCCCGGCCCTCCGGGGTGCCGCCCAGGACGCCCGTCTCCGCGCCCTCCGACGCTGCCGTCTCCGCCAGGGTGCGCATGACCAGGCTGCCCAGGCCGCGGCGCCGGTGCTCGGGCGCGGTCTCGATCTGGTCGAAGACCGCGGTGGCGCCGGTCGTGGCGACCTGGCCGCGGGCCGCGAAGGAGCCGTCGGGGGTGGTGACGAGGAGGCGGGTGACGCCGCCGCGCGTCCAGCGCCGCAGGCGGTGGCCGTCGGGCACGCGCGTGTGTCCCGTGCGGGCCGGCAGCGGAACCGTCATCAGCCAGCCCGGCTCCGGATCCACCCACCAGCCCTCCCCGAGCCAGCCTCCGACCAGCTCGGGGTGCTGGAACACCTTCAGCCACACGCCGGGCGCGGTCACGCCGTCCGCGACCTTGCGCACGGTCTCCTCCTCGACGCCGTCGCCGACCGCCGCCAGGACATGCCGCGACACGTGCGCCGACTGCCCCACGTCCACGGTGAACCCCCACGGCTCCCGCACCGGCGGCGCGGCCCCGCGCGACACGACCCAGCCGTCCACCCACGCCCGTACGACGCCGTCCACGAAATCTCCCTGTAATGGTCTCTCTGGCCCGATGTCTATTACGGGAACCTTATGCGGCCGTACGCCGGTCGCGGCAGGCGTGATCGCTGACAGCGAACGGCGGCCGAGTCGGGGAACAACGCGAGGCTCACGTGCATTGAGTCGGCATAACTCAACTTGACTGCCTAAGGGGAGATCATGGCTGCTGAGTCCACGCCGTCCACACCGCTCACCCTGCCCGTGCTGCCGCTCGACGACGAGGTCGTGCTGCCCGGGATGGTGGTTCCGCTCGACCTCAACGACAACGACGTACGCGCCGCGGTCGAGGCCGCGCAGGCCGCCGCCCGGTCCGAGCCCGGCAAGCCCCGGGTCCTCCTCGTCCCCCGCATCGACGGGGCGTACGCGGGCACCGGCGTGCTGGGCACCGTCGAGCAGGTCGGCCGGCTGGCCGACGGCGACCCCGGCGCCCTCATCCGCGGCCGAGGCCGCGTGAAGATCGGTGCCGGCACCACCGGCCCCGGTGCCGCGCTGTGGGTCGAGGGGACGAGGATCGACGAGAGCGCGCCCGATCCCCTGCCCGGCCACGTCACCGAACTGGTCAAGGAGTACAAGGCGCTCGCCACCGCCTGGCTGCGCAAGCGGGGCGCCTGGCAGGTCGTCGACCGGGTCCAGGCCATCGAGGACGTCTCCGCCCTCGCCGACAACTCCGGCTACTCGCCCTTCCTGACCACCGCGCAGAAGGTGGAACTGCTGGAGACCGCCGACCCGGTCGCCCGGCTCAAGGCCGCCACCCGGCAGCTGCGCGACCACCTCGCCGAACAGGACGTCGCCGAGACCATCGCCAAGGACGTCCAGGAGGGCGTCGACAAGCAGCAGCGCGAGTTCCTGCTCCGCCGCCAGCTGGACGCCGTCCGCAAGGAGCTGCGCGACCTCAACGGCGAGGAGCAGGGCGAGGAGTCCGACGACTACCGCGCGCGCGTCGAGGCCGCCGACCTGCCCGAGAAGGTCCGCGAGGCAGCCCTCAAGGAGGTCGACAAGCTGGAGCGGTCCAGCGACCAGTCCCCCGAGGGCTCCTGGATCCGCACCTGGCTGGACACCGTCCTCGAACTCCCGTGGAGCGAGCGGACCGAGGACGTCTACGACATCCGGGGCGCCAAGGCGATCCTGGACGCCGAACACGCCGGCCTGGACGACGTGAAGGAGCGGATCACCGAGTACCTCGCGGTGCGCAAGCGCCGCAGCGACCGGGGTCTCGGCGTCGTCGGCGGGCGGCGCGGCGGTGCCGTGCTCGCGCTCGTCGGCCCGCCCGGTGTCGGCAAGACCAGCCTCGGCGAGTCCGTCGCCCACGCCATGGGCCGCAAGTTCGTCCGCGTCGCCCTCGGCGGTGTGCGCGACGAGGCCGAGATCCGCGGCCACCGCCGTACGTACGTCGGCGCGCTGCCCGGCCGGATCGTGCGGGCGATCAAGGAGGCCGGGGCCATGAACCCGGTGGTCCTGCTCGACGAGATCGACAAGGTCGGCTCCGACTTCCGGGGCGACCCGGCGGCGGCCCTGCTGGAGGTGCTGGACCCGGCGCAGAACCACACCTTCCGGGACCACTACCTGGAGGTGGAGCTGGACCTCAGCGACGTCGTCTTCCTCGCCACCGCCAACGTCCTGGAGGCCATCCCGGAGGCCCTGCTCGACCGGATGGAACTCGTCCGCCTCGACGGCTACACCGAGGACGAGAAGGTCGTCATCGCCCGTGACCACCTGCTCCCGCGCCAGCTGGAGCGGGCGGGGCTCGCCAAGGACGAGGTCACCCTCGACGAGAGCGCGCTGCGCAAGCTGGCCGGCGAGTACACGCGCGAGGCCGGCGTGCGCACCCTGGAGCGGTCCATCGCCCGGCTCCTGCGCAAGGTCGCCGCCCAGCACGAACTGGCCGAGCGGGAGCTGCCGTTCACCGTCCGCGAGGAACACCTGCGGGACCTGATCGGCCGCCCGCACCACGTGCCCGAGTCCGCCCAGGACCCGGCCGAGCGGCGCACGGCCGTACCGGGAGTCGCGACCGGACTCGCGGTCACCGGCGCCGGCGGTGACGTCCTCTTCGTCGAGGCGTCCCTCGCCGACCCGGAGACGGGCGCCGCGGGACTGACCCTGACCGGTCAGCTCGGCGACGTGATGAAGGAGTCGGCGCAGATCGCGCTGAGCTTCCTGCGCTCCCACGGCGCCGAACTGGAACTGCCGGTCGCCGACCTGAAGGACCGGGGCGTGCACATCCACTTCCCGGCGGGCGCGGTGCCCAAGGACGGCCCGAGCGCGGGCGTCACCATGACGACGGCCCTGGCGTCGCTGCTGAGCGGACGGCTGGTCCGCACCGACGTGGCGATGACCGGCGAGGTCTCCCTGACCGGCCGCGTCCTGCCCATCGGCGGCGTGAAGCAGAAGCTGCTCGCCGCGCACCGGGCGGGCGTGACGACCGTCGTCATCCCCAAGCGCAACGAGGCCGACCTGGACGACGTCCCGGCGGAGGTGCTGGACAAGCTCGACGTCCACGCCGTCACGGACGTCCGCCAGGTCCTGGAGCTGGCGCTGTCCCCGGCGACGAACGGGGCCGCGCCGGAGGTTCCGGTGGCGGCGTGACGGACGCCGCCGGACGGGGGAAGGCCCGGGTTCTCCTGAGGGAGACCGGGCCTTCGCCCTGCGCGCGGGTCGGGGGCGCTTCAGCGGTGCCGGATCGCCACGCACGCAGGACGCGGGCACGGGAAGGCGCCCCGCGGGCCGCCGGAGGCCGCGGGCTGCGAAATACTTGAGGAGCTGCGGCAATGGCGTGAACGGGCGAAGAACGTCCAGCGCGGGAAAACCGGATCAGGAGTGCTGACGTGCACGAGGACGGAAACGGCGACGGACGTGGGAGCGGATCCCCGGCCTCGCCGAGCGGTGCGGACCAGGAGTTCCTCTCCCTGGAGCGGGAGCTGACGGTGCTGCTGCGCCGGGCCCGCGCCAACCAGGGCGAGATGGCCCGCGAGGTCCACCCCGATCTGGAGTCCGCCGCCTACGGCCTCCTCGTCCGGCTGGAGGAACTGGGCCGCCAGCGCGCGACCGAGCTGGCCGCCTACATCGGCGTCGGCAAGGCGACCATGTCCCGCCAGCTGCGCGCCCTGGAACAGCTCGGACTCATCGCCCGCGAACCCGACCCGGCCGACGGGCGCGCCTGGCTGGTCGACCTGACCGAGGAGGGCCGCACCCGGGTCGGCCGCGTCCGCGAGGCCCGCCGCGCCCGGTACGTCAGCCAGCTCGCCCACTGGGACCGCAGCGAGGTCTCCGAACTGGCCCGTCTGCTGCACGAGTTGAACCAGGGCATGGCCAAGTAGGCGTGGGCGGCCCCGGACCGGGGCTCACAGCTCCACGTACACGGCCGTGGCGTCGTCGTGCGTCTTGGCCCGCCCCAGGAAGGCCCGCTCCGCGTCCCCCCGTTCCAGCTCCCGGACCCGCTCCACCACCGTTTGCGCACCCTGCCCGGCGACGAAGGCGAACAGGTCCGTCCAGTCGCCCTCGCGGAACGTCTCCACCCAGCGGGTGACCCCGTCGCTCAGGGCGGCCAGGGCGGCCACGCCCCCGCGCGGGACGGAGCCGGTCACCGCACGGGCCGCCACCGACGGGTCCGCGGCGGCCGTGAAGAAGCCGCCTTCCCTGTTGCGGGCGCGGGCGTCGCAGATCTCCGCGCTGGCGAGCAGGGCCCGCGGCAAGAGGTCGAGGCGGTCGTCGCGGACCGCCGTGACCGTGCCGTCCGGGGAGGCCAGCAGGAGGGCCGAGTCGGACAGCACCAGGTAGTCGACCGTCTCGGGCGACCAGCGCGCCACGACCACGGTCGCCTGCGGCGTACGCGGGTGAGAAAGGTCACAGGTTCCGGCGTGCGCCTCGGCGGTACGGGTGAGGGCACGGCTCAGCGCCTCGGCCAGGGGAACATCCGGGAGGGAAACGGTCAGTTCGGTCAGGGCGCCGCCCAGCCGTGCCGTGAACCACGGAACCGAATGCAGGCAGCCCGAGCCGTCCGGGGGCGGCGTCACCCCGTCCAGGAGAACCAGCGAACCGCCCTGTCCGGAGGCGGGAAGTCCGACACTCGCGAAGTCCTCGTTGGGCCGGCCGCGATCACCGGGCTCCGACACAAGTTCCGTACGCATCCAGCCAGTCTGCACGACCCCTTCACGCCCTCCGCGAAAGACCGGCAACACTCGCCGGGTCGGTGCACCCGCGCAGGTCAGACGCCTGTTTTGGGCGGGAATGAAGCACTCCGGCAAGACGTGGCGGCGAATACTGCCAAAGGCTGCCGCTCACGTCCAACCGGCCCACCGGGTACGGCCGTCGCACACACCGGAGGAACTTGCCCGCCAACTCCCCTCCGATGTTCACTCCTTCGGGTGGCGGGGCATGCGATGCACGACCCCTGCCCACCGGCACTGGGAGGGTCGGGAACCGTACCGGACAGGACACGCCAGTTGACGGTGTGTCATCCGGCCCATGGGTAAACGAGTCAGGAATGCGAGCACCGGTGCAGAAGACGCGGCCTCGGCGCCCAGGCAGCAGGACGGCCTCCGAAGGGGGCGCGGAGCGCACCCCTGTCGGCAAGGGCCGCCCCACCCACGTACGCAACCGGCTGATCGTCGCGGTGGCGGTCGTCGCCGCCACCATCGCCGTGGCGGGCGCGCCCTCCGTCCTCGACGCCTCCGGGCAGTTGAAGGACTCCCAGGACCTGGTCACCCTCGCCGAGCGGACCCAGGACGCGCTCGCGCTCGCCCAGGCCCTCGCCGACGAACGCGACGAGGTCACCGTCTACGTCGCGGCCGGCCGGACCAAGGCCAGGGCGCCCTCCCCGGAGGGCAGCGCCCGCGTGGACCGGCAGGTGCGCGAGCTGACCGCCGACACCGACACGCCCACCGCGCTCCGCAAGGACCTCGACGGCATCGCGACCGTGCGCCAGGAGGCCCTCACCGGCCGGAGCACCGCGCTCCAGGCCCACCAGGCCTACTCCGAGGCCATCACCGCACTGCACGGCCTGGCCGAGCTGCTCGCCGAGCAGATGCCGCCCCGCGCGGGCTCCGGCGCGTACGCCCTCGCCGAACTGGACACCGCCGTCCAGCAGGCCGCCGCGACCCGCGGACTGCTGCTCGCCGCGCTGAACGTGCCGACCTCCACCGAGAGCGTCTACAACCCCGTCACCGGCGAGACCTCCACCGAGAAGGTCTCCTCCGACGCCGAGACGGAACAGCGCGACGCCCTCACGGCCGCCGCCCAGCAGGCCCGCCTGCGCTCCGACGCCTCCCTCGGCGCCTTCCGGGAGAACGCGCCCGAGGCCGCCGTCGACTCCTACGACTCCACGGTCACCGGCGGTGACGTCGAGAGCGCCGAGAAATACCTGACGTCCCTCACCGATCAGCCGGAACTGAGCGACGACGACCTCGACACCAGCACCAAGAAGCTCGACGCCGCGCTCGCCGCCCGCGTCGAGCTGATGCGCGGCACCGAGTCCTCCCTCTACGACCGCCGCACCAAGGACCTCGCCCAGCTGCGCGACGACGACGTCACCGCGCTGGAGATCCGCATCGCCCTGCTCGGCGCGCTGATCCTGCTGGCCATAGGCATCGCCACCGCCATGGCCCGCAGCCTCACCCGCCCGCTGGCCGTCCTGCGCATCGGCTCCGCCCGGCTGGCCGGCGCCGAGAACCCGGCGGCGGAGGAGCCCGTCCGGTTCACCGGCCGTAACGACGAGTTCGCCCAGGTCGTCCGCTCGGTGAACGCCCTGCACGAGCACGCCGCCGCCCTCCACGAGCGCGTCACCACCCTGGAGTCCGACCGCAAGCACCTCGTCGGACAGCGCCAGCGGATGGCCGACGCCCGCGAGGAACTGCGCTCCGAACTCGCCGACTCCGCCGCCCAGCTGGAGCGGCTGCGCGGCAGCATCGGCGGCACCTTCGTCAACCTCTCGCTGCGCACTCTCGGCCTCGTCGAACGCCAGCTCGCGGTCATCGAGGGCCTGGAGGAGCGCGAGCAGGACCCCGACCGGCTGGCCACCCTCTTCAAGCTCGACCACTTCGCCACCGTCATGCGCCGGCACAGCGAGAACCTCCTGGTCCTGGCCGGCACGGAACACGTCCAGCAGCACGCGGGACCCATCCCGCTGGTCGACGTCGTGCGCGCCGCCGTCAGCGAGATCGAGCGCTATGAGCGCGTACGCATCTCCGCGCTGCCACCGCACGCGCACGTGGCCGGCTTCGCCGCCGACGACCTGAGCCACCTCCTGGCCGAACTCCTGGAGAACGCCACCTCGTTCTCCCCGCCGGACCTGCCCGTCGAGGTCTCCGGCTGGCTCCTGGAGAACGGCGAGGTCATGCTCTCCGTCCAGGACGAGGGCATCGGCATGACCGAGGAGCGCCTGACCGGCCTCAACGCCCGCCTCGCCGCGTTCGCCCCGGACACGCCGTACGAGCAGGAGGGCGAGGAGGGTCTCGGCCTCGGCCTGTACGTGGTGGCGCGGCTCGCCCACCGGCACGGCGTGCGCGTGAAGCTGCGCGAGCAGAAGCAGGGCGGGATCGCGGCCGTCGTCGTCCTCCCGACGCCCCTGCTCGCCGGCTCGCCGGCCGCCGCGGTCCCCGCGTCCGCTCCGGCCTCCGGCACGCACACCTTCTCTCTCCCCGGCGCGGACGCGGAGGCCAACTCCAACGTCCTGCCCGGCCGCCCGAAGCCCGGCGGCGACCCGCTGGTCGAGGCCGCCGAGCGGGCCGTACAGGCGGCGGAACCGGAGACTCCGGCCGAGACGACGATGGAACTCCTGATCCCGGAGGAAGCGGAAGCGGAGCTGGAAGAGCCGGCTCCGGAGCCGGAAGCGCAGTCGGAGCCGGACGCTGGACAGGAGACGGCGGCCACCGAAGCCGCCGCACCCGAGCCCGCCCCCGCCCCCGCGCCCGCCGGGGCCTGGGCCGGGGCCGAGGACGACGCGGAGCACGCCCGCACCCCCGACGCCTCGGAAGAGATCGTCACCGACAAGGGCCTCCCCAAGCGCACGCCCAGACTGACCTCATCCACCCCGGCCCCCCGCCAGCGGAGCGGATCCGTGGACGCTGACGCCCTCCGCCGCCGCCTCGGTGGCTTCCGCCGGGGGGCGGAGGCCGGCTACCGCGACGTGGAGGCGGAGATCGCCGAGCAGACGGGCCAGAGCACGGTTCCGTCACCTCAGGAAGCACACGCACACGCCGCACAAGACACGGGGGGCACAGTGGAGGAGGCAAGCAGTTGACCGCGCCCAGTACCTTCGGTCTGAGCAGTGAAGCCCGTAACCTGCACTGGTTGTTGACCAACCTGGTGGAGGAAGTCCCGGGCATCCAGTCCGTCGCCGTCGTCTCCTCCGACGGTCTGCTCCTGCTGTCCTCGGACCCTGGCCGCAATGACGCGGCCCGCCAGTCCATGGAGGCCAAACCCACCGGCCCGCGGGGTTCCGCCGCCGATCTGGCCACCATCGTGTCCGGCATCGGCAGCCTCACCATCGGCGCCGCCAAGCTCATGGAGTTCGGCGGTGTGAAGCACACGATGGTCGCCATGGACGAGGGCAGCCTCTTCGTGATGTCGATCAGCGACGGCTCGCTGCTCGGTGTGCACGGCTCCGCCGACTGCGACATGAACGTGGTGGCCTACCACATGGCGCTGTTCGTGGGCCGGGCCGGACACGTCCTGACCCCCGAACTCCGCACCGAGCTGCGCAAATCCCTGGAATCGGAGACGGCGGGGAGCAGCCGATGAGTACGGCGCCGAAGAACCGCAGGCAGCAGCTCCCCGTCCGGGGCGGCGACCGCAAGCCGGCCCGCGTCCGCCCCTACTCGCTGACCGGCGGCCGAACCCGCTTCGGTCATGTCCTCCTCGTCGAGACGTTCGTGGCGACCACGGGCGAACTCGAGGCGCCCGAGGAGCGCAAGGAACTGACCAACGGGAGCCTCACCACCCGGGTCATGCCGGAGATGCGGGCCATCGTCGAACTGTGCCGCCGGATGCGCACGGTGGCCGAGATCGCCGCGCTGCTGAGGATGCCGCTCGGCGTCGTCCGGGTGCTCCTCAGCGATCTCGCGGACCAGGGAAAGATCCGTGTGTACGGCACCGGGACCGGTCACGGTTCGGGCCGTCCCGACCGCGCTCTGCTGGAAAGGGTGCTGAGTGGACTCCGTCGTCTCTGACGCCGACATCCCGTTCGGTGTCTCCCCACTCCTCGACGAGCCGGACGAGGAGCTGAAGTCCTGGCAGACGGACCGTACCCGGGCCCCCGTCGCCACGAAGATCGTGATCGCCGGCGGCTTCGGCGTCGGCAAGACCACCCTCGTCGGCACCGTCTCGGAGATCACGCCCCTCCAGACGGAGGCGCTGATGACCGAGGCCAGCGAGGAGACCGACGACCTGACCGGCACCCCGGACAAGGTCACCACCACGGTCGCCATGGACTACGGCCGCCTCACGCTCGACGACGACCTGGTGCTCTACCTGTTCGGCACGCCGGGCCAGCAGCGGTTCTGGTTCATGTGGGACGACCTGGTGCGCGGCGCGATCGGCGCCGTCGTCCTCGCCGACACCCGCCGGCTCAAGGACTGCTTCCCCGCGCTCGACTACTTCGAGAGCTGCGGGCTGCCGTACGTCGTGGCCGTCAACCACTTCGACGACAGCGAGCGGTTCGAGCCGGAGGACGTACGGGAGGCGCTCACCGTCCCGGCCCACATACCTGTCATGATCATGGATGCGCGTCGCCGGATCTCCGTGATCGAGACCCTCCTGGCCCTGGTGGGCCACGCGCTCGACGAAACCCCCGAGTAGGAGACAGCCCCGCATGCGGAAGATACTCGTCGTCGGAGCCGGCCAGTCCGGTCTCCAGCTCGCCCTCGGCCTCCAGTCGCACGGGTACGAGGTCACCCTGATGTCCAACCGGACCGCGGACGAGATCCGCGCCGGCCGGGTGATGTCGACGCAGTGCATGTTCCACACCGCCCTTCAGCACGAGCGCGATCTCCAGTTGAACTTCTGGGAGCAGCAGGCCCCGAAGATCGAGGGACTCGGCGTCTCGGTGGCGGCCCCCGGCTCGCACGACCCCGGCCCGACCCAGCGCGCCATCGACTGGGTGGGCAGCCTCGACGGCCACGCGCAGTCCGTCGACCAGCGCGTGAAGATGGCCGGCTGGATGGAGACGTTCGCGCAGCGCGGCGGCCAGCTGGTGATCCACGGCGCGGCGGTCTCCGACCTCGACTACTTCTCCCGCGCCTACGACCTCGTCCTCGTCTCGGCGGGCAAGGGCGAGCTGGTGCAGATGTTCGGCCGCGACGCCTCCCGCTCCCCGTACAGCGAGCCGCAGCGCGCTCTCGCGGTGGCGTACGTCCACGGACTCGGTCCGCGCCCGGAGCACCCGGACATGGAGGCCGTCCGCTGCAACCTGGTGCCCGGCGTCGGCGAGATGTTCATCATGCCGACGTTCACCACCTCGGGACGCGCCGACATCCTGTTCTGGGAGGGCATACCCGGCGGCCCGCTGGACGTGTTCAACGGCGTCAAGGACCCGGCCGAACACCTCGCCCTGACGCTGGAACTCATGGAAAAGTTCCTCCCCTGGGAGTACGCGCGGGCCACCAAGGTCGAACTGACCGACGCCGGCGGCACGCTCGCCGGCCGCTACGCCCCGACCGTCCGCAACCCCGTCGGCCGCCTGCCCGGCGGTGGCCTCGTGCTCGGCGTCGCCGACGTGGTCGTGGCCAACGACCCGATCACCGGCCAAGGCTCCAACTCCGCGTCCAAGTGCGCCGCCTCCTACCTCGCCTCGATCCTCGAACAGGGCGAGAAGGAGTTCGACGAGGCGTGGATGCGGGCGACCTTCGACCGCTACTGGGACACGGCCCAGCACGTCACCAAGTGGACGAACGCGATGCTGTCCCCGCCGCCGGAGCACATCCTCAACCTCATCGGCGCGGCCGGCCAGCTCCAGCCGGTGGCCGACCGCTTCGCCAACGGCTTCAACGACCCCGCCGACTTCGAGAACTTCTTCTACGAGCCGGAGAAGACAGCGGCGTACCTGGGGTCGGTCGCCGGAGGCTGACGTAGGGTCAGATCATCGCGGCGGGGCCGTCCGGACGGGTGGCATACTCGCGCGATGTCATCTGTCAGAGACCGGCTCACAGGCCTGCGCCGCACCGGAATACGTTCCTTCCACGAGATCGAGCGGAACCTCGTGGGAGTGAACGGCCCGGACGCCCTGCCCCACAACGAGACCGGCGTGATCGGCTGGGGCACCTCATGGCGCATGCAGGGCTATCTGCTGATGGCCGAGCGCACCGGCCGGCCCGCCTACAGCGAGCGGCTCGCGGAGCTGATCGACCAGGTTCTCCTGGCCCGTGACGACGTGCGGGGCGTGAGCGACTTCCGCGGCCGCGGCCTGCCGGTGTGGAGCGGACGGCGACCGGCACTTCGGCGTCACCGTGACGGGTCCGGGCCGGCCGGACGCCGAGGCGAGCGGGCTCAGCCTCGACCCGCTGGACGAAGGCCGGGCGGACCAGGTCCTGTACGCCGCGTACGAGCAGCGCACCGCGTGGACACCTACTGCGCGGCCCTGCTGGCCTGCTGAGCCTCGCAAGGACCCACGCGGGCGGGACCCTAGAGGCTGGTCGCGCCGTCGTAGCCCTGGTCGGAGCCGTCCGTCGCCGTGTCCGGGAGGGCGGGCGGCTCGTACCGGTGGCGTGGCCGCTCCAGCGGGTCCGGGCGTACGGCGCCCAGCACCGGGTTCGCCGCGATCGGGGACACCTTCACCTCCGCCCCCGGTCGCGGCGCCTGGACCACCCTTCCCTCGCCCAGGTAGATCGCCACGTGGGTGGCCTCGGGGAAGTAGACGACCAGGTCGCCGGGGCGCAGTTCGGTCAGGGGGATGTGTTTCAGTTCGGCCCACTGTTCCTGGCTGGTGCGGGGGATGGGGGAGCCGGCGGCCCGCCAGGCCTCGGAGGTCAGGCCCGAGCAGTCGTAGGACGTCGGGCCTTCGGCTCCCCATTCGTAGGGTTTGCCGAGCTGGCGTACGGCGTAGCGCACCGCCCGGTCGCCCTCCGTCGACGGATTGCGGTCGTCGCTCAGCGCCCCCGAGTCCATGATCTTCTCCTGGGCCTCGGCGACGCCGTCGCGTTCGAGGCGGGCGAGGGCCGTGAGCTGGTCGGGGGTGAGGGAGGCGAGGAGTTCCTCCACGTCGTCCAGCCGGCGGCGTACGGCGTCGCGTTCCTTCTTCCTGCGTTCGGTGAGGGTGAGTTGCTCGTCGAGGGCGGCGCGGGCGCGGCGGGCCAGGCCGTCGGCCTTGCGTTCGCTGCCCTCCAGCCGCCCCACCGTCTCCACGCGCTCGCGCGCCAGCCGGCCGATCACCTGGCCCTGGTCCAGGGCGTGCTGCGGGTCGCGGGCGAGCAGCAGCCGCACGTAGGGGGAGATGTCGGTGCTGGTCTGGTACTGCTGGCGGGCCAGCCGGCCGGCCGCGCCCCGGCTCTCCTGAAGGGAGAGGCGGGTCCTGGCCAGGGCCGCGGTGAGGCGCTCGGCCTCGGCCCGGCGTTCCTTCAGCTTCTCCTCGGTCGCGTTGTAGGTCTCGGTGGCCTGCTCGGCCTGCCGGTACAGCTTCTGAAGATCCGTCAGAAGTTGGGCCACCGACCGTTGGCCCGGCACCGGCGGTTCCGGAACGGCCACGGCGATCCCTGGGGTCAGCAGGACCTGCGCGGCCAGCGTCGTCGTACAGACCATGCCCAGCAGGCCCAGCAGCCTTCCTGACACATCATCACCTCCGGCGCGGGGCGGCCCCTCCGCCCCGCACGGCGAGCATCAGGTGTGCGGGCGGACTCCGCGCGCCGGGTGTGAGCGGTTCGGCCCAACGGCGTCACCCGTCGGCGTCGTCCCGCCTGCCGTCCGGCGTGTCACCGGGCCCGGCGTCCGGCTTCGACCACGGCCACCTCAGCCGGCCGTCCTTCTTGCCCTCGGGGTCGTACGCGTACTTCCAGCCCCGTTGCAGACCGAGCTTCCCGCCGTGCCCGCGCGGGACGCGGCGGTAGACCAGGACGGCCGGCGGGCCGCCGGCCGCGTCCGGGACCGGGATGCGGTACGTCTTCGGCGGGTGGCCGGTCGGGCCCAGCAGTACGGGGAGGACCCGGCCGTCCATCGGGCCGCCCTCGAAGGGGGTGTCTTCGCTCTTCACGCCACCAGTGTCGATCAGGTCTCCGCCGCGAGCGCACCACGGACCAGCTCGGCGGTCTGGGCGTCCCGCGCCGCGGTCACCGAGAGGAACGCGACGAACTGGTCCACCAGCCAGTCCCGCAGCTCCTCGGCGGGCGGCTGCTGGTCCTCGTCGAGCCAGATCAGCGAGGCCGCCTCCACCGCTGTGATCCACATCCGGACCGTCATCCGCAGCCGCGGTCCGGGCTCGGCCACGTCCAAGTGGCTGTAGATGTGCTCGGCCGCGGCCCGCCGTACGCCGTCCACGATGGCGGTCGTCCGGGAGGTCTCGACGACGCTGCCGCCCTGGAGGAGGGCGCTGAAGCCGGCGTCGTGCCGGGCGACGAAGGTGAGGTAGCGGTCCAGGGCGCGCGCCAGCCGGGGGAACGGCGGGCCCTCGTGGGGCTCGTCGAAGCAGTGCCGGAGTTCGTCGGCGGCGGTGCGCAGCGCGGCCTCGTACAGCTGCTGCTTGCCGCCGGGGAAGTACCGGTACACCAGAGGCCGGGAGACCCCGGCGGCCTCGGCCACGTCGTCCAGCGAGACGTCCTCGGGGACGCGGTGCGCGAACAGCGACAGGGCCGCCTCCAGCACGTCCGTGCCTCCTTCGGCCTGCCTGGGCTCGCCTGTGACCGTCGGCCTGTGCCCGCCCGGCCTGCTCGTGTCTGCCGACCTGTGCCCGCCCGGCCTGCTCGTGCCCGCCTAGGCCAGCAGGCCGGAGGACTTCCACAGCCGCCGGCCCACCCCGCGCAGCACACCGATGTCGTCGAGGAAGTCCGTCAGGCGCTTCGAGCCGGCCTGCATGACCTCGCGGCGGTGGCCGCTGGCCTTGACCTGGGCGAGCGCCTCCCGCTTGTCCAGGCCGACGTTGGTGTAGACGTCCGGGTTCACGAAGGCCACCGAGAACACCCGGGCGAACTCTCCGGAGGTCACCCGCGTGAACTCCTGCGACCACTTCGGCGCGGTCACCATCTGCCGGCGCAGCTCCTCGCGGGCGTACCGCACGTGCCGGGCCTCCTCCACCACGTGGATGCGGGTGACGCCCCGGATCAGGGTCTGGACCCGCTCGTCGGGGAAGGTCAGCCGCTGCATCCAGTCGAGGACCTCCTCGCCGAGCAGCGTGGCCGTGAAGGAGCCCGGCGTGGTGGAGATCGTCTTGAACAGACGGCCGAGGTGCTGGTGGGCGCGGCTCACCGGGTACCAGGGGGTGCCGCCCTGCGCGATCAGCCGGGCGAACATCTTCGAGTGCCGGCACTCGTCCTCGATCTCGGTGAGCGCGTACCGCACGTGCGCGCTCGTCGCCGCCTTGTCGTAGATGTGCCGGCACAGCAGCTGCATGAGGATGATCTCGAACCAGATGCCGAGCGAGGCGAGGGCGGCGGCCTCGTGCTGGGACAGCAGGATGCGCTGCTCCTCGCCCATCCTCTTCCACAGCGGGGTGTCGTACAGCGACACCAGCTCCGGCGGCCAGAACCACTTGCCCTCCTCGAAGGGCGCGTCCCAGTCGAGTTCCCGGTCCGGGTCGAAGGAGTGCTTGGCGGAAGAGGCGAGCAGCCGCTCGGCGACCTGCTCCCGGTCCTTGAGCAGCCCGAGCGCGTCGCGCAGGCCGTCCAGCGCGTCGGCTTCCGTCAGGGTCGTCATGACTGATCCACCTCGTCGTACGGGGGCGGGTACGGGGTCGTGTGCGGTGTCGTATGCGGGTCGTGTACGGGCCGTGCGGGGGTTACCGATGGTTCGCTCGACCAGTGACTCTTATGAGACTGCTTGTCAGCAAGCTCGTCAATCCCTCGTGCGGGACTTGTTGGCCCCCGCCCGCGCCCCGGACGGCGTGGGACACTCGGCGGGTCGTGAACCGCAGGGGGGATTCCACGTGGACACCGCACCGAACGCCGGTCCGAACGCCGCACCGAACGCCGTTCCGGGCAGCGCCGCCGCGCGCCGCAGTCTGGAGGGCCTGGCCCTCGGGGACGCCTTCGGTGAGCGCTGGTTCCCGCTGTTCCGGGACCGGCGACAGGCTTATGTCGAGATCCGCGCCCGCCGGATGCCCGAAGAACCCGACTGGCACTGGACCGACGACACCGCGATGGCCCTCGGCCTGCTCCGGGTGCTCGACCAGTACGGCGAGGTGCGGCATCGCGAGCTGGCCCTCGCCTTCGCGCTCGGCTACGACGCCGACCCGGCCCGCGGGTACGGCTACGGCATGCACGAGCTTCTGCCCCGCGTGCTCCAGGAGCCCGACCGCTGGCCCGAGTTCGTCCGCGACCTCTTCGACGGTGAGGGCAGCCTGGGCAACGGCGCGGCGATGCGGGTGGCACCCCTGGGCGCCTGGTTCCACACCGACCTCGCCCAGGTCGTCGAGCAGGCCACCCGCTCCGCCGAGGTCACCCACGCCCACCCCGAGGGCATCGCGGGCGCGGTCGCCGTGGCGGTGGCGGCGGCCCTGTCGGCCCGCGGCCGGCTGAGTGTCGCCGGGGTGGCGGCGCTCACCCCGGACAGCGCCACCCGCGACGGGCTCGGCCGCGCCGCCGCCCTGCACTTCGGCACCGAGCCGTGGCGGGCCTCGGACCTCCTCGGCAACGGTCAGCGCATCCGCGCCGACGACACCGTCCCCTTCGCCGTCTGGACCGCCGCCCGCCACCCCGACGACCTCGTATCCGCTCTGTGGGCCACCGCCGAGGGCTTCGGTGATGTGGACACGACCTGCGCGATCACCGGCGGCATCGTGGCCGCCCGCACCGGCGTCGACGCGGTACCGGAGCGGTGGCTCCGGCGGCGGGAGGCGCTGCCCGGGGGAGTGGGGAGCCGGTGACGGCCGACGGAACGCCGGTGCCGGTGCTGCGCGTGTGCAACACCGGCAGGCAACTCCTGGAACTGACCCTCGAGCCGTACGGCAGCGACCACTGGCTGCGGCCCGGCGAGACCTTCGTGATCTGGACGCTCGGCCAGGCGGACGGGCCCTTCCAGGTCGACCACGGACCGGCCACGGTCACCGTGCACGCGGAGAGTCTCCCGGCCTACGTCGGGGACGCCGAGGGCAACGAGATCGAGTGCGGCCACGGACGCCCGGCCCCGCCCGGCCCGTTCCGGCTGAAGCTGCCGTAGCGAGGCCCTAGACCGAGCACCCCAGATCCTCGGGCACCTCGAAGGCGACCGGCTCCGCGCCCTGCGCGGGGAAGGACGTCCGCAGGGTGAAGGCGTACGGCGTCGGGCCGTGCGCGCGCAGGTGCAGCAGCCGGGCCTCGGCCTCCGCGACGGTCGGACGGTGGCCCGCGGGCACCCACCACAGGGCCGTCATCGCCTCCTGCACCCGGTCGAACCACTCGCGCCGGCGGGCGAGCATCTCGCGGTGGCGGCCCTGGTACATGTACGCGGTCAGGGCGTTCGCGTCCCGCCACATCGTCAGGTTGACGATCAGCCAGTCGTCGCCGAAGACGGGGACGTCGGTGGCGTTGCCCTCCTCGGACTGCAGCCGCCACACATAGCCGTCCGCGGCCTCCGCGTCGGCGTTGACGGGATCGAGGGCATCCACGAAGTCCTTCAACTCCGGTGAGTCCAGAGGGAACTTGAGGCGGGCGAGATTGACCTGGGCGAGTTCGAATGCGGGCGATGTGGCGGCTGCGTCAGTCATGTGCGCACGGTAGGACGCACCTGTCCGGTCCGGGAAGCCCCCGTCTCACGGGGTGAGCACGGCCTCCATCACCGACCGGGCGATCGGCGCCGCGAGACCACCCCCGGTGATGTCCCGGCGCTTCGCCGCCGAGTCCTCCACCACCACCGCGACCGCCACCCTCGGCTCCAGGTCCCGGTCGCCCCGCGCCCAGGAGACGAACCAGGCGTACGGCGTCCCGGCGTTGCCGATGCCGTGCTGGGCGGTGCCGGTCTTGCCGCCGACGGTCGCGCCCGGGATCGCGGCGTTCTTGCCGGTCCCCTCGCGCACCACGTCCGCCATCAGCTCCCGCAGCCGACGCGCGGTCGACGGCCGCACCACCTGCCGCACCGTGCGCGAACCGGCCGAGGCGACGGTAGCCCCGCCGCTCCGCGTCGTCCGCTCCACCAGGTACGGCGTGCGCAACTGCCCGCCGTTGGCGACGGCCGCCGAGACCATCGCCATCTGCAGCGGCGTGGCCCGCGTGTTGTACTGCCCGATCGAGGACAGGGCCAGCTGCGCCCGGTCCAGGGAGGTGTCGAAGGTGCTCTGCGCGACGGCGAACGGAATCCGTACGTCGGCCGCGTTGAACCCGAACGCCTCCGCCGTGCCCACCATGTCCGTGAGCCCCACGTCCACGCCGAGTTTCGCGAACACCGTGTTGCACGACCACATGAACGCCTCCCGCAGCGGAGCGTCCTCACAGCCCTCGCCGCCGTTCGTCAGCAGCGTCGTCGTACCGGGCAGCCGGTACGGGGCGGGCGAGCCCGTCGGCGCGTCCAGATCCCTGATCACGCCCGCGTCCAGGGCCGCCGCCGCGGTGACCACCTTGAACGTCGACCCCGGCGGATACGTCTGGCGCACCGCCCGGTTCAGCATCGGCCGGTCCGGATCGGAGTTCAGCCGCGCCCACTCCCGCTCGACCCCCGGTCCGTTCCCCGACAGCACGGCGGGGTCGTACGACGGTGCCGACACCAGCGCCAGGATCCGTCCCGTCGACGGCTCCACCGCCGCCACCGCGCCCTTGCGCCCGGCCAGCCCTTCGTACGCCGCCCGCTGGGCCCGCGGGTTCAGGGTCGTCACGACGTTCCCGCCGGCGGGCAGGGACCGGGTGACGTCGTTCCACAGCGGCAGCGGCGACAGCCGGGGGTCCGTGCCGGAGAGGACACCGTCGTGCGCGTGCTCCAGGAACGTCGTCCCGTACACCTGCGAGGCGAAGCCCGTCACCGGCGCGTACAACGGGCCGTTGAGATACGTCCGTTCGTAGCGCAGCTGCTCCCTGGTGTCCCGGGAGCCGGTGACGGGCACGTCCTCGACCAGGATGTCCCCGCGGGGCTGGCCGTAGCGGGCGATGACGGCACGCCGGTTGGCCGGATTGTCGTCGTAGGACTCGGACCGGACGACCTGGATACGGGCGGCGTTGACGAGCAGGGCCACCAGGAGGAGGGCGCAGAAGACGGCGGCCTGGCGGATGTGCCGGGTCATCACAGGGACGTCACCTCGGGTCGCGGGGGTTCGGCTTCGCCGCTCGGCGGTGCCGCGGATGCGGGAACCTCCGGCCTGCTCACGGCGCGGCCTTCCCGTCGTACTGGCGCCGGGCGGAATCGCTGATCCGGATCAGCAGCGCCACGATCGCCCAGTTGGTGACCACCGACGAGCCGCCCTGCGCCAGGAACGGCATCGCCATGCCGGTGAGGGGGATCAGGCCGGTCACCCCGCCGGCGATCACGAACACCTGGAGCGCCCAGATCGAGGCGAGCCCGACCGCGAGCAGCCGGCCGAAGGGGTCGCGCAGGGCCAGCCCGGCCCGGTAGCCGCGCTCCACCAGGAGCCCGTACAGCAGGAACAGCGCGGACAGTCCCGCCAGGCCGAGTTCCTCACCGGCAGTCGCCAGGATGAAGTCCGACTTGACGGCGAAGCCGATCAGGACGGAGTGGCCGCGTCCGAGACCGGTGCCGAAGGTGCCGCCGGCCGCGAAGGAGAACAGGGACTGCGCGAGCTGGTTGGGCCCCTCGCCCGCGGCGATCGACGCGAACGGGTGCAGCCAGTCCTCGACCCGGCTGTGCACGTGCGGCTCCAGCCGGCCGACGGCGACCGCGCCCAGCGAGGCCAGCAGCAGCCCGACCGCGGTCCAGCCGATGCGGCCGGTCGCCACGTACAGCATCACCACGAAGAGGCCGAAGAAGAGCAGCGAGGTGCCGAGGTCGCGTTCCAGGACGAGTACGCCGACGCTCAGCAGCCAGATCGCGACGACCGGCCCGAGGACCCGGCCGGTCGGCAGCTGCATGAACCAGATCCGGCGGCCCGCGTGGGCGAGCGCCGTGCGGTTGGCCGCCAGGTACGCCGCGAAGAACACCGCCAGCAGCACCTTCGCGAACTCGCCCGGCTGGATGGAGAATCCGGCGATCCTGATCCAGATCCGGGCGCCGTTGACCGCCGGGAAGAGGATCGGGAGCGTCAGCAGGACCAGCGCGGCGGCCACGCACACGTACGCGTACCGCTGGAGCACCCGGTGGTCGCGCAGCGCGGCCACCACGAAGACGAAGAGGGCCACGCCCAGCGTCGACCACACCAGTTGGGTGGGCGCCGCTTGGTCGCCGGGGGTCTCCAGGTCCAGCCGGTAGATCAGCACCAGCCCGATCCCGTTGAGCAGCACCCCGATGGGCAGCAGCAGCGGATCGGCGTAGGGGGCGCGCAGCCGGACCGTCAGATGCGCCAGCAGCGCGAGCACGCCGAGCCCGGCACCGTAACCGGCGGCGCCGGGCGGGACGCCGCCGTTCCTGGCGAGCCCGACGGCGCAGTAGCCGAACACGGACAGCAGGACGGCCAGGACGATCAGGGACAGCTCGACGCCGCGGCGCCTGGGCAGGCGTGCCACGGGGGCCGGCGCGTCCGCCGTCGGGGCGATGACTTCGGCTCCGGCGTGCATCATGTCCGGAACTTACCCAAATGGGGCTCCTTGTGAGCCTTGGTGGATCTCAGGTGACTCTTCGGTGTCAGCAGCGGCGTGGCGTGGGGCCGAGGTCGCGGATGTAGCGCGCCGAGCCGTAGGCCCACGCTCCGTCCGTGAGGAGGTACCACTGCGTGTTGCCGTCGATCTTCTGGCCGGTGGTCCGGCAGTAGACGGTGACGATGTCGTTGCGGAAGGCGACGCGGATCACCTTGCCGCCGCGGTTCGGCGCGCTGCGCAGCAGCAGTTGGCTCGCCGTCACGACGCCCTTGTAGAGGCGCGGGGCCTGGCGGCCGGGGCCGGACTGGCCGCCCTCGCCCGCGGTGGCGGGGGTGACGGCGGCCGCGGCGGCGAGGGTGCCGGCGACGCCGGCTATGGCGAGCCGGGTGAGGGCGGAGCGCAGGGACATGGGAGACCTCCGAGAGGGGGTAAAGCTGACTTACCGCCACATTAGGAGGGGTGTCGGCCGGTCGCCCGTCACGCTGCGCCATCGGGGAGACCGTCCCCGGTGGAGGACGTGGTCCCGGCGCGCGGGCCCGCCCCGGCGGGGGGCGTGTGAGGGAGCGTCAGCGTGGCCACCGCGCCGCCGTCCGGCGCGTTGGCGAACGTCAGACGGGCGCCCAGCACCTCCGCCTGACCGGCCGCGATCGTCAGGCCGAGGCCGTGCCCCTTCGCGCCCCCCTCGGTACGGAACCGTTGTGGCCCGTGCGCCGTCAGGTACTCCGGATAGCCGTCCCCGTGATCCCGTACGGTCACCACCGGCCCGTTCACGGTCAGCACCACCGGCGCCCGCCCGTGCAGACGCGCGTTGGCGACGAGGTTCCCGAGCACCCGCTCCAGCCGCCGCCGATCGGTCTCGACCAGGGCGTCCCGTACGACCCTGACCTCGGTATCGGTACTGGTACTGGTACCGACACCCGGAGTGGCCCCCGGCGAGCCCGCCGCCGCCCGTACCACCCGCCGGACCACGGCCTCCAGGCTCTCGGTGTCCAGCTCCAGCCGCTCGCGCCCGGTGTCCAGGCGGGAGATCTCCAGCAGGTCCTCGGTGAGCGTGCGCAGGGCGGCCACCCGGTCGCGCACCAGCTCCGTCGGCCGGCCCGGCGGCAGCAGCTCGGCCGCCGCGTGCAGCCCGGTCAGCGGGGTGCGCAGCTCGTGCGCCACATCGGCGGTGAAGCGCTGCTCGCTCAGCAGCTTGCCCTGGAGCGAGGACGCCATCGAGTCCAGCGCGACGGCGACCACGGCCACCTCGTCCTGCGGACGGGTCGGATCCTTGGTCCGCGGATCGTCCACGCGCGCGTCCAGGTCACCCGCGCTGATCCGCCGGGCCACCCGCGCGGTGGCGTGCAGCCGCCGGGTCACCCGGGTCACCGCGAACGCCCCGACCAGCAGGGTCGCCCCGATCGCCAGGACCGACGACCACAGGATCGCGTTGTCCAGGGCCTCGATGGTGCGGGCGCTCTGCCGGTAGTCGACGGCCACCGCCAGGGCTCTCTCACCGTCGGCGGGACCGGCCGCCCACATCGTCGGCCGCCCCCGGTGCTCGGCGACCATCGTGCCGCGTTCCCCGGCCACCGCGAGCCTGCGCAGCGCCGCGGGCAGCCCTGGCGGGTCCACCTCGGCGCCGAAGCCGAGGGTGTCGCCGGCCTCGAACGCCGTCGTCGCGTCCTCCAGCCGGGACAGCGCGAGATCGCGGGCCTCGCC
>NZ_MUBA01000238.1 GCF_002154575.1 Streptomyces bobili
GGCGGGCAGCAGGACCAGCCGGTCGGGGGTCGACTGGACGAGTGCCTCGATGAGCACGGCGGGCAGGGTGTGGGCGGCGTCCGCGTTGTAGACGTCGCGGCGGGGGTAGTGGGCGCTCATCAGGGAGGCGTGGAAGAAGTCGCCCTCCAGCACCTGGGCGAGGGCCTCGGTGACGCGCCGGCCGTCGCCCAGCCGGGCCGCGATGAGCGCGTGGTGGAGGTGGCCGTGCGCGGAGTCGTTCTCGGCGCCGCGCAGTTCGAGCGCGCGGTGGGCGGCGGCGGCGAGGCCGGGGGTGTCGTAGGGGTTGATCTCGTCGAGGGGCCAGACGGCGTAGAGGTGGCTGAGGTGGCGGTGGTCGTAGGTGTCGTCGAGGCCGGGCCAGGCCCATTCGGCGAGGGCGCCGTCGGCGTTGGTCCGGTGCGGCGGGAGCCGGTCGGCGAGGGCCTGCCAGCGGGCCGCGTGGTCGGGGTGGTAGGCGGCGGCGGTGAGGAGTGCGTGGCGGGCGGCGGAGAGGTCCATGGCCGCGTTGAGCGCCCCCCAGCTCGCGCCCGCGGGCCGGTTCTCCGGTGAGTAGGACGGGACGACGACGAGGTGTCCGTCGGCGTCGGTGCGGGTGAGGAAGTCCTCGTAGAAGAGGGCGACTTCGGCGAGCGCGGCGGCCGTGCGCGGGTCCTGTCCGCCGCGGGTCTCGTCGTGGTCGACGAGCGGCTTGAGCAGCCAGTCGGCGCCTGCGGTCCACAGGTGGAGGGGGTATTCGCGGCTGAAGTGGTACGTCAGGCCCGACTCGCCGTCGGTGTGCGGCGGGGCGACGACTCCTCGGGCGCCGAAGATCGCGCGGGCGTTCTCGCGCCAGTCGTCCGCCTGCCCGTGGATCAGCGCGGCGAGGGACGCCGTGACCTCGGGAAGGGCGGCTGCCGCCGCCGACGCCGTCTGGAGGTTCAGGTTGGCGTCGGTGGTGAACGCGCCGGCCCAGGCCGTGTCCCAGTCGCCGGTCCACAACCCGGTGAGGCGGGGCGGGAGGAGGCCGCTCGCGCTGAGCAGGTGATAGCGGCCGGCCGCGAAGAGCCGTTCCAGCAGCGCCGTGCCGTCGGGGCGCTCGAGCAGTTCGGAGCCGGGCAGGGCGCGTTCGCCGGGGTCGGCGTCGAGGTCGAGGCCGACGCGCTCGTAGGCGGTGCGGTGGAGGGCCGTGTGCCGGTCGCGGAGTTCGTCGTACGAGCGTCCGGCGAGGATCGCGCGCAGGGCACGGGTCTCCTCGGTGACGTCGAGGTCGCCGGTGTGGCGGCGGACGCGGGTGAGGAGCAGGACGGAGTCGGCGTCCTCGACGCGGGTGCCGGGGGCGGCGAGGGAGAGCCGGCCGCCGGTCACCGCGACGAGGGTGACGCCGGTGTACGCGCGGTCACTGTCCGGGTAGCGGGCGCGGATGCTGAGGACGGCGCCTTCCGGGGTGAGGAGCGCGCCGTGGCCGACGCCCAGGCCCGCGGGCACGTTGGGGAGCCGGTGGTCCAGGGTGAGGTCGAGGCCGAGTCCGGGGCCGGTGAGGTGCTGGACGATCACGTCGTCGGCGCGGGAGACGAAGACACGGCTGGTCCAGTCGGCGGTGGCGGCGGTGACCTCGCCGGTGGCGAAGTCGACGCTGCGGCGGTACTCGCGGGCGTCGGCGTCGGGTCGGCGCAGCCGGATCTGGAAGGCGGGGTGGAAGGGCTGCACCCATTGCAGGGGCCGTCCGTCGGTGAACTCCTCGGCGGCGGTGAGGTCTCCGGCGAGCAACCGGTCCTGGAGGGCGGGGAGTTCGGCGGCGAGCTGTGGGGGCTCGGCGTGTTCGGCCCCGTTGGGGCGGACCAGGGTGTGGTGGGTGACGATGACACGGTCGTCGTTCGGATCGCCGAACACGAGGGCGCCGTGACGGCCGTTGCCGCTGAGGAAGCCGTCCTCCCAGCGGGCGGCCGGGCGTGGTTCCCAGGTTCCGTCGACGGGGCCGGGGCCGGGACCGGTCATGGGGCCAGCACCGCGGCGCCGTAGCGGCCGAGGGTGAGCCCGTCGCTCACCTCGGTGTCCGTGAGGAGGTCCCGGTGCCTGCCCGGCACCTCGACGGTGACGGACTCGCGCCCGTGGTTGAGCAGGAACAGCAGGTCACCGCGGCGCACGGCCTCGACCTGGGCGGGCAGCCCGTCGAGCACCGGGGCGGCTCCCGCGCCGGCCGCGATCCGGGCGAGCAGTTCGCGCAGGGACTCGGGTTCGGGGAGCGTGGAGACGTACCAGGCGCGGCCGTTGCGGAGCACGGCGGGCAGGCCGTCCAGCTCTCCGCCCTTGTACGAGGCCTCGGCGACCGCTTCCTCGGTCTTGTCGAGCTCCTCCGACCACAGGGTGCCGCGGAAGCCGTCGCACTCGGCCCGCTCCCCCGGGTCCAGGGGCCACCACTCGTGCAGGGTGCGGATGCCGAACAGGTCGCGCAGCCGGGCGTCCATGCCTCCGGGGCGGACCCGGTCGTCCTCGTCGGCGACGCCGGTCAGGAAGCCGCTGACGAGGGTGCCGCCGCCGCGGACGTAGGCGAGGAGGTTGTCGATCGCGGCGTCGGTGAGGAGGTAGAGCTGCGGGACGACGACCAGCTTGTAGCCGCCGAGGTCGTGCTCCGGGTGGGCGAAGTCGGTGGTGAGGTGGGACTCCCACAGGGCGCGGTGCCAGGCGCCCAGGACGGCCGGGTGGTCGACGTGCGCGGAGAGGCGGCCCTCCTGGGAACTCGCCCACCAGGCGTTCCAGTCGTGCAGGATCGCGATGTCGTTGACGGTGTGCCGGTCCGTCACCCGCCCGGAGATGCGGGCCAGGTCGGCGCCGAGCTGCTTGACCTCCTGGTAGGTGCGGCCCTCCTCCCCCGCGTGGCTGACCATGCCGGAGTGGAACTTCTCCGCGCCCTGGCGGGACTGGCGCCACTGGAAGTAGCAGACGGCGTCGGCGCCGCGGGCCACGGCCTGGAGGGACCAGAGGCGGTTGAGGCCGCGCGGCTTGGGGTGGTTCACCCCGCGCCAGTTGACCGGGCCGGCGGCCTGCTCCATCAGCATCCAGGGGCCGCGGGCCTGCGAGCGGGTCATGTCCTGGACCAGGGCGCCGTGCTGGGCGCCGATCGGGTCGCGCGGGTCGGGATAGAGGTCGACGGAGACGACGTCCTCCTCCGCGGCCCAGCGCCAGGCGTCCTGGCCGGCCCACAGCGGCATGAAGTTGGTGGTCACCGGAAGGTGCGGGGTGGCCCGGCGGACGATGTCCCGCTCGGCGGTGTAGCACTCCAGGAGCATGTCGGAGGTGAACCGTTTGAAGTCCAGTACCTGGCTGGGATTCTTCAGGTAGTGGGCGTGGCGGGGTGTGTGGATCTCGGCCCAGTCGCCGTAGCCCTGGCTCCAGAAGGCGGTGCCCCAGGCCTCGTTGAGGGCGTCGAGGGTGCCGTACCTGCTCCGCAGCCACGTGCGGAAGCGGGTGGCGGCCTCGTCGCTCCAGTCGTAGGTGCAGTACTCGTTGTTGATGTGCCACATCGTGAGGGCGGGGTGGCCGCCGTAGCGGGCGGCGAGGTCCTCGGTGATGCCGGCGGCGTAGCGGCGGTAGGTGGCGCTGGAGTGCGAGAAGTGCTGGCGCCCGCCCCACCACTCGGTGCGCCCTTCCTGGTCGACGGGCAGGGTGTCCGGGTGGAGCCGGCCCATCCAGGGGGGTGGCGAGGCGGTGGGGGTGGCCAGGACGACCCCGATGCCGTGCTCGTGCGTCAGATCCATGAGCCGGTCCAGCCAGCCGAACTCCCGTGCCCCCGGAGTCGGTTCGAGCTTCGCCCAGGAGAAGACGCCGAGGGTGACCGAGTTGACGCCGGCGTCCTTCATCAGCCGGATGTCCTCGGGCCAGGTCTCCTCGGGCCACTGCTCGGGGTTGTAGTCGCCGCCGTAGAGGATGCGGCCGTTCGTCGCCGTGCTCAGGCCGGGCATCAGACGGGCTCGCCGTACTGGATGCCGCGCCCGTTGGTGGCGAGGTAGACGCGGCCGTGGATGCGGGGGTCGCCGGTGATGGCCTCGCCGGTCCAGCCCCACTGGTGGGCGTCGTCGTTGATCCGCAGCCAGGTCTTCGCGCCGTCGTCGGAGCGGTGCACGGCGGTGATCGTCTCGGTGGAGCCCACCTGGTAGATCGCGGGGTAGTCGGCCCCGTCCGCGGCCTTGCCGAAGCCGAGGGTGTACGAGGCCCAGCAGCTGTCGATCTTCTGGAAGCCGGCGCCACCGTCGGTGGACCGGTACAGGCCGTTCCATTTGG
Source organism: Streptomyces bobili (assembly GCF_002154575.1). Taxonomy (GTDB): domain Bacteria; phylum Actinomycetota; class Actinomycetes; order Streptomycetales; family Streptomycetaceae; genus Streptomyces; species Streptomyces bobili. The sequence goes on from NZ_MUBA01000238.1 coordinate 4,279, forward strand.
CGCTCAGCCACAGGTCGCCGGAGCGTCCCGGCGCCGCGACCACCTTGAACTGGGTGTCCCCGGCGGGCAGTCCGGTCGCCCGCGCGGCGAACGTACGGCCGCCGTCGGTGCTGGCCAGCAGGGTGCCCGCGTCGGTGTCGTAGGCGTAGAAGAGCGCCGGATCGGCCGGGTCGGCGACCGGTGTGGCGCCCTTGGGGAAGGTGGGGACCTCGGTCCAGGTGGCGCCGTTGTCCGCCGAGCGGTGCGCCGGGTACCGGGTGCCGTCCCAGTGCACGAAGGACCACAGCAGCACGCTGCCGTCGGCGTTGGCGGCGATCGGACCCGGCGCGTCCTTGGCGATGGCGGGCTGCGCGGCGAAGGGCGCCCAGGTCCGGCCGCCGTCCCGCGAGAAGGCGCCGTTGCCGTGGTCGCCCCAGCCCGCCCGGACCACGTACGACGGGTTGAGCGCGGCCTGCGCGAGTCCGGTCGCGGAACCGAAGACGGGGTTCGTCGCCATGCCGCGCGACGGGGAGGCGGTGAGCCGCTCGTGGTACATCACACCGATGTCGCCGAGCCCGCTGAGCAGGTGCGCCTCGCCCGTCGGCGGCGAGATCAGCTGGCGTACGGCGGTCTCCTCCAGGCCGCGGATCTGCGGGGCCCAGTGCTTGAGGTCACGGGTGCCGTAGAGGGTGGCGCCGGTGCCGTAGACGATGTGCCGGGAGTCGTACGGGTCGACGGCCAGCGCCTGGATCCACCAGCCGAACTTAGGCGCTGCCTCACCCCACTTGAGGTAGGGCGTCTCGGACACGTCGAAGACCGCGGAGTCCTTGAGGGAGGTCCAGGTGCGGCCGCCGTCGGTGGTGCGGTACAGGGTGTCGACGGCCGCCCAGCGGTTGTTGGTGGAGACCACGACGGTGCCGGGGCGGCGGGCGTCCACGGCGGCCCCGCCGTACCCGAAGCTGTCGGCTGAGCCGTCCTCGCTTGTGCCGCCGGGCTTCACCGGCGTGACCTCGGTCCACTTGCCGGTGGCCGTGGCCAGCTTGTGCACACTGCCGTCGGACTGGCCGTTGGGGCCGGCGGCATTGGCGTACGTCAGGTACAGCTCCCGTGTGTGCCGGTCGTACGCGGCGCGGACCGGGACCTTCGCGGCGGTGCCGGCGGGCTGTCCGGGGACGGGCTCCCAGGTGGTGCCGTCGGCCGTCCGGAACAGGTTGGCCGTGGCCGTCGTGCCGTCGGCGTCGCCCCAGCCGGCGTAGAGCGTGCGGCCGGCCGCGACGAGCAGGGTGACGCCCTGGCCGGTGGCGTTCGGGGCGGCCGGGAAGGTGTCCGCCGTCTTCCAGGTGGCGCCGCGGTCGGTGGACCTGAGGAGTCCGTCGTGCCGGGTGCCCAGCCAGAGGGTGTCGCTGTCGCGCGGGTCCACGAGGAGGCGCTCGCCCGTGCCGCGGCCGTCCTCGTTGGCGCC
>NZ_MUBA01000239.1 GCF_002154575.1 Streptomyces bobili
TCGCCGAACGGGTCGTCGGCGCCGACGACCCGTTCGGCGATCGGCATGTCCGTGACGCGGAAACCGGTGCCGAAGACGATCGCGTCGACCTCGGCCTCGCTGCCGTCGGCGGCGACCAGGGTGTTTCCGCGGATCTCGTGCAGCCCGCTCGCCACGACGTCCACGTTCGGGCGGGTGAGCGCCGGGTAGTACTCGCTGGACAGCAGGATGCGCTTGCAGCCGATGCGGTAGTCCGGGGTGAGCTTGGCGCGCAGGGCCGGGTCCTTGACCGCGCGGGCCATGTTCGCCTTGGCGAGCCGCTCGACGAAGCCGAGTTCGTTCGGGTGCTTGGTGAAGGCCTGCACCTGGAGTTCGCGGATGCCCCACAGCAGCCCGCGGCGGGCCTGCGTGGTGAACGGCAGCTGTTTGTGCAGCCAGCGCTCGGCGCCGCTGATCGCCCGGTCGACGCGGGGCATCACCCACGGCGGGGTGCGCTGGAAGAGGGTGAGGCCGGCGACCTTCGGCTGGATCGCGGGCACGATCTGGATGGCCGAGGCGCCGGTGCCGACCATGGCGACGCGCTTGCCGGTGAGGTCGTAGTCGTGGTCCCAGCGGGCGGAGTGGAAGACCTTGCCGGGGAACGACTCCAGGCCGGGGATCTCGGGGATCTTCGGATCGGAGAGCGGGCCGGTCGCGGACACCACGACGTCCGCCGAGAGCGATCCCCTCGCCGTCTCGATGTCCCATCGCAGCAGCTCCGGGTCCCAGGTCATCCGCTTGACCTCGGAGTCGAAGCGGATGTGCGGGCGCAGCCGGAAGACGTCCGCGACGTGCTCCAGGTAGGCGCGGATGTGCTCCTGCCCGGAGAAGGTGCGCGGCCAGTCGGGGTTGGGCGCGAAGGAGAAGGAGTAGAGGTGGGACGGCACGTCACAGGCGCATCCGGGATAGCTGTTGTCCCGCCAGGTGCCGCCGACGCCGCTCGCCCGCTCCAGGACGACGAAGTCGGTGATCCCCTCCCGGCGCAGCCGCACCGCGGCCCCCAGTCCGCCGAACCCGGACCCGATCACCGCCACCCGCACATGCTTGTGCTCGTGCTCCGCCATCCCGACGCCTCCTTGCCTCGCGACACACTTCGCTGCGACCGTGCCAGTGAACACTGGCGCAATCGGAGCGTAGAGCAGCACCGTACTGATGGGTAGGGGCCGGAAGAAGGAAAGTTACCGACGGTACGACATAGGCTTCCCCGGTGACCGACAAGCGGGAGTACCGGACGGAGGAACTGGCCAGGGAGGCCGGCATCACGGTGCGCACCCTGCGCTTCTACCGTGAGCGCAAACTGCTCGCGCCACCCCGGCGCGAGGGCCGTATCGCCTGGTACGACGACCACCACCTGGCCCGCCTGCGCACGATCGCGGCGCTGCTGGACCGCGGCCACACCCTCACCGGCATCGCCGAACTGGCCGACGCCCTCGACCACGGCCGCGACGTCGCCGACCTGCTCGGCGTCGGCGGCCCCACCGAGGAGGAGCCGATCCACCTCACCCCCGAGGAACTCGCCGCCCGCTTCGAGGGCCAGGTCACCCCGGAGAACCTCGCCGCCGCCCTCGACCTCGGCTACCTGGCCACCGACGGCGACGAGATCGTCCACATCAGCCGCCGCCTGCTGGACGTCTCCGCCGCCCTGGTCCGCGAGGGCATTCCCCTCGCCGAGGTCCTCACCGCAGGCGCCCGCGACCACGCCGACGCCCTCGCCGAACTCTTCACCGCCGTGATCCTCCGCCACGCGGGCGAGGAAGCCCTGCCCCGCCTGCGCCCACTGGCACGAAGCGTGGTGGAGGCGGAGCTTTCACTGGCGCTGGACCGGCGGTTGCGGCGGGTTCAGCAGCCGTAGGTCGCGGCTTTTCGTCGCGGCGGGTTCAGAGGTCGTAGACCACCGTGACCGGCGCGTGGTCCGACCAGCGCTCGTCGTGCGTGGCCGCCCGCTCGACGAGGCCCTTGACGGCCTTGGCCGCGAGGCCGGGGGTCGACACGTGGAGATCGATTCTCCATCCCGAATCGTTGTCGAAGGCCCGTCCCCGGTACGACCACCACGTGTACGGCCCCGTCACGTCCGGGTGGAGGGTGCGCACCACGTCGACGTAGCCGCCCGCCTCGGGCGTGAGGACCTGGGTCAGCCATTCGCGTTCCTCGGGGAGGAAGCCGGAGTTCTTGGTGTTGGAGCGCCAGTTCTTCAGGTCGGCCTGCTGGTGGGCGATGTTCCAGTCGCCGCAGATCAGGACCTGGCGGCCGTCGGCGGCGGCGCGTTCGCGGAGGGTCTTGAGGTAGGCGAGGAACTCGTCCATGAAGCGGACCTTCTCGTCCTGGCGGTCGGTGCCGACCTCACCGGACGGGAGGTAGAGGGAAGCGACCGTCACACCCGGCAGGTCGGCCTCGACGTAGCGGCCGCTCGTGTCGAACTCGGTGGAGCCGAAGCCGATGCGGACGGCGTCCGGTTCGCGGCGGGTGTAGAGGGAGACGCCCGCGCGGCCCTTGGCGGCGGCGGGGGCGTGGGTGACGTGCCAGCCCTCGGGGGCGCGGACGGTCTCCGGCAGTTGCTGGGATTCGGCGCGCACCTCCTGGAGGCACAGCACATCGGCGGAGGTGTCGGCGAGCCACTCCACGAAGCCCTTCTTCGCGGCGGCGCGCAGTCCATTCACGTTTACGGAGGTCACGGTCAGCACGCGGGCACGATACCGGCACACTGGACGGGGTCCAGATTTTCCACCGCCGCCTAGCTATGCATGGATGTACCGTGAGCAGCATGAATATACGCCGCGTTCCGTTCGACCACCCCGACGCCGTGAAGCTGAACGACGAGGTCCAGGCCGAGTACCACGAGCGCTACGGCGACGGCGGTGACGCCACGGTGCTGGAGCCCGCGGACTTCGATCCCCCGCGCGGCGTGTATCTCATCGCCTACGACGAGCTGGGCAGGCCGGTCGCCACGGGCGGCTGGCGCAGCCAGGACGAGAACGGCGAGGGCAACCAGGACGGCGACGCCGAGCTGAAGCGGATGTTCGTGGTCAAGCAGGCGCGGGGGCGAGGGCTGGCCCGCCGGATGCTCGCCACACTGGAGGACGACGCCCGCGCGGCCGGCCGCCTCCGCATGGTCCTGGAAACCGGCACCGAGCAGCCGGAGGCCATCGCGCTGTACACCTCCAGCGGCTACGAGCCCTGCACCAAGTTCGGCTACTACCGCTTCCACGACGACAGCCGCTGCTTCGCGAAGCGGCTCAGCTCCTGACTCCTGAAGCCGGGCCGCTCAGCTCCTGAGGTAGGCCACCCTGCGCCGGAGGCGGCCTGGGTGGAGGGCGTCGCGGCGATGGCCTGAGTTCACTGAGGCTCATTCCCTGGTGAAGGTGCCGAGGCCGGTCGTGTCGAGGTTCTCGACCCGGACCTTGTCGGCGCGTCCGCCGGACCCGACGGTGAAGGTCACGCCGGACAGGCCGACGGCGTTTTCGCCGGTGGTGCGGTAGCTGAAGGTGTCACCGTCGTAGTGGCGCAAGGAGAACCGCTGCTTCTTGGGCCCAAGTTGCATGGTGAGTTCGTCCCCCTGGACGCTGACGGTCATCGGGCCGTAGTAGTCATTGGCGTACGTTCCGGTGTAGGCGCTGTTCGCCTTGGCGGGTGCGGGCGAGGCCGGAGGCTTGCTGTAGTCGACCGGCGACTGTTCCCCCGCGAGGGTCTGCTTGATGATCGGCCCGAGGAACGCCAGCCAGTCGACGGTGGATCCGCCCGTCTGCGCGGTGTCGAGGAACGTGGCGGTGATCGACTCGGGCAGGCCGACGGGCTGGCCGTTGGTCAGGACGACGATGCCGAGCTTCTCCGAGGGCAACAACGCGACGTTGGTGGCCGCCCCCAGCGCGAAGCCGCCGGAGTGGCCGAGCTTCAGCCTGCCCTGGTCGTCGTAGCTCACGTTCCAGCCGAGCCCGTAGAACCCGGACCTGCCCGCGGGCGCGTGCGGCGGCTCGGAGAGCATGTGCGGCAGGTGGGTCTCGTCCAGTGCGTCGGCGTCGATGACCTGCCGCCCCTCGAACTTGCCGTTGCCGAGCTGCAGGCGCAGCCACTTCGCCATGTCCCGGACGGTGGAGCTGGCCCCGCCCGCCGGGCTCTGGGCGTCCGCGTCCCGTACGAACTCGGCCTGCCAGGTGTCGCCCTGCCTCACATGGGTGACGGCCTTGTTCCCGGCCTTCTCGTAGTCGGCGAAGGAGGAACTGGTGGAGTCCATGCCCAGCGGCCGGTACAGCTTGTCGGCGGACAGATCCTCCCAGTTGGTGTCCGCCGCCCGCGCGACGGCGACCGCGGCTTCGGTCAGCCCGAAGTTGGTGTACGCGTAGTGGGCACGGAAGGGGGCCGACGGTTCGTACCGCAGACGCTCCAGGATGTACGAGCGGTCGTAGCCGAGGTCCTCCAAGAGGTCCCCGGCGTGGTCGGGCAGCCCGCTGCGGTGCGAGAACAGGTCGGCGAGCGTGACGTGGCGGGTCACCCAGGGGTCCTTGAGGGCGAAGCCCGGGCTGTGCTCGACGACCGGGTCGTCCCAGCCGACGGTCTTCTCACCCACGGCCGCGGCGACCACGGTCGATGCGACCGGCTTGGAGACCGAGGCGAGCTGGAAGACGGTGTCGGGTCCGACCCGGCCCTTCGCGCCGGCCTTCCGTGCGCCGAAGCCCTTCAGATACAGCACCTCGTCGTCATGGACCACGCCGACGGCGACCCCCGGCACACCGGTCCTGCGCATGGCGTCCTGTACGACTCCGTCGAGCCGGTCCACCGCGGCGTCGACCTTGGCCCGCGTGAGGCGCGGCGGCGGCTGGGCAGGCGGGACGGTGGGTAGCGGCGACGTCTGGGCGGCCGCCCTGTGGACGGCGGCGGCGGAGCTGTCGGGACCCGCGCAGCCGCCGCCGGCCAGGGCCGCGATCAGGCCCAGTGCCGCAGCGGAGCGAAGACGCCGGGTGTGCGCCTGGTCAAGGTGAGACATGTTTTCCAGTGAAGGTGCTGCCCCGACGCCTGTCGCATCAGCGAGCCATCCGGGGGACCCGCCGCCTCGCGATCACGTCCGAGTGCCGCTCGCTCGCAGCAGGGGCTGGGACCCGGATGCGCCGGACGCAGGTTCGCGCCCTTACGTCGGTGGCGCACCGACCACACACTGCGCGGTCCCGTACTCATGCGGCAGCGCACAGCTCTCGGTCCCGGCCGGAAAGCACCAGGCCACCGTGCAGGAGCGCCCACGACCCGGTTGCGGGTGGGCGGAAACAGCCAGGGACCGGCGCTTGGCGTCGCCGGCGCCGAGATGCTCACTCTGTTTTCAGGCTGTGGATGAGGGCTTGGAGTCCGGCGGGCGTGGTCGTGAGGGTGGTGGTCGGATCGTCGCTCTCGCGGAGTTGTAGGGCATGGGCGGAGGTGGCGAGTTCCAGGCAGGCGTTTCCTTCGCCTCCGCCGGAGAACGAGGACTTCTGCCAGTCGAGGAGTCTGGGCATCCTGCGGCCTCTCCTGTCTAGATCTGCCGCGCTAGGCGGTGGATGAAGTCTTGCGAGGCTTCGACAGTAAGTGCCATGTCTCTCATGCGGTCGAGGAGGAGGCGGTACCAGGCCAGTTGTGCTTCTGCGTCCAGGAACAGCACTCCGTGCAAGGCGTCGAGCTGGACCGTGTCGAGTTGGGGTACCGCGCCGCACGCGTACATGACAGGACTGCCGAGTCCTGCGAACCCTTCGGCGTCGTACGTCACGACTCGTACGGAGATGTTGTCGCGGTGCGCCAGTTCCAGGACGCGGTCAAGCTGGGCGCGGGCCGCCTTGCGTCCGCCGAAGCGCATGCGGAGCGCGGATTCATGAATGATCGCTTCCTGGGGGACGCGCGCTTCGGGCTCAATGAGTTGCTGGCGCTGTAGCCGGTGCTGGATCTGGAGTTCACGCTCCGCGTCGGAGAGTTGGGGCGCCGACAGGGTGAAGACGGCACGCATGTACTCCTCGGTCTGGAAGAGGCCGGGGATGTGTACGACCTGATAGGTGCGGATGTACGTGGCGTGGTGTTCGAGTTCCGCGACATCCAGGAAGCTGGACGCGATGCCGCCCCGGTATGCCTGCCACCAACGTTTGCCGCGCTCATTCGCCATGGCGACCAAGGCGTTGACGAGGGGCTCGTCCTCGCAGACGTAGATCTCCGCGAGGCGAAGGACGCGCCCGTCACTGATGCCCGCGCGACCGGCTTCCTGGTGGCTGAGCATCATGTAGTTCGAGCCGATCGCGACGGCGGCCTCCCGCGCGGTCATCCCGGCGCGCTCGCGCATCTTACGCAGTTCAGCGCCAAGCCTGACCTGACGTGCCGTCGGGTTGCTGCGTTGCGGCATGCGGCCCGTTCCTCATCGGCTCATGGAATCTGACGCCCCATCCTGGCACGCGACCCTTCCGGAGGAAATTTCCGGATGCATGTTGCGACGGATGTAAGTTGCGCCCTACGGTCTGTGGTGCATCAACTACGCACCGCGACTGCCCCGTAGCAATCCGGAAGTGCACCGCTCTCCTTCATGAGGGAAAGACGGCAGGCCACCGTTCGGGACCGCAAGGCACAGCAACTCGTAGAACACACCAGCACCTTGGAGGTTGTATGAATACCGAACCGCCGTGCCCTGGCCCGTTACGCGGCCATTTCCCGCCGCAGCCGCTCCAGGCTCTGACTCGCCCGCGCGCAGAGTGCGGGCAGGACGCGGCCGGTGATGCGGACAACTCGCTGGAGTTGGTGCGGCAACCGGTGGACGCGCGCCGCGTTGATCGCCACAGCAAGGCGGTCAGCAGCACCGGTACGGTCGCCACGCAGCAGCAGGACCCGGCCTGCCGTGACGTGCTCGATCACCTGCCACTGCGGCGTGATGGCCGAGGTGGCGGGGGACTGCTCACCGGCGAGGCGTACCGCCTGGTCACCGCGCCCGGTGGCGACCAGTCCACGCATCCGGATCTCGTGCAACGCGAAGGGGTTCACCAACGAGGTGTGCGCGACCTGTTCGAGCAACGCCCGGTTGTCTCGAACCGTCATGTCGAAGAGGGTCCCGTCGCCGAGCTCTCCGGCGGCGCGCGCGAGCAGAGTCAGAGCCGAGGCGCGCCCGTCGTCATCAGGTGCGACGGCGACGGCCTCGTGGAGGCGGTCGACGGCGGCTCCGACCAGTCCGGCCTTGCGCAGCTCGTTCCCGTGCATGCGCAAGGCGTACGAGCACATGTCCGGATCGTCCAGGTACCGGGCGATAGCCAGTCCCTGACCGGTCCAGCGGGCGGCGGTGACCAGTCGCTCTTCGGGCAGAACGTGGCCAAGAGCAACGCCCAGCCCGACGCGCGCCCCGGCCAACAGCGTGAGGAGTTCCCGTTCGGCGTGACCGTCGGCGACCTGGGCTTCCAGGCGGGCCACCAGCGGCCACAACTCGGCAACCGCTTCGGTTGCGTGTCCGCTCTGGCGGACGATCTCCGCGAGCCGGACGGTGGAGTTCCCGAACTGCACCATCGCGACGTGGTCCGCGTCGGACGGGTCCGTCACTCCCAGCGCATGGGGCGGCAGGCACAGAGCAGCGGCGATACGGCGGCGCGAGGGCACGTCGTCGATGGTGCGGCGTCCGTTCTCGACCATCGAGACATACGTCTTGTCGTAGCCGAGGAGATCGCCGAGGGCGGCTTGCGAGAGAGAGTGAATCTGCCGGTAGAACCGGAGAATCGGTCCCAGGTCGCGGGTGACGAGGACGGCTTCAGCCTGTGGGGTCGCCCAATGCCACAGGGTGTGCGGCAACAGGGCCCTTGGAGCCGGCAGACGGCCGTCGGCCCCAACCAAGGTCTACCGCCCCGGTTGCTGCTTGTACCAGGCGGCAACCGACGCCTTGTATCCGTCGGGCATCCGAAGGCCGGGGACCTCGTCCACCGTGAACAGCCCGACTTCCTTGTGCTCGTGGCTGATAACAGGCAGCACGTCCGGAGTCAGGACCGTGCAGCCGTAGGTGACGATCAGGACGTGCCGGTCAGGGATCGGCTGGTACACCCACGCGTCCAGCAGCGGCCCTGCGGCGACTTCCCAGCCCGACTCCTCCTCGACTTCGCGAACCACGCACTGCTCGGGGGACTCACCGAGCTCCAGCCGCCCGCCGGGCAGTTCCCACTCGTCCCGTTCGTTGCGCAGCAACAGCACGCGGCCGTCGCCGTCCACAGCAACGCCCTTCACAGAGACGGGAAAAGTATGCGGCGTGTACGTCATGGCGTCCTTCACGGATCGGTGCGATGGCAGAGCCGAGACGCTCGGAACGTAACACGCACAGGGCACCTGACAGTCTTGATCGACCACCCAACGGGGTTGACAATCTGTCACTTTACGAGGCGGTGCGTGACTACCGACAGTGAGACCACCTGTCTGGCACACCACGACGGAAGGAACTCTCCGATGACGCGCGTCGTAGTCAAGGCGAAGAACGGCATAGACGCGCTTCCCCTTCCGGGACCGCCCAGCATGGACACGGATTTGGCTGTTTCCGATGCGCTGCGCAGCACCGGGTTGGCGCTTCTCGACCAGTTACCCACCCGGCAGGACGTACTCGACGCCGCTGCCGACGTCATGCACATCACGCCCCACAGGGACAGCGACCCCGACGGCCTCACCGTCATCCGGGACACCGGCCGGCACACCGGACGCGAGGGCTTCGCGGGGCTGAGTAACGGCGAAGTGCTGCCGCACACCGAGCGTTCCAGCCTCGCCACCCCGCCCCGGCTGATGATGCTGGTCTGCGCCCGGCCGCGACCACCGGCGGACAATGCCTGCTCGCCGACGGCCACGCCGTGTACGCCGATCTCGCCGAGGACCACCCGGACGCGGTGGCCGCGCTCAGCGAACCGCGTAGCGCCTTCTTCGGCGGTCGCGACGGACACCTCGGTTCGGTCTTCACCCCGCGTCCGGACGGACGCCCCCAGATCCGGCTGCGCTGGGACAGCCTTGCCCGGTTCTCGCCGCTCGCCCAGCCCTACCTGCCCGTACTGCGGGCGGCGATCGCCCGCCGCCAGCGGACACTGACGCTCGCCGCCGGTCAGGGATACGTCCTGGACAACACCCGCTGGCTCCACGCCCGTACCGCCTTCACCGGACCGCGCCTGTGCTACCGGGCGCTCGGCGAGCCGATGGACGTCGGCCCGTGAGCAAATCCGACATGGACTGGCGGATGGAGTTCACGCCGCATGAGAAGTGCGTGTGGCTGGTCCGCAGACAGGTGCGCCGGACCCTGACCCGGTGGGGCTGCGGTGAGGACGATGTCGACACCGCCGTGCTGGTGTGCAGTGAACTCGCGACGAACGCGGTGCGGTACACGCACGTACCCCACCAGAGCTTCGAGGTCCGCCTCGGCGTCTCCGGCAAGGAATGCCTGGTCGAGGTCTCCGATGCCAGCGACACGCCTCCCTGCGCCGCCACGCCGGACGCTGACGCCGAGCGCGGCCGGGGCCTTCTGCTGGTCGCCGCGCTCGCCGAAAGCGTCGGGCATCGCGAGCGGACACCGGTCGGCAAGACGGTGTGGGCGCTCCTGCTGCTGAACGGACCCGTCTCATGAAGGCCCGGCACGCTCTGGCCACCGCCGTCTGCGCGGCGGCGTTCCTCACCGTTCTGGCTGTACGAGCACGCCGCCCGCACAGTCGCCCGCGTCCGATACAACTGCTCCTCGAAGCCGAACACTCCTGGCTCGCCCGTCCCTTGCGGGGAGCAGCGACCACCGGGCCTGCCATCGGTGCCATGACGTACCGACCCGCCCGCCCTCACCAGCCCCAGTTCCAGCCCCCCGGCATCGACCTGATGAGACGCGTACTGCATGGGCTGCGCGCACTCGACTGAAGGCAGAGGAATGACGACACAGACCGAGTACGAGACCAAGGCCCTGGACATCGACCCGGCCGAAATGGCGCAGCGCATCGCGGCTGCCGGAGGAACCCACGTAAGCGACCGCGTGATGCGCCGGTATGTCTACGACATCGCACCCGGCGACACCAGCCGCTGGATCCGGCTGCGCGATACCGGCAGCGAGGTGACCCTGTGCGTCAAGGAGATCACCTCCGACGCCGTGGACGGCACGCGCGAGACCGAAACGACCGTGGGCGACTTCGACACGGCCAACGCCCTCCTCGGCAGCCTCGGTTTCATCGCGAAGGCGTACCAGGAGAACCGTCGCTCCTCCTGGCTGCTGAACGATGTCCGGCTGGAGATCGACTCCTGGCCGCTGATCCCGCCGTATCTGGAGATCGAGGGCGATGACGCCGAGCAGGTGTGGGCGGCGGCCAAGCGCCTCGGCCTGGACCGCGCGGCGCTGACGAGCCAGAACACCACTGCCGTGTACGCCCGCTACGGCATCGACCTGACCACCATCGCCGACCTGCGCTTCCCCTCTCGCTGACGCTCGGCCCCCTGGAAGGCGGCCCCATGCACGGCTCACCCGATCTGCCGGTGGAAATCAGGCCGGACCGTACTCTCCGCGTGAAGGTCATCGACGCATGCGGGATGGCCTGCACCTTCTGCCACAACGAGGGCACGCCGGTCACCGCCGACAACCACGGGCGTACCGCCGGGGAGTTCACCGGAACCCCCGGCCCCACCGGACGGGTGTCGATCTACCTCCGCACCAACCGGGCCGACTTCCTGCCCGCCCGCATCGAACCCGACACCGACTACGCGCTCGCCCTGGCCGCCATGCGCGGCAGCGTCGACACCGACGAAGTCCACTTCACCGGCGGGGAACCCACCCTCCACCCCAGGCTCCCCGAACTGGTTGCCATCGCCCACCGCCTCGGCCTGACCGTCGGTATCACCTCCAACGGGGAGAACGGGGCTGCCGTCCTCGCCGAATGCGCCGCCGCCGGGCTCGACCGCATCAACCTGTCCGTCTTCGGCACCACACCCGAGGAACTGGCCGCCGTCCAGGCCGCCCGCTACGCCTCCACCGCCCTCGCCGAACGCAAACTCGCCGCCCTGCACGCCACCGTCGACACAGCGCTGTCCCACGGCGTGAAGGTCTCTGCCAACATCGTCCTCCCCGACCACACCCACATCCCCCGCGTGCTGAGGATCATCGAGACCTACGGCCAGAACGTGACCGTACGCGTCCTGACCTCCCTGACAGACGGCGACGCCTCCCTGGCCGCCGTGCAGGACCTCCTCAGCCACCTCGGCGCCCAGCCAGTCCGGCACATCCATACCGCCGGAGCCTCCGGCAGCCGCACCCGCTACCGCCTCCCCGACGGCCACCACCTCGACACCAAGACCATCCGCCCCACCCGCCTGCCCGACACCTGCGCCACCTGCCGCTTCAACAACGACCACGACTGCCAGGAGGGCTTCTACGGCATCCGCCTCTACCGTGCCCAGAACGGCCCGTTCATGGTCGGCGTCTGCATCCAGCGCATGGACCTGTGCGTGCCACTCGGTCAATTCGTCATGAGCACGCTCTGCCGCGAAGTCCAGACCTTCCGCGACGACGAACACACCCGCCTGACCACGCTCCACCAGCAAGCTATTCCCGCGTGAATTGCGCGTGGATCACCTGAGGAACGCCAGCACCGCCAGTACCCGCCGGTTCGCGTCGTCCGAGACCGGCAGGTCCAGCTTCGCGAAGATGTTGGACGTGTGTTTGATGACGGAGCGTTCGGTGATCACCAGGGCCTGGGCGATGGAGGCGTTGGAGCGGCCCTCGGCCATCAGCGCCAGGACCTCGCGCTCGCGGGGGGTGAGGCGGGCGAGGGAGCCTTTGGGGCCGTTGCTGTCCTTGGCGAAGAGTTTGGCCACGACGTCGGGGTCCATGGCGGTGCCGCCGGCGGCGACCCGGCGGACGGACTCCACGAACTGGTCGGGGTCGAAGACGCGGTCCTTGAGGAGGTAGCCGATGCCGCCGCTGCCGTCGGCGAGCAGCTCACGCGCGTAGAGCTGCTCGACGTACTGGGAGAGGACGAGCACCGGCAGGCCCGGGACCTGCTTGCGGGCGGTGAGGGCGGCCTGGAGGCCCTCGTCGGTGAAGGTGGGCGGGAGGCGTACGTCGACGACCGCGACGTCGGGCCGCTCGTCGACGAGGGCCCGTAAGAGGCTGGGCCCGTTGTCGACGGCGGCCACGATCTCGAAGTCGTACGCCTCCAGCAGCCTCACCAGGCCGTCGCGCAGGAGGAACAGGTCTTCGGCTAGGACAACGCGCAAGGGATCTCCAGGGTGAGGGTGGTGGGTCCGCCGACCGGGCTGTGGACCGCGAGCACCCCGTCGAAGGCGGCGAGGCGGCGCTCGATGCCGCGCAGGCCGGTGCCGCGCGAGGGGTCGGCCCCGCCGTGGCCGTCGTCGCTGACCTGGGCGCGGATCCGGCCGTCGGCGTACCAGAGGTCGACGTCGACGTGGGTCGGGGAGGCGTGCTTGGCGGCGTTGGTGAGGATCTCGGAGACGGCGAAGTAGAGGGCGGACTCGACGGGGGCGTCGGCGCGGCCGGGCAGTTCGGCGGTGACGGAGACGTCGAGCGGGCTGTCCAGGGCGAGGGCGCGGACGGCGTCGGCGAGACCGCGGTCGGCGAGGACCGGCGGGTGGATGCCGCGGATCAGGTCGCGCAGCTCGGTCAGGGCGCTGGCGGAGGCCTTTCGGGTGTCGGCGAGGATCGCGCGGACCGCCTCCGGGTCCTTGGCGAGGAGCTGCTCGGCGACGCCGAGGTTCATGCCGAGGGCGACGAGCCGGGCCTGGGCGCCGTCGTGCAGGTCGCGCTCGATGCGGCGCAGTTCGGCGGCGGAGCTGCTGACGACCTCGGAACGGGTGCGGGTGAGGTGCAGGACCTTGCGGGCGGTCTCGGTGGGGGCGAGGAGGGTGCGGGCGAGCTGGGCGTGGGCGCGCATCAGGGCGGGTGCCGAGACGAGGCCGATCAGCAGGGTCGGGATGCCCAGTCCGAGGGCGTACAGCGCGCTCTGACTGTCCGTCACCTTGACGAACCAGTACCAGTTGTTGCCGCCGCTGCCGCTGATGTCCTCCCACAGCAGGGGCATCAGCAGGCCGAAGACGCCGAACGCGATCAGCGTGAGCGGCAGCAGCACCAGGACGAGTCCGACGACCGGGTTGACCAGCATCCAGGCGAGGTCCCGCCAGGTCGCCGGGTCGGTGAGGATCCACTGGGTGCGGGCCCACCAGCTCTTGAGGCCGCCCTCGCGCGGCGGCTCGGGCAGGTACGGCTCGGGGATGCCGCCCTCCAGGCGGGCGCCGGCCAGCCGGCGGGTGATGTTCACCGTGCTGCGGGCGGCGATCGCCGCCGCCGGGATGAGGAAGAGGCCGATACCCGCCCCGAGCAGGGAGATCGCGGTGACCAGAAGGGAGAAGAAGAAGACCTCTACGACGGCCAGTCCCGCCAGCGGAAGTCCGGCGACCGCGGTACGTGCGTCCTTGGCGATATTCATGCCACAACTCCTGAGATCCGGCGGCCCGTTGCCGCCCTACGTGTTACATCCTGGTGTGCCACGTGCCGCCGATCACGGGACCATTGTCCCCTCTCGGGGGGTGTACCTGGGTACACCCCGGACACCACACAGGGCCATGGGGCGCGACGGCCCCGGCGCGTGGAATGGAAGGCATGACGAGCCGAGAGCGAATCCTCATCCTGGTGGCGGCCGTGGTGACCGCCGTCCTGTGCGTGGTGACCCCGGCCGCCGCCGGTACGGGTGCCCGTGCCGCCGCCGGTACGGGTGCCGGTACCGGTGATACGGCGTCCGCACGGCAGGGGGGCGGGAGCCTGTCCGCCCTGCTGGACGAACTGGTGCCGAAGCAGCTGGCCGACTACCGCATCCCCGGCGCCTCCGTCGTCGTCGTGGACCGGGGCGGGCGGACGCTGACCAAGGGGTACGGTCTGGCGGACGTGGAGCGCGAGGTGCGCAGCGACCCGCGCAGGACCGGCTACTTCATGGCCTCCGACGCCAAGCTGTTCACGGCGGTCGCCGTGCTCCAGCAGGTGGAGAAGGGCAAGCTGAGCCTGGACGCCGACGTCAACCGGTACCTGACCGCCTTCAACGTCAAGGACAGTTACCCGGGTAAGCCGGTGACGGTCCGTCATCTGCTCACGCACACCGCCGGGTTCGACACCAGCATCCTCGGCCGCGGCGGCACCTCGCCCGAGCCGGCGGGCGCCCTCGGCGAGAGCCTCGACAAGCACCAGCCGAAGCGGGTACGTCCGCCCGGCGAGGTCGCGAGCTACGACAACTACGGTGTCGCGCTGGCCGGTTACCT
This sequence comes from Streptomyces bobili, assembly GCF_002154575.1. Taxonomy (GTDB): domain Bacteria; phylum Actinomycetota; class Actinomycetes; order Streptomycetales; family Streptomycetaceae; genus Streptomyces; species Streptomyces bobili. The sequence goes on from NZ_MUBA01000239.1 coordinate 14,251, forward strand.
GGTCGAACAGGTCACCGGGACCCCCTTCGCCACCTACGTCGACCGCGCCGTCCTGACCCCCCTCGGCATGACCCGCACCACCTTCGCCCGGCCCGACGCCCGTACCGCCGACGCCCTCGCCCTCGGCTACCGGCCCGACGGCGGCCGGCAGCGCGCCGAGGACGGGCAGTACGGCGCGTGGACGCCGACCGGCGCCGGCGCGGTCACCACCGCCGCCGACATGGGCCGCCTGATGAGCGCCCTGCTCGACGGCGGCGGCCCGGTCCTGACCCCCGCCTCCACCCGCGCCATGCTGCACCGCCAGTTCGCCAACGACCCCCGGCTGCCCGGCATCGGCTACCTGCTGGAGGAGCGTCAGCGGGCCGGCGAGCGCATGTGGGTGAAGGACGGTGACCTGCCCGGCTTCCACGGCAACCTGGCCCTGCTGCCCGCCTCCGGAGTCGGCGTGTACGTCGTCTACAACGGCGACGGTGTCGACGGCAGTGCCTCCTACGCCGGCCAGGAACTGGTGAACCGGGTGGCCGACCGGCTCGGTGACGGCGGCAAGGGTGCCGCGGCCACCCCGTCCGGCACGACGACCGACCGCGGCAAGCCCGCCGGGAAGCCCTCGGCCGGCGCCTCCGCGCAGCTCGCCCAGCGGGACAAGGCCGCGTCCTCCCCCTACTCCGGCTACTACCGCACCACCCGCACCAGCACCTCCGACCTGACCCGGGTCGCGGCGCTCACCACCTCCGTGCACGTCACCGCCGACGAGGGTGGCGCGCTGACCACGACCGGGCTGGCCCGCGACCCGCGGGTCGGCGAGCAGCACTGGGTGCCGGTCGCGCCGGGCGTCTTCCAGGAGCGCGCCGGGCAGGACCGGATCGCCTTCCGCGACGGCCGGCTGGCCCTGGCCTCCGACCCGACGCAGGTCTTCGAGAAGCTGCCCTGGTACCAGTCGCCGGCCCTGCACCAGCAGGCCCTGCTGGGCGGCCTCGCGGTCCTCGGCGCGGCCCTGCTGCTCCTCCCGCTGGTGGCGTACGTACGACGCCGCAAGGCCAAGGCGCCCGGCGGCCGGCTCGCCTGGACGCTGGCCTGGCTCACCGGCGCGATCCTGGCCACGGCCACCGTGTGCTTCATCCGGCTCACCGGCGACGGCAACGCCCTCAACCGGACCGTCCTCGTCGGCGACTCGCCCCTGCTGACCCTGATCCCCCACCTGGTCGCCGCCGCGGCCGCCGCCACCGCCCTGCTCCTGATCTGCACGGTGGTCGCCTGGCGCCGGGGCTGGTGGCCGGTGGCCGGCCGGGTCACCTACACCTGCCACGCCCTCGCGGCCACGGTCGTGGTCGGCCTGGGCGCGGCCTACGGACTCCTGCCGTAAGACCGACCGTGCCCGGCCCCGCACAAGGAGCCCGCCGCCGTCCGGGACAGTCCCGGACGGCGGCGGGCTCACCGCGTGACAGCGGGGAGGAGCGGTCATCCCCGGTCCCGCCAGGAACCGGCGGTCCCGTACTCGCCCGGCCGCCGGCGCCACCACTCGGCCACCGAACGGGCGGCCTCCGTGGACTCGGGGCGGGACTGGGTGAAGGCGTACAGGACGAGGGTGAGGGCGGCCAGCTCGGTCATGTCGGGCTCACCGGAGGTGACCTCGAAGGCGGGCGCGGGAAGCCCCGCGGGCAACGGCAGCGCGGGCGGGTTGGTGTACATGCCGGCTCCCCCTCAGCCCAGGCCCGCGGCGGCGGCGAGCTTGTCGGCGCGGTCGGTGCGCTCCCAGGTGAAGTCGGGCAGCTCGCGGCCGAAGTGGCCGTAGGCGGCGGTCTGGGCGTAGATCGGGCGCAGCAGGTCGAGGTCGCGGATGATGGCCGCCGGACGCAGGTCGAAGACCTCGGCGACGGCGTCCTTGATGCGGTCGACGGCGACCCGGGCGGTGCCGAACGTCTCGACGAACAGGCCGACC
>NZ_MUBA01000024.1 GCF_002154575.1 Streptomyces bobili
TGGTTGTAGAACACGAAGTCGGCGTCCGAACGGACTTTTCCGCCGATCAGCAGGAGGGCCGAGGCATCCGCGTCGGGGACGCCGGGTCCCGACCTGCGGCCCACCTCGACCCGCAGTGCCGTCGTCGGAACCGGAACATTGGACCCCTTCGGCATGGACATGTCCGCCCCCATCGCGTGTGACCGGCCGGACCGCGTTCCGGCGCCCTTCAGGTTGTCTACTCGTCAACCTATTCGCCCGGGGCGCGAACTCCCATCCACGGCGTCGGAAGATCCCTGTCCAACCGCCGGTAACCCGCCGGGAACTCGTCCTTTACATGATCCGAACCATGATTGCCGCCCCTTTTTGCCAAGTTCGCTCGCATTGGGTATCCGGAGTCACCGCCGACACGGAAAACAACCCTCTTATCGGTCTCCCCAACCAGCACATCGTGGGCTTAACTTATGTGCCATGACCTCCCCCCGCTCCACCTATGGCGGCGGCTACTACTCCGCCTCCTTCCCGGACACCCCGATCTACGACTCCCTCGTGGCCGAGCGGGGCACCCCGCAGATCGCCCCGATCCGGGTCCCCGCCGCCTACGACACGGGCGGCAACCTGCCCGCGTTGCCGTCGGCACTGCCCGCCCTCCCGGCGGCCCCGTCCCCGTACGCCTACGGCTATCCGCAGGCGCAGCAGCCGGCCCCGCTGCAGCAGGCGCCGGCCGCGTACATCCCGCCGCAGGCCAACGCGCCGCGCGGATACCCCGGCCCGCAGATGCAGCAGCCGCGCCCGGCTCCGGGCACGGGCTACGACGCGATGCGCCCCGCCGCTCCCCGGCCGGCCGCGCCCCAGTACCAGGACCCGTACAACAACCAGCAGTACCGCGGCTACTGAGCCGACCCGGGGACAGTCGCTGCCACCTGGCAGGATGAGGCCATGGGGAATGCGGAACTGCTGTCGATTCACGTTCATCCGGTCAAGGCGTTCCGGGGTCAGTCGCCCCGGCAGGCCCTGGTGGAGCCCTGGGGTCTGGCCGGAGACCGACGCTGGGCGTTGATCGACGACGGGGGAAAGGTCGTCACGCAACGTCAGCAGCCGCGCCTCGCGTGCGCCGCCGCCGAGCTTCTGCCCGGCGGCGGCGTCCGTCTGTCCGCACCCGGAATGGAGCCTCTCACCGTCTCCGTGCCGCAGCCGGTGGGGACGGTGTCGCTGCAGATGTTCCGCGACAAGGTGGAGGGCATCCTCGCCGACGACGCCGCGCACGCCTGGTGCAGCACCTATCTCGGCGCGGACGTACGTCTGCTGCACATGGACGACCCCGCCACCCGCCGCCCCGTCGACCCGGAGTACGCACGGCCCGGCGAGACCGTCACGTTCGCCGACGGGTACCCACTGCTCGTCACCTCCGCCGCCTCGCTCGACGCCCTCAACGCACTGATCGCGCGGGGCGAGCACGCCGCGGAGGGGCCGCTGCCGATGAACCGCTTCCGGCCCAACCTGGTCGTGGGCGGCACCCAGGCGTGGGCCGAGGACGGCTGGTCGCGCCTCACGATCGGCGAGGTCGCCTTCCGCGTCGCCAAGACGTGCGGCCGATGCGTCGTCACCACGACCGACCAGAGCACCGCGGAACGCGGCAGGGAGCCCCTCCACACACTGGGCCGGCACCGCAGGCTCGGCGGCAAGCTGGTCTTCGGACAGAACCTGGTGCCCCTCTCCGGCGGCACCGTCCGGATCGGTGACCCGGTCGGGATCATCGGCTAGTCCGCAGGTCCCGCCATGGTTCCCGGACGGGGCACCCGGCCCGCGCCGCCGTGGGAACCCGCGTCCGCCCTTTGCCCGTTGTGCCTTTCGTGAGCTGTTCATGAGAGGACCCGGCCGCAGGTGATGTGGCTCTCTCTTCGCCCGGACCCGTGGGTGAACGGCTCCGCGGGGCGTTATCACGGAGCGGGAAGGGGGTGCGGGTGGTGCGAGCGATCGGTGGACTCTGGCGCTGGCGGCACAATCCGCTGCGCCGTACGACGGATCTGGTCGAGGCCTGGGTGGCGCTGACGGCCCTGCTCCTGATCCTGCTGGTGGCACCCGTCCTCGGGTCTGTCGTCGGCACTCTCGCGCAGGACACGTTGCAGCAGGCCGTCCGCGAGCAGCGGCACTCCCGCCACCAGGTCACGGCGACCGTGGTGCGCGAGTTGGAGGGTTCTGTGCTGGAGGCGGACCCCGAGGCCGCCGGACGCGAGAGCCGTACCCGCGTCCTCGCCGACTGGACCGCCCCTGACGGCACCCCGCACCACGGCACGGTCCTCGCGAGCCTCAAGGCCCCCCGCCGCGGCGACCACTTCCCGCTGTGGACGGACACGCACGGCCGTCTGGTGGCCCGCCCCCTGGACGCCGCTACCGCGACCACCCACGCCGTCATCGCCGGATTCGGCGCGGCACTGCTCACCGCGGGCCTCGTCGAGAGTGTCCGAAGACTCGTCGTGCGGAGCATGGTCCGCCGCCGGTACGCCCGTTGGGACCAGGCGTGGGACCGCGCGGGCCCGGACTGGGGCCGCACCGGCACCGGCAGCTGACAGCCTTCCGTCTCTGGTCAACCCACCGCCCGCGCGCACGCTACGGTGGACCGGCCGAGCATTCGGCATCGACCCGCGCGCGAGGGAGCCGTCGGGGTGCGACACGGCTGGAGCGCCCCGCAGACGACCGAGTGATCAGCACAGACCGAGGTGGGGGCACAGCAACGCCATGGCACAGGGCACGGTCCAGGTGACGCACACCGGTACATCGAGGTGGCGGCGCCGCACAGGTGAGTACGCGTCGCTCGCCGCCGCCCTGGAGGCCGCGGCCGAGGGCGACGTCCTCACCATCGCCCCGGGCACCTACCGGGAGAACCTCGTCGTGCAGCGTGCGGTGACCCTGCGCGGTCCCGAGGGCTCCCCCGGTTCCGTGCGCATCGCGCCCCTGGACGGCGTGCCGTTGACCGTGCGGGCCTCGGCCGTGGTGCAGGACCTGCATGTGGAGGGCCAGGACGCGGCGGCGCCCGCGGTGCTCGTCGAGGAGGGCACGCCGGAACTGCTGGACCTGCGCATCGTCACGCGGTCCGCGGCCGGTATCGAGGTGCGCGGCGGCGCGCGTCCGACGGTCCGCCGGTGCACCGTCGACAACCCGGCGGGCATCGGCATCGCCGTGGTCGACGGCGGCGGCGGGGTCTTCGAGGAGTGCGAGGTCGTCGCGGCCGGGCAGGCCGGGGTCGCCGTGCGCGGAGGCGGCCATCCGCGGCTGGAGCGCTGCCGGGTGCACCACGCCTCCGGGGCCGGCCTGAGCGCGACCGGCGACAACTCCGCCCTGGAGGCGGTGGGTTGCGAGGTCTACGAGGTCCGGGGCAGCGGCGTGCAGATCACCGCACGCGCCACCGCGCACCTCACCGACTGCGATGTGCACCGCACCACTGCCGACGGGGTCACGCTCGACACGGACGCCGTCCTGACGCTGGCCGACTGCCGTATCCACGACATCCCGGAGAACGCGGTCGATCTGCGCTCCCGTTCCGTCCTCACGCTGACCCGGACGACGGTGCGTCAGTTCGGGCGCAACGGCCTGTCGGTGTGGGACCCGGGCACCCGGGTCGACGCCAACCAGTGCGAGATCTTCGACAGCACCGGCGACTACCCGGCCGTCTGGGTCAGCGACGGCGCCACCGTGGTCCTCGACTCCTGCCGGGTGCACGACGTGCCGGACGCCCTGTTCGTCCTCGACCGCGGCTCGCGCGCGGACGTCGTCGACAGCGACCTCTTCCAGGTGCGCAACACCGCCGTGTCGGTGAGCGACGGCGCGACCGCCCAGCTCGACGACTGCCGGATCAGAGACGCCGCGACCGGCGCCTGGTTCCGCGACCACGGCAGCGGCGGCACCCTCAGCAACTGCACGGTGGACGCCACCCAGACCGGCGTGATCGTCACCAAGGGCGCCGACCCCACCGTGGAGCGCTGCACCGTCGACTCCCCCGCCGAGGCGGGCTTCTACGTGTCGGCCGGTGGCCGCGGCAGCTTCCTGAACTGCCGGGTCACCAACAGCGGCGGCTACGGCTTCCATGTCATAGACGGCAGCCGTACGACGCTGCGCAAGTGCCGCACCGAACGTTGCGCGCGCCGGGGGTACGAGTTCGCGGACGCCGGCGCGGACGCCGCGGCCGGTTCCGGTCCGGTGGTCGAGGACTGCACGAGCGACGAGAGCGCCGGCGTACCGGTGCCGGGCGCGCCGGAGACGGCCGTGGAAGCGGCGTCTCCCTCGCCGGGGCTGCTCGGCGCACTCCCCCAGCAGCGTGCCGCCGTGCCGGAGGAGCGGCCGGCCGCGGCCGGACCCGAGCGGGAGGCGCGTAGCTCCACGGACGTCATGGGTGAACTCGACGCCCTGGTGGGCCTGGAGAGCGTCAAGCGCGAGGTGCGGGCGCTGACCGACATGATCGAGGTGGGCCGGCGCCGGCAGCAGGCCGGCCTCAAGGCCGCGTCGGTCAAGCGGCACCTGGTCTTCACCGGCTCCCCCGGTACCGGCAAGACGACGGTGGCCCGTCTCTACGGCGAGATCCTCGCCGCCCTGCACGTGCTGGAGCAGGGTCATCTCGTCGAGGTGTCGCGCGTCGACCTGGTCGGCGAGCACATCGGGTCCACCGCGATCCGCACCCAGGAGGCGTTCGAACGGGCGCGCGGCGGTGTGCTGTTCATCGACGAGGCGTACGCGCTCTCCCCGGAGGACGCGGGGCGTGACTTCGGCAAGGAGGCCATCGACACGCTCGTGAAGCTGATGGAGGACCACCGGGACGCCGTCGTGGTGATCGTCGCCGGGTACACGGCCGAGATGGAGCGGTTCCTGTCGGTCAACCCCGGTGTGGCGTCCCGTTTCTCCCGGACCATCACCTTCGGCGACTACGGCCCGGACGAACTGCTGCGGATCGTCGAGCAGCAGGCCGAGGAGCACGAGTACCGGCTGGCGCCGGGCACCGCGGAGGCTCTCCTGAAGTACTTCACGGAGATCCCCAAGGGCGCCGCCTTCGGCAACGGCCGTACCGCCCGCCAGACCTTCGAGGCGATGGTGGAACGTCACGCGAGCCGCGTCGCCCACGTCCCCGACCCGGACAGGGACGACCTGACCCTCCTGTACGGGGAGGATCTGCCGGAGCTGCCCGCCTGATCCTCGGCCTTCGCTCGCCGCTAATCGTCGGCCTTCGCGCGCTGCGCCGGGACCTCCTTGTGCAGGCGGGACAGCAGGCGTTCGCGTTCCTGCGCGAAGGCCGGGTCGGCCTGGTAGTCGGAGTGGCCGAGGATCGGTGAGGGCAGGGGGTGCGCCTCGGTGCGGCCGTACGCCAGTGGGTCGGCGAGGGCCGCGCGGTCGACCTCGGGGCCGCAGTCGTCGCCGGACAGCCGGACCGGGCCGCCGATGGGGTCGGTGGGGCGGTGGAGGTTGCGCCAGCAGTCGATGTCCTCGTGCAGGGCGTTCAGCGCGGCCGGACCGAAGTGGGCCGGGAACCAGCGGCCGTAGAGGCGCTCGATCGGTGAGCCGTAGGTGAGGAGGGCGACGCGGCTGCGGTCGGCGGGGCTGAGCTGCCAGGCCGCCGCGGCGGCGAGGACGCTGCCCTGGGAGTGGCCGGAGATCACCAGGCGTCCGCCGGTGGCGCGGGTCCAGGTGGCCATGCGCCAGGTCAGGTCGGGCACCGCGCGCTCGGCGTAGCAGGGCGGGGAGAAGGGGTGCGCGGCGCGCGGCCAGAAGGTGCCGACGTCCCAGAGGATGCCGATGGTGCGCCGCGCGGAGGCGTCCTTGTAGGCGCGCCTGCCCCAGGTGACGAAGAGTATGAAGCCCAGCCCGATCAGCCAGGAGCCGAGTGCCTGGCCGGTCTGGGCGGCACCGTGGACGAAGGGGTGGGCGGCCTCGGCGGCCCGGTCGGGGGTCCTGCCGGTGGCGAAGGCGCCGACGAGCGCGCCGGCGCCGAGTAGCAGGGTCGTGGTGGAGGTGACGGCGACGAGGAGCGGGGCCCGGTCGGTGAGCGTGGCCATGGCGCGGGCGCGGGCGATGCGCTGGGTGCGGGCGGGGTCGCCCGGGTCGGCGCCGTACTCGTGGGCCACCGCGACCCGCTCGGTGCGGGCCAGTCGCAGGGCTTCGCGGGCGAGCAGCGCGCACAGGGCGAGCAGCACGATCAGCAGCGCCGGGATCACGGACGCCTGCCAGGTCAGCAGGACCGGTGGTCCGGCGAGGTAGGTCCCGGTGCCGTCCAGCCAGTCCGAGACGCGCTGGGACACTCCGCCGGACATCAGGCCGCCGAGGGCGCAGGCGAGCATGGCGACGGCGGGCCCGCCCAGGCCGCGCAGGGCGGCACGCCCTTCCGGATCGCTCGGGGACCCGCGGTAGAGGGTCGAGGCGACGACGGCGAGGGCGATGACCAGCACGCCCTGGAGGAGGGCGATCCCGCCGAAGGTGACATCGCCCGGGAGCCGGCCGGCCGACCGCCACGCGGGGCGCTCCCACCCGGCGTACACGAAGGTGAGGGCGAGCAGGGTGAGCGCGGCCAGCGGCAGGCGTCGTACGAGGTGGGCGTCGAGGCGGCGGTCCAGGCGGTGTTCGCTGCGACCCCGGCGGCACACCACCCAGACCGTGGCGAGCGCGCCGGCGGCGAGGCCGGCCTCCAGGAGCCGGCCGAGGATGTCCAGGAGGGCGGGACCGCCGGGGCCCCGGTCCTCGCGTGCGGCGGCGGTGCCGACGGCGGCGGCCACGGTGAGCAGGCCGGCCGCGGTGTGGGCCGCGCGCAGCCGGGCCACCAGGCGGCGCCCGTACCAGAAGCCGGGGCGGCCCAGGGCGGTGTGGCCGGGGGCGTCCTGCGGTTCCGTCCTGCCGCTCGGCGGCTCCTGGGACTCGTAGGCCCGCCAGGTGCGGTGGGACAGGTACCAGAGCAGGACGGTGAGAGCCGTCGGGACGACGGCCGCGAGGGCGAGGCGGCGGCCGGGCAGGCTCCACCAGCCGTTGTCGGACACCGCCGGTGAGAGGAAGCCCAGCCAGGAGTGCCGTTCGGCGCACGCGCGCGTGCCCGCGCACTGCCAGGCGGTCAGGTCGAGGGCGACCTCGCAGGCGGCGGCGACCAGCAGGACCGTCAGGGTCAGGCCGGTGAGCCGCACGAGCAGTCCGTACAGGCGGACCGTGCGGGTGCGTTCCTGGGTGGCGGGGCGCATCCAGTGGGCGAGGTTGACGACCATGAACGGCAGCAGCAGGAGCCACAGGGCGCGGGTGCCGTTGCCCGAGGTGAGGTTGGACCAGACGTAGGCCTCGGGGACCGGCCTGTCCGCCGGGCCGCCGGCCGCCGCGTCCACCGCCTCGGCGTGCACGTCGTCCTCGCGCCGGTACATGGCGGCCGTGTCGTCGCCGGTGATCCGTACCGTGCGCGGATCGTTCAGCATCTTCTCGGGCGTGGCTCCGCCCACGCCGTGGACCAGGAGTTCCAGGGCGGCTCCGGCCGCCGGGTCGGTCTGGGTTCGTTCCTGCGCACGTTCCACTGTTCTGGCACTTCCCCCGTGACGCGCTGTCGCTCTGTGTGCGTGCGGCACAAGGATCGCCGCTGAGCGGTGTGTGCACACCCGTTGTCACCGAATCTCCCCCGTTCCGTGCGGGGAACGGGACCCTCAGGTGTCGTCGGCGTGACATGCGCGCGACGGGTGGGTGGTGGTACGGCCGGTGGTGGTCCGTGCGAGGATGGGACGCCCGCGCCGCCGCCGACCGGCAGAATGCCCTTGTCGGGGCAGGTGCGCGGGCGTGTCGGACGGAGTGGATCGGCTTGAGTCGAGAGGACCGGAGCGTTCGTGAGTGAGAATCAGAACCTCCTCGCGGAGCAGCGGCGCGCACTGATCCTGGACGAGGTCCGGCGCCGGGGTGGTGTCCGGGTCAACGAGCTGACGCGCAAGCTCGGCGTGTCGGACATGACGGTGCGCCGCGACCTCGACGCGCTGTCCCGTCAGGGCGTCCTGGAGAAGGTGCACGGCGGTGCGGTGCCGATCGTGGAGGCGAGCACTCATGAGCCCGGTTTCGAGGCCAAGTCCGGCCTGGAGCTGAGTGCCAAGGAGGACATCGCGCGGGCGGCGGCCGAGCTGGTCGCGCCGGGCAGCGCGATCGCGCTCTCGGGCGGTACGACGACGTACGCGCTGGCCCATCAGCTGGTGGACGTGGCGGATCTGACCGTGGTGACCAACTCGGTGCGGGTGGCCGACGTCTTCCACGTGGCGCAGCGCACCTCGGGTCCCCGCCAGGGGGCGGCCACGGTCGTGCTGACCGGCGGGGTGCGCACGCCGTCCGATGCACTGGTGGGGCCGGTCGCCGACCAGGCCATCGCGGCGCTCCACTTCGACCTGCTGTTCCTCGGCGTGCACGGCATATCGGCCGAGGCCGGTCTGTCGACGCCGAACCTGGCGGAGGCCGAGACCAACCGGCGGCTGGTGCAGTCGGCGCGCCGGGTCGTGGTGGTCGCCGACCACACCAAGTGGGGTGTGGTGGGGCTGAGTTCCTTCGCGGCGCTGGAGCAGGTCGACACGCTGGTGACGGACGCCGGGCTGCCGGGCGCGGCCCGCGCGGAGATCTCCGAGCATCTGCGGCGGCTGGTCGTCGCCGGTGAGCCCGCCGACGGTGCAGACATCTGAGGGGACGCCGGTTAGGGTGACGCACCCGTGACGCACCCGTTTCCTCGGCCCTGAGGAGTTGCCCGCATGGCTCACCGTCTGCGTCCCGAGGGACTCGGCTTCCTCACGACCGCGCCGGTACGGCTCGTCTTCACGGAGGAGGTCTCCGCGGCGCCGGAGCAGGTCTTCCGCGCGCTGGCCGAGGACGTGGCCGGATGGGCCGCATGGTTCCCCGCGGTGACGTCGGCGCGGCCGGTCGACGACGGTGCGGGGCGCGACGTGCGGCTCAGGGGCGGGACGCGGTTCCGTGAATCCGTCCTGCTGGCGAAGGAACCCGAGGTGTACGCCTACCGGGTCGACGTCACCAACGCGCCGGGAGCGCGGGCCCTGATCGAGGAGTGGCGGCTGACGCCCTCCGGTTCGGGGACGCGGGTGCGGTGGACGTTCGCCGCGGACGGCACGGTGGCCTTCCGGGGGCTGCTGCGGCTGGCCCGGCCGGGCATGGGGCGGAGCTTTCGGGGCGCGGTGACGCGGCTGGACCGGCGGATCGCCGGGCGGGTGTGAGGAGCGGCCGGGCGGCCGAGGCCCGCGTGCCCGCTCAGTCCCTCCACACGCCCGTGGCCAGCAGGGAGTCGATCGCGGCGCTGTAGGGGCCGATGTCCAGGCCCTGTTCGGCGAGCCAGGCGTCGGAGTAGTACTTGTCGAGGTAGCGGTCGCCCGGGTCGCACAACAAGGTGACCACACTGCCCTGCCGTCCCTCGGCCACCATCTCGGCGACGATCTTCAGCGCGCTCCACAGGCCGGTGCCCGTCGAGCCGCCCGCCTTGCGGCCGATGGCGCCCTCCAGGGCACGGACGGCGGCGACGCTGGCGGCGTCCGGGACCTTCATCATCCGGTCGACGGCGCCGGGCACGAAGCTGGGCTCCATACGGGGCCGCCCGATGCCCTCGATGCGTGAGCCGCAGTCGCAGGTGACGTCCGGATCGCCGGTGGTCCAGCCCTCGAAGAAACAGGAGTTCTCGGGATCCGCGACGCAGATGCGGGTGTCACGCTGCGTGTAGTGGACGTACCGGGCGAGGGTCGCGGAGGTACCGCCGGTGCCGGCCGTGGCGACGATCCACGCGGGCTCCGGGAACCGCTCCAGCTCCAGCTGACGGAAGATGGATTCGGCGATGTTGTTGTTGCCGCGCCAGTCCGTGGCCCGCTCGGCGTAGGTGAACTGGTCCATGTAGTGGCCGCCGGTGTCGGTCGCCAGGCGGGCGGACTCCTCGTACATCTTCCGTGAGTCGTCCACGAAGTGGCACCGTCCGCCGTGGAACTGGATCAGGCGGATCTTCTCGGGGCTCGTCGTGCGGGGCATGACGGCGATGAAGGGCACGCCGATCAGCTTGGCGAAGTAGGCCTCGGAGACGGCCGTCGAGCCGCTGGACGCCTCGATCACCGGGCGGTCCGGCCTGATCCAGCCATTGCACAGGGCGTACAGGAAGAGGGAGCGGGCGAGCCGGTGCTTGAGGCTGCCGGTGGGGTGGGTCGACTCGTCCTTCAGGTAGAGGTCGATGCCCCACCGCTCCGGCAGCGGGAAGCGCAGCAGGTGGGTGTCCGCGGAGCGGTTGGCGTCGGCCTGGACCTTGCGGACGGCTTCTTTCAGCCAGCGGCGGTACGCGGAATCGCTGCGGTCGACGTCGAGAGTCACGCCGGTCCGGGTCTGCTGGGGGTTGGTCACGGCGGGCTCCTTCGTGCGGGGCGCCGGCGGCGCCTCACGCGGCCGACGCCTCGATCATAGGCACCTTCCACACGCTTCTCACCTGCATAAACGCATCTTTGAGGGTCTCAAAGGAGGCCCTGGGGGCGAGGGGCGGCCGACGGGGGCGCATTCGCGCGAGTGCTCCGGGCGACCCCGGACGGCGCGTCGTGCGTACTGGTGCTCGACGCCCTGCGGGGGCAGACTGCACCCGGCGGGACGGAGGTTCCGCGCACGGACGACCGACACTGGGATCACGACACCCCGCACGGGGACGCACACTGGATCTCGACACGAGCTGGTTTCCGGCCCGCTCAGGAGCACGGGCCGGCACACCCACGCGCAAGGGGGCGGGGATGGCGGAGCCGGAGTTCACGGCGACGGGCGTACGGATCGGGAAGCGACTGCGCTCGCTCACCCGGGCCGGGCAGGTCCGGATCAACGACGGCAGGCTGGAGTTGCTCACCAGCTACGGCAGCGAGATCGACAGCGCGCCGGTGCAGGCGGTACGGGCCTCGCGGCCCTGGTTCGCCCCGGACGACCGGGCGCTGGCCGATCTCAACGGCAACCGGTACCTGCTGACCCTGGGCGACCACGACCCGGCGCCGGGTGAGCCGGGGCCACCCGCGGCTCGCCGGTTCATCGAGGCCGTACGCAGGGCCGCGGGGCGCAAGGACTGAGGAGCGGCCTGGGCGCCGAGGCCTCATGGGCCCCACAGGCCCCACAGGCCTCGCGTGGCCGAGAAGCGCCGCGGACCCGGAGTGGCCGCACGGCCACCGCGAGTTGCGCACTTGGGCCCCTTGCGCCACGCTGGTCTCACGTCACTCTGGGTTTACCGGCGATAACGCTGCGAACCAGCCCGCCGGCCATGACAGCAGGCGGCCGTCCTAGGGTCTTCTCGATCCGAACGACAGGCGCCGGTGCAGACGCCGATCGATCCGAACTCCGTGTTCTTCCGGACCTCAAGTCGGGGAGTCGCAGCCGTGATCAGTAACCCAAGCAGACATTGCACGGTAGAGCTTCAAGCCCTGCCGTCGCGGATCGGCCAGGTCCGCAGAATCGTATCGGCGCAACTGCGCTACTGGCATCTCGATCCCCTCATAGACCGGGCGGCGCTCGGCGTGACCGAGTTGTTGACCAACGTCCATCTGCACGCGCAGCCCGACAAGACGTGCACCGTGGAGCTGGAACTGCTCCTCGACCGGCTCACGGTCTCGGTGCGCGACCACGACCCCCGGCTTCCGGAGGTCGACGACATCGAGGCGGTCGACTCGTTCGCCACCTGCGGGCGGGGGCTCGCCATGGTGGCCGCGGTCAGCGAGGACTGGGGCGCCCGGCCGGACGGCGAGTCCGGCAAGGTCGTCTGGTTCACGCTTCCGGCGGCGATCGCGGCACCCGAGCGGGCGGCACGGCCTCCGCGCCGGCTGGCCGCGGACCGGCTGTTCCCGGAGGTCGTGACGGTCGGCGACCTGAGTCCCGCACATGCTCCCGCCCGGTCGGCCGTCGTCGGCTGACCGGGCGGTGATCCCTCTGCCGTACGGCGGAGTCACCGCAGGGGTGATCCGCGCGTGCGGCGGGGTCATGTACGGGGCAGGGCACCCGGCGCCGCCCCCGGCCGCCGGGTTCACTCTGTCGCGATGGCCCGCAGGACGTCCAGGCGTGCCGCGCGCCGGGCCGGTCGCAGGCCCGCCAGGGCTCCGGCGGCGAGGCCCACCAGCGCCACGACGGCGAGCTGTGCGGGCGGGAGCGCGAAGGCGAACGCGCTGTCGCTCGCCCCGTCGGAGGCCCGGACGAGGACCCAGCCGAGGAAGGTGCCGAGCAGCAGGCCGCCGGCGGTGCCGAACGCGGCGACCAGGACCGACTCCCAGCGGACCATGGCCCGCAGCTGGGACCGGGTCTGGCCGACGGCCCGCAGCAGACCCAGTTCACGGGTGCGCTCGTGGACGGCGAGGGTGAGGGTGTTGGCGATGCCGAGCAGGGCGATGAGCACCGCGAGGGCGAGCAGGGCGTAGACCAGGGTGAGCATCATGTCGATGCCGCCGGCCGAGGACCGCGCGTACTCGTCTCGGGTCTGGACGTCGGGGTTCCCGAACCGCTCGGCGACCTGCTCGACGGCGGCCTTGCCGGTGTCCGCGCCCACCCCGTCGGCGAAGGTGACGGCGACGAGGGTGTCGGCGTCCTGCGTGCGGTGCGGGGCCCAGGCGGCTCGGGTGATGACGTAGTCGCCGACGAGTTCGGACTGTCCGTAGACCGCGCGGACGGTGAACGGTGTGGTGCGGCCGTCGGTGAAGGTGAGGCGGGCCGTGTCACCGGGGGCGAGTCCCTGGCGGTCGGCCTCCTCACGGGTGATCGCGATGCCGTCGGCGCCGAGAGCGCGCAGGTTCCCCTCGACGGCGCCGAGATCGAAGGAGCGTTCCAGGGCGGCCGGGTCGGTGACGGTCAGCGCCCGTCCCCTGCCGTCGACCTCGGCGACGCCCCGGCCGAGTCCGACGGCGGTGTCGACCTCGGGCAGTGCGGCGACGGCCGGGGCGAGCCTCGGGCTGAGACCGCTGCCGCCCGCGCCGAAGGACGGTGTGCTGACGGCGACGTCCCCGGCGAAGGACCGCGAGACGGTCTGGTCCATGGTGGCCTTCAACGAGGCCCCGAACACGGTGAACAGTGCCACCACGGCCACGCCGATCATCAGGGCGCTCGCGGTGGCGGCGGTCCTCTTCGGGCTGCGCAGGGCGTTGCGCCGGGCGAGGGCGCCGGTGACGCCGCGCAGCCGGCCGAGCGGGCTGCCGAAGACGCTTACGGCGGTGGTGGAGGCGACCGGGCCGAGGACGACGAAGGCCGCCAGGGCCAGGGCCGCGCCGGAGCCCGCCAGCCACACGGACGGCGCGACCAGGACGCCGGTCAGGGTGACCGCGACGGCCAGGGCGAGCAGGCCGGCGCCCGTGACCGCGCGCGACCGGGAGGCGCCCGAGGTGTCGACGGCGGTCTCGCGCAGCGCGGCCAGCGGCGCGGTGCGTCCGGCGCGTACGGCGGGCAGCAGCGCGGAGCCCAGGCAGACCAGGACGCCGACGGCGAGCGGCAGGGCGAGGGACGGTCCGGTGATCACCAGGTCGCCCTCGGGGAAGGGGAAACCGATGGCTGGGAACAGTGCCTGGAGGCCGGCCGCGATGCCGACACCGCCGGCGAGTCCCACCGCCGAGGCGGTGACGGCGACGACGGCCGCCTCGATGAGGGTGACGGCGGTGATCTGGCGTCGGGACGCGCCCAGGGCGCGCAACAGGGCGTTCTCGCGGGTGCGTTGGGCGACGACGATGGCGAAGGTGTTGTGGATGGAGAACGTCGCGACGAGCAGGGCGACTCCGGAGAACACCAGCAGGAACGTGGTGAAGACCGTCAGGAACTGGCTGGCGATCATATCGGTGTTCTCGCGCGCCGACTCCTGGCCGGTGATGGCCTCGACTCCCGTGGGCAGGGCGGGAGTCAGCCGGTCGACGAGTTCCCGTTCGCCCACTCCGGGGTCGGCGCGCACGACGATGCTCGCGGCCTGGCCGGGCCGGGCGGTGAGGTACTTCTCGGCGTCGGCGCGGGTCATGCCCGTGAAGGTCACCTGGGCCATGCCGTCCTCGCCGCCGAAGGTCGCGAGGCCGACGACGGTCACACGGACCGGGTCGGGCGTGCGCAGGACGGTGGTGTCACCGAGGCGCAGGCCGCCCTTCTCGGCGGCGCCCCGGTTGACGACGACCTCGCCGGAACGGGCCGGGGCACGGCCCTCGGCCAGCCGGTACGGGTTGAGGTCGGGGTCGTCGATCCAGTTGCCGGCGAGGGTGGGCGGGCCCTGCCCGCCGATCGGCTCGCCGTCGCGGCCGACGAGCTGGCCGGCGCCCTTGATGTCGGGGACGGCCGCCGCGACGCCGGGGACGGCCTCGACCGTGCCCACCAGCGCGGTGCCGACCGGCTTGCGCACGCCCTGGCTCTCGCCGGGTGTGGTGATGGTGTCGGCACCGCGTACGACGGCGGCGGTCCCGGCGGTGGCGTTGCCGAACAGGGAGTCGAAGCTTGCGCGCAGGGTGTCGCCCATGACGAGCGTTCCCGCCAGGAAGGCCACGCCGAGGAGGACGGCGAGGAAGGTGCCGGCGAAGCGCCGCTTGTGGGCGCGCAGGGAGGAGGCGCTCAGACGGAGGGAGGCCCGCGCCGAGGACGTTCCCCCTTGTTTCCCAGGGGTGTTCATGACGGCACCTCGAAGGCCTTCATGCGGTCCAGGACGCGGTCCGCGGTCGGGGACTCCATCCGGTCGACGAGCCGGCCGTCCGCGAGGAAGACCACCTCGTCGGCGTGGGCGGCGGCCATGGGGTCGTGGGTGACCATGACGACGGTGCGGTCCGTCTCTCCGGCTGCGCGGGCGAGCAGGCCGAGCACCTCGCCGCCGGAGCGCGAGTCGAGGTTGCCGGTCGGTTCGTCGGCGAACACGACGTCGGGCCGTCCGGCGAACGCCCTTGCCACGGCGACGCGTTGCTGCTGGCCGCCGGACAGCTCCGAGGGCCGGTGGTGCAGCCGGTCGCGCAGGCCGACCACGTCGACGAGGGCGTCGATCCACTCCGGGTCGCCCCGCGTGCCCGCCAGGTCCAGCGGCAGCCGGATGTTCTCGGCGACGGTGAGGGTGGGCACCAGGTTGAACGCCTGGAAGACGAAACCGACCCGGTCGCGGCGCAGCAGGGTCAGGCGCCGGTCGTCGAGGGCGCCCAGTTCGGTGTCGCCGATGTACGCGGCTCCCGAGGTGAGGGTGTCCAGTCCGGCCGCGCAGTGCATCAGGGTGGACTTGCCGGAGCCGGACGGGCCCATGATCGCGGTGAACCGTCCGGCCGGGAAGGCCACGGTCACCCCGTCCAGGGCCCGTACGGCGGTGTCGCCGGCGCCGTACACCTTCACGGCGTCGGTGACCCGGGCGGCGGTGCGGGTGGTGGTGGCCGTCGTCATCACGCACCGCCCTTTCGGCCGAACTGCTCGTCCAGGACGGACAGCCGGCGCCAGTACTCGTCCTCGTCGATCTCGCCGGAGGCGAAGCGGCGGCCGAGGACCACGAGGGGCGAGTCGCCGCTCGGGCTGGAGTCGGCGGCCCAGGGGCCGCGGCGGCCTCGCCACACCGTGCGGCGCAGGAGGGTCACGACGCCGATCACGACGGCGGCCCAGATCAGCGGGAAGAACAGGATCCACGGGCCGGGGCCGCCGTCCCAGTTCGCCAGGGTCTGCATCTCTGGTCATCTCCCAGGTAGGTCTCGACGGTGATGTTCCGAGACTCCCGCCGGGAGGTGGGCCGGGTCGTCGTCCGGGCAGCGGCAGTGTGGCTACCTCCTGGGGAGTAGGCGCGTGCGTGCGGGCTGCTCCCGGCATGCACGATCCACCTCCTCGACTTCTGTAACTACTAGTATGTACAGTGGGTCTGTGAGCACTGCGGAACGACTGATCGAGTCCACCCGGGAACTGCTCTGGGAGCGCGGATACGTGGGCACCAGCCCCAAGGCGATCCTGGAGCGCGCCGGCGCCGGACAGGGCAGCATGTACCACCACTTCACCGGGAAGCCGGACCTCGCCCTGGCCGCGATCCGGCGGACCGCCGGGGAGCTGCGGGCTACCGCCGAGGGAGTACTCGACGGACCCGGAACCCCGTACGAACGCATCGAGGCCTACCTGCTCCGTGAGCGGGACGTGCTGCGCGGCTGCCCCGTCGGCCGGCTGACGATGGACCCGGACGTCGTGGCCGACTACGCCCTGCGCGCGCCGCTCGACGAGACCCTCGACGCGATCCGCGAGCGCCTCGCCGGGATCGTCGAGGAGGGCAAGGAGCAGGGCCAGTTCGGACCGGAGGTGGACGGCGAGGCGATCGCTGCGACCGTCCTGGCGACGGTGCAGGGCGGCTATGTCCTCGCGCGCGCGTCCGGCTCGCCCGCCGCCTTCGACGCGGGGGTACGCGGCCTGCTCTCCCTGCTCCGCCCCCACGACCACCCGACTGTCTGAGGAGCCCCGATGCACGCCATGCAGTACGAGGTGACACTGCCCGCCGACTACGACACCGGGATCGTCCGCGCGCGGGTGGCCCGCGTCGGACACCTCCTGGACGACTGGGCGGGCCTGGGCGTCAAGGCGTACCTGCTGCGCGAGCGCGGGGTCCACGGATCGCCGGTCAGCCAGTATGCGCCGCTCTACCTGTGGAACAGCACGGAGGGCATGAACGCCTTCCTGTGGGGCGGCCCCTTCCAGGGGCTGAGCGACGACTTCGGGCGTCCGGCGGTACGGCAGTGGACGGGGCTCGTGTACGAGGAGGGCGTGGCCGCGGGTTCCCCGGCCCTGTTCGCCGTACGACACCGTGCGCCGGTGGCGGACGGGGCGGTGTACGCCGAGGTGGCGGCCGAGGCGGTGGAGAAGGCCGGACGGCTGGCGCGGCAGGACGGGGCGGTGCTCGCGGCGGCGGCCGTCGACACCAGCCGATGGGAGACCGTGCACTTCTCGCTGTGGGAGCACGGCACGCCGAAGGCGGACGGGGACCTGTTCCAGGTGCTGCACCTGTCGGCGCCGGGGCGCTCGGCCCTGCCGGGCGGCCGCCACTGGTGAACTCCGCCCGCATGCCGTCCGCGCACCGTACGCACGGTCCTCCCAGGCCGTGGCCCGATCGTGTCGGTCTCTGGCCCGCCGGGCGACTGCCGTGGACGGCGCGTGTGCCGAGGATGGGCCGTGACACGACACACCGTCCACGAGGAGCGCCCGGCATGGCCCTGGAGATGCGCGAGACCTGCGAGCGCTGCACGACGGCGGCCCTGCCGTACGACGCGCCCGCCCGGATCTGTTCCTACGAGTGCACCTTCTGCGTGCCCTGTGCCGAGGCCATGCAGGCCGTCTGCCCCAACTGCGGGGGCGAGTTGACGGTCCGGCCGCGCCGCGCCGTACCGGCCTGACGGGGCGGCCCGGCCCATGCGTCGATGTCGGCGAGGCCCTCGCCGAGGCCGACCAGGGCCGACTCCTCCTCGGTGAGCCGGGGCGGTACGCGGCTCCGTCCGCCGGTCAGGCGGGGGGCTGGTCCTCGAAGCTGGCGAAGTAGGCGGCGACCATGTCCTCGTCGGCGTGCCCCTGGACGACGGCGCGCTCCAGGCGGTCGGCGCTCGCGGCGGCCACGTCCAGCCGGACACCGCGCTTGGCGCCCGCCTCGACGATCAGCCGGGCGTCCTTGGCCGCGGTCGCCACGCCGAACTGGGGCGGGGTCAGCCGGTTCTCGAGGACCAGGGCGGACTTGGCGCGCAGATAGCCCATGTCCAGGGGGCCGCCGGCGATCAGCCCGAAGAAGTCGTCCGGGTCGACGTCGAGGGCCTTGGACAGGGCCAGGACCTCGCCGGCCGCGGCGGTGGCCGCGATGACCCAGCTGTTGGCGACCAGCTTCAGGCGGGTGGCGGTGCCGGCCGCGCCGTCCTCTCCGGTCCACACCGTACGGACGCCCACGGCGTCCAGGACGGGACGCACGGCCCCGCGGTGGGCGTCCGGTCCGGCGGCCAGCACGGTCAGCTGACCGGCCTCGGCGGGCTGGCGCGTGCCCAGCACGGGCGCGTCGAAGAAGACGAGGCCGTGATCGCGGGCGAAGGCGGCCAGGTCCTCGACCGCGTCGACACCGGCGGTCGTCGACTGCACCCAGGCGGTGCCGGTCCGCAGTCCGGGGGCCGCCGCCCGCATGGCCTCCAGGGCGGCAGGCCCGTCGTGGACCATGGTCAGCACGACGTCGGCGTCACGGACGGCGTCGGCCGGGCTGTCGGCGACGGTGATGCCGTCGGCGGCCAGCGGCTCGGCCTTGGCACGGGTGCGGTTCCAGGCGTGGACGGTGTGTCCGGCGCGGGCGAGGTTGCGGGCCATCGCGGCACCCATGATGCCGGTGCCCAGCACACTCACGGTCAACTTGTCCGTCATGACGTCACCTTCCTGATCCATCGAGCGGGGGTACTTCGGACGGTACGGGAGGAGGCGGCGTCACCTCGACGCGGCACGCACCAGCCCGTCCACCGTGCCTGGTGATCGCTGAGCATCGGGGCGGCACGCTCCTGCGCCAGGGCGACGGCGGGCGCGCAGGGCTTGATCCGCCGCCCGTCGGACACCAGGATGTGAGGCTCCTGCGGTCGAGGGGATCCTGTGCGAGGACGAGTACGCGGGCGCGTACGACGCGCCGTGGTGACCTGCGTCGGGGTCGTGGCGCTGGCCTCGTCGGCCGGCTGCACCGTACCCGTGGCCGGCATCACCGGCGTCACGGTGACCGAGGACGGGCGGCTGGTCGGTGTGCTGATGGTGTGTCACGACCGCGTCGATGGCGCCACGTTGTACGAAGACGGCGCGCAGGACCGTACCGACACGGTGGCGGAGTGGAGCCGGACACCGCCCGCCGAGGGGCTCGTCACCTGGCCGCTGACCACCGGAGGCGGAGGCTGGAGCGTCGACGACCCGATGCCCGCGGCGCTGGAGAAGGGCCGCACGTACAGCCTCTACGGCTGGACTTCGGACAACTCCTGGTCGACGGCCCACGTGACCTTCACGCTCGCCGACCTGGCCGGGCTCCGACCGGGCCGGGTGCGCTACTTCGCCGGTGACGACGCGCCGGGCGCCGACCGTGACGGCCGGCGGACGGCGTCGATGGAGGAGTTCCGCACGGACGCGTGCCCGTAGCGGCGACCGCCCCGGCCGCGGCTATCCGCCGCTGAGCGCCGCCAGCGGGTCGTCCAGGACGGGCTGCCAGGCCAGCTCCGCCGCTCCGACCAGGCTGTTGTGGTCGAGCGAGCAGGCGAGGATGGGGACGCCTCCGCTGCGGCCCCACAGGCTGCGGTCGGTGACGACCGCGCGGAGCCGCTCGGGGTCGGTGTCCAGGAGGGTGCGGTGCAGGCCGCCGAGGATGATGCGGTCGGGGTTGAGGATGTTGACCAGGCCCGCCAGGCCCAGGCCGAGGCGGTCGATCAGGGCCTCCGCGGCCGTGCGGACGACAGGGTCGGCGTACTCGTCGCGGATCAGTTCGTTGGCCTGCTGGAGCAGGGAGCCCTCGGGGCCGGGCTCGCGGCCGGCGGTGGTGAGCAGGGCCAGCGGGTCGGCCTCGACGTCGAGGCAGCCGCGACTGCCGCAGTGGCAGGGGCGGCCCTCCGGGTTGACGGTGAGGTGCCCGACTTCCAGGGCGAGGCCCGAACTGCCCGTGTGCAGGCGCCCGTCGAGGACGAGCGCGCCACCGACCCCGCGGTGCCCGGTGGCCACGCACAGCAGATCACGGGCGCCGCGACCGGCGCCGTGCCGGTGCTCGGCGAGGGCGGCGGCGTTGACGTCGTTGGCGGCGAACGCGGGGCCGTCGAGGCCGGCCGCGCGGACCCGCTCGGCGAAGATCTCCCGGACCGGCGCCCCCACCGGCCAGGCGAGGTGGAGCGGGTTCAGCGCCAGGCCCTCGGGCGCTGTCACCGCGGACGGCACGGCGAGTCCGGCGCCCACGCAGCGCCGGCCGGTCCGGCGCAGCAGGTCGGCCCCGGCCTCCACGGCGGCACCGAGGACCTTGGCCGGGTCGGCGTCGACGGCCTCGCAGCTGGGCGTCGTGGCGACGATCCGCCCGCCGAGGCCGACCAGCGCGGCCCGGAAGCCGTCGGCGTGCACCTGGGCGGCCAGCACGACGGGACCGTCCTCGTCGACCGTGAGCCGGTGGGAGGGCCGGCCCTGTGAGCCGGCGGCGGCGCCGGGCCGCGCGTCGACCCGGATCAGCCCCAGGGCCTCCAGTTCGGCGGCGACCGCGCCGGCCGTGGCACGAGTGACGCCGAGTTCCGCGGTGAGCACCGCGCGGGTCGGCGCCCGCCCGGTGTGCACGAGCTCCAGCGCGGGGCCGAGCGCACCGCGCCCCCTGTCCAACCGCGCTCTCGAGGTGGTCCCTTCCCCCGCCGGCCGGGGGTCCGCCTTGCCGCTCATGAGGGCGAGTCTCCCATGATCCGCCGGGGCGTCCGTTTCGGATCGGCCCGGTCCCGGTCCTGGGGTGTCAGGGGGCTTCCGGGAAGCCGCCGACGCGCAGGGTCACGTTCAGTCTGCCGGTCAGGCCCAGCCCCGCCGGGGCCGTCCGGGGACACACCCGCGGCACCCCGTGGTGGGCGAGCCGGGAGGGCCCGCCGAACACGAACAGGTCGCCGCTGCGCAGCTCGACGTCGGCGTAGGGGCGGGTACGGGTCTCGGTGTTGCCGAAGCGGAACACGCAGGTGTCGCCGAGGCTGAGGGACACCACGGGCGCGTCCGACGCCTCGTCGGCGTCGCGGTGCATGCCCATGCGGGCGTCGCCGTCGTAGAAGTTGATCAGCGCGATGTCGTACGTGGCCCCTTCGGCCGCCTCCGGGCCGAGCGTGTCGGTCACCGCACGCCGGCCCAGCTCGCCCAGCCAGGCCGGGAAGGGTTTCACGGGGGCGCCGTCGCCGTCGACGACGGTGCGGGCGTAGGCGTACGGGTGCCAGTGCAGGCCGAGGCAGACCTGGCGGGCGGTCATGGTGCCGCCGCCGGGCGTGCGGACGGTGCGCAGTCCGGCGGGCGGGCGGGCCCAGTCCCGGCAGGCCGCCAGCAGCTCCCGCTGAGCGGTGGCGTCCAGCCAGTCCGGCAGGTGCACGGCGCCCGGCGCGACCTCCGCGCGTTCCCGGGGAAACAGCTCGGTGTCCATGTCACCATCCTGCCCCACCGGGTCTGAGCTGCGGCTGGGCTAGCCTTGACCCACGATGAACGACCGTATGACGACGCCGTGGGGCGAGGTCGCACTGGCCCGCCACCCCGAGGACCCTCGTGACAGGCTGCGCGCCTGGGACGCCTCCGACGCGTACCTGCTGCGCCACCTGGCCGGGCAGGACGTTCCGCTGTCCGGCACGGTCGTCGTGCTCGGCGACCGCTGGGGCGCGCTGGTGACGGCACTGGCCGCGCACCGGCCCACGCAGATCACCGACTCCTGGCTGGGGCAGGAGGCGACCCGGGCGAACCTCGCCCGCAACGGTGTCGAGCCCGGCTCCGTACGCCTGCTGACCACGCAGGACCCGCCCCCCGAGCGCGTCGACGTGCTGCTGGTGCGGGTACCGAAGAGCCTCGCGTTGCTGGAGGACCAGTTGCTGCGGCTGGCGCCGTCGGTGCACGCGGGGACGGTCGTGATCGGCACCGGCATGGTCAAGGAGATCCACACCTCGACCCTCCGGCTGTTCGAGCGGCTCCTCGGTCCCACCCGCACCTCCCTCGCCCAGCAGAAGGCCCGGCTGATCCTCTGCGACCCCGACCCCGCGCTGAAACGTCCCGCCAACCCGTGGCCGTACGGATACGACCTCCCCGCCGACGTCGGTCCGCTGGCCGGGCGGCCGGTCGTCAATCACGCGGGGGTGTTCTGCGCCGACCGGCTCGACCTCGGCACCCGCTTCCTCCTCGCGCATCTGCCGCCGACGCAGGGCGCCCAGCGCGTCGTCGACCTGGGCTGCGGCAACGGTGTCGTGGGGACGGCCGTGGCGCTGGCCAACCCGCAGGCCGAGGTGCTGTTCACTGACGAGTCGTTCCAGGCGGTGGCCTCGGCGGAGGCGACGTACCGGGCCAACGGGGTGCCGGGGCACGGTGAGTTCCGGGTCGGGGACGGGCTCGCGGGCGTGGCCGACGACAGCGTGGACTTCGTGCTCAACAACCCGCCCTTCCACTCCCACCAGGCCACGACGGACGCCACGGCCCTGCGGATGTTCACCGGGGCGCGGCGCGTGCTGCGGCCGGGTGGCGAGCTGTGGGTGGTCGGCAACCGGCACCTCGGGTACCACGTGAAGCTGCGGCGCCTGTTCGGCAACAGTCACCTGGTCGCCGGTGACCCGAAGTTCGTGGTGCTGAGGGCCGTCAAGCAGGGATGAGCCCGCTGCTGATCCGCTCGACGGCGTACGCCATCGCCTCCCGTCCGACGGCGAGGTAGCCGCGAGAGTCGACCGCGTCGGGATGCGCGGCGAGGTAGTCGCGGATCGCGCCGGTCATGGCCTGGTTGAGGGCCGTGCCGATGTTGACCTTGGCGATGCCGCCGGCGACGGCCGCCCTCAACTCGCCGTCCGGCACACCGGAGGAACCGTGCAGGACGAGCGGCACGTCCACGGAGGCCCGCAGCCGCCGGAGGAGTCCGTGGTCGAGGGCGGCGGTCCGGGTGGTCATCGCGTGCGCGCTGCCGACGGCCACGGCGAGGGCGTCCACCCGCGAGTCGGTCACGAAGGCGCGGGCCTCGGTGGGGTCGGTGCGGGCACCGGGCGTGTGGGCGTCACGCGGCGCTTCCCCATCCTTGCCGCCGATCTCCCCCAACTCGGCTTCGATCCAGAGCCCTTGGGAGTGGGCACGGTCGGCCGCCGCGCGGGTCGAGGCCAGGTTGTCGGCGTAGGGAAGGTGCGAGGCGTCGTACATCACGGAACTGAAACCGGCGTCCGCCGCCTCCTGGAGCAGGGCGTGGGAGCGTACGTGGTCGAGGTGCAACGCGACGGGTACGGCGGCCCGTTCGGCGGCGGCGACGGCCGCGCGGGCGAGCGGGAGGAGGCGGCCGTGGCGGAACTTGACGGCGTTCTCGCTGACTTGGAGGACGACGGGCACACCCGCGCTCTCGGCGCCGGTGATGACCGCCTCGATGTGTTCGAGGGTGATGATGTTGAAGGCGACGACGGCGGTGCGGGCCGCGCGGGCCCGGCTGACCAGGTCACCGGTGGTGGTGAGGGGCACGGGGTCTCCTCGTTTCAGGGGGCACTTCAGGCACTTCAGGGCGTGAGGATCACCGACCGGGTGAGGTGGCGCGGCCGGTCCGGGTCGAGGCCGCGGGCCCGGGCGAGCGTCACGGCGAGGCGTTGGGCGCGCACGAGTTCGGCGAGGGGGTCCAGGGTGCTCTGGACCCACAGGGCACCGGTGGCGCGGACCTGTTCGGCAAGCCCGTCCGGAGCCTCGCCGAACATCCAGGTCGCCGTGCCTTCGGTGGAGACGCTGATCGGACCGTGGCGGTACTCCATCGCGGGGTATGCCTCGCTCCAGGCGAGGGCCGCCTCACGCATCTTCAGGGCGGCCTCGTCGGCCAGCCCGACCGTCCAGCCGCGGCCCAGGAAGGTGAACTGACCGCATTCCACGAGCCCTTCGGGCAGCGGTTCGGCCAGGGCGGTGCGGGCGTCGGCGACGACGGCGTCGGTGTGCAGGCCGAGGTGGGCGCGGAGCAGGGTGAGCGCGGTGGTGGCGAACCGGGTCTGCACGACCGAGCGTTCGTCGGCGTGGCCGAGGACCACGGTGTGGTCGGCCGCGGTCCTGACGGGCGTCGCGGGGTCGGCGGTGATCGCGGTGGTGCGGGTGCGTCCGCGCAGGCGGGTGAGCAGGTCGACAACCTCGGTGGTGGTGCCGGAGCGGGTGAGGGCGACGACCCGGTCGTAGGCCCGGTGGTACGGGAACTCGGAGGCGGCGTGGGCGTCGCTCTCCCCGTGGCCCGCTGCTTCGCGCAGGGCGGCGGCGGACCGGGCCATGAAGAAGGAGGTGCCGCATCCGACGAACGCGACGCGTTCGCCCGCGCTCGGCAACTCGCCGCGGAATCGGGCGACTTCGCTCGCGGCGCGGGTCCAGCACTCGGGCTGGCCGGTCAGCTCGTCCTCGACGTGGGTCATGTCCCACCCTCCCGACGGTGATGTTTCCTGCAAGATAGAGCCACCTTTCGAACAACTTCAAGCATGCGAACGGAGTCTTCATGTCCCGCGACACCCGGTGGAAGACACTGCTGGACCTCCTCGTGGAGCGCGGCCGGCTGAACGTCGAGGAGGCGGCGGCGGAGCTGGGGGTGTCGGCGGCCACTATCCGCCGGGACCTCGACCAACTCGCCGAGCAGCAGCTGCTGGTGCGTACGCGGGGCGGCGCGGTCGTGCACGGGGTGTCGTACGAACTGCCGTTGCGGTACAAGACCGCGCGCCGGGCCTCGGAGAAGCAGCGCATCGCGCGGGCGGTCGCGGAACTGGTGGCGCCCGGCGAGGCGGTGGGGCTGACCGGCGGCACGACGACCACGGAGGTGGCCCGCGCCCTCGCCGTGCGCGAAGATCTGGCCGCCGGCTCGCCTGCGTTGACGGTGGTCACCAACGCGCTGAACATCGCCGCCGAGTTGGCGGTACGGCCCCAGTTCAAGATCGTGGTCACCGGCGGGGTGGCGCGGGCGCAGTCCTACGAGCTGGTGGGGCCGCTCGCGGACGGCGTGCTGGGGCAGATCACGCTGGATGTGGCGGTGCTGGGCGTCGTCGCCTTCGACGCGACGCACGGCGCCGCCGCCCACGACGAGGCCGAGGCGGCGGTCGACCGGCTGCTGTGCGAGCGCGCCGTACGGGTCGTCGTCGCGGCCGACTCCGGCAAGCTGGGCCGCCGCGCGTTCGCCCGGATCTGCGCGGCCGACGCGGTGGACACGCTGGTCACGGACTCGGCGGCCGACGCACGGACGGTACGGCGGTTCGAGGAGGCCGGGATCCGGGTGCTCGCGGTGTGACCACATCGGACGTGCGTGGCGCAACGCACCGGATCACCGGCGAAACACCGCACGTGACGGTCCGAACTGCCCTAACCTGTCGAAGATTTCAAGATCTGACGATTTTGAAGATTCCGTGAAGATGGAGAGGTGGAAGTGCGCATGCCCCGCACACCGTCAAGACGTACCGTTCTGCGTGGACTCACGGTCACCGGAGCGGCCGTGATCGGCTTCGACCCGGCCGCACGTGCCTGGGCCTCGGACGCCGACGCCGCCGCGGAGGCCGCGGAGACCGACGCGCGACTGGCCGGCATCCCGCGCCTGGACGGCACGCTCCTCAGGGACGACGCCTCGCTCAGCGCCGCCTCGGACGACTACGGGCACATCGTGCACCAGCGCCCCGCGGCCGTCCTGAGGCCGGGCTCGGTCCGCGACGTCGTCGCCATGGTCCGGTTCTGCAACGAGCACTGCGTGCCGGTCGCTCCGCGCGGCCAGGGGCACGCCCCGTTCGGCCAGGCCCAGGTGCCGGGCGGCCTGGTCATCGAGACCACGCCCCTCGCGGCCATCGGTCCGGTGGGACCGGACAGCACCACCGTCACCGTCGGCGCGGGCGCCCGGTGGAGCGAGGTGGCCAGGGCCACCCTCGCCCACGGCCTCACCCCGCCCGTCTTCACCGACTACATCGAACTCTCCGTCGGCGGCACGCTGTCCGTGGGCGGCCTCGGCGGCCAGACCCACCGACACGGCGCCCAGGTCGACAACGTCACCGAACTGCGGGTCGTCACCGGGGCGGGCGAGCTGGTCCGCTGCTCACCGACCCGTCGCCCCGACCTCTTCCACGCCGTCCTGGCCGGCCTCGGCCAGTGCGGGATCATCGTCGAGGCCACCCTGCGCCTGGTCCCCGCGCCGGCGAACGTACGCCACTACCACCTGACCTACGACGACCTGGCGACCTTCCTCGACGACCAGCGCCTCCTCGTCCAGGACGGCCGCTTCGACTACGTCGAGGGCCAGGTCACCGCGGACGCCGCCGGCGCCTTCCGCGTCTACACGCTGGAGGCGGTGGCCTACGGCCCGCCGGCCGGCCCCGCCCCGGACGACGCGACGCTGCTGCGCGGCCTGCGCCACACGCCCTCCGGCGTGCGGTACGAGGACCGGTCGTACTTCGACTTCCTGGACCGGCTGGCCCCCCTCGTCGCCATGCTGAAGGAGGCCGGCTTCTGGAGGTACGCGCACCCGTGGCTGAACCTCATGGTGCCCGGCACGTCCGCCGCGGGCGTGAGCGCACCGCTCCTGGACGCGCTCACCCCGGCCGACGTGGGCCCCGGCGTCATCCTTTTCTACCCCCTGCTGCGCGAGCGTCTCACCACCCCGCTGCTGCGCACCTCGGACGAGCCGGTGTCGTATCTCTTCGACATCCTGGGCGCGACCCCGCCCGACGACACCGCGGCCGTCGACGGCCGCCTGGCCGCCAACCGTTCCGCCTACGAGGCCGCCGCCGCGGCAGGCGGCACCCAGTACCCCGTCGGCAGCATCCCCTTCACCCCAGCGGACTGGCGAACCCACTTCGGTCCGGCCTGGCCCGCACTGAAGGCGGCGAAGCAGACGTACGACCCGCGGGGGATCCTGGTCCCGGGCCAGGGCATCTTCTGACACGTGTCCGCGCGGCCGGTGAAGCGGTCGGCGGGGCGGGCCGGCCGGCAGCGTGTGCCGGCCGGCGGCGAGAACTGGTCCACCGCACCGACCAGGGCGCCGGGTGGGCCAGTTCGAGGCCGCGGCCGTGGATGTCGCCAGCCGGAGACCCTGATCCCGGCGGCGCGCGACGGGCAGCCGGGGTGGCGATGACCGCGTGCGGCCCGCTGCCGGGTCCGAGAAGGCGACGGCCGGGCCCGCACGGACTCAGTGCCTGAGCAGCCACAACACCCGGTCCCACGACACCAGGTGGTACACGACCAGCACACCGGCGAGCAGCACGCCCTGTGTGCGAGATCCCGCCGCGTACAACGCCGTCGCACCGCCGAAGAACACTGCCAGCTCCAGCAGGAGCCTCAGTGGGCCAGGCGTCGCGATCACCGTCCCTCCGGACCGGGAGGCGTCTGCGGGGGTGGCGAACACTCCCCACAGCACGGCCACGGGAACGGCGACGACGGCGACGTACCGCAGGGGGCGGACGGCGTGACCCACGACCAGATCCCGAAGCAGACAAGAGCCGCCGGCTCCAACGCGAACCTCACACCGAGAGCCAATGGGTGAAAGCCGTACCCGGACGACATACGCGCAACGCCTTCCGCCGAAGCCCCGCCATGATCACAGATCGCGGTACAGCCGGCTCAAGAACCGGAGAAGAAGGAGGACCTGCCAGAAAGCAGCGCCGCACGGGCGCCGCCTTCCGCCGCCGCCACGGCGCACGGGCTTCCCACCGGCGTCGAACCGGCATCTCCCGTCCCCTCGACCGCACTTCATCCGGCACACTCACCCCCATGGAGACCGTCGAGTTCATCCGCATCCTCGATCATCAGGGCCGCTCCCTCGCCGCCGCCGCAGGGGAGGCGGGGCCCGGGGCCAAGGTGCCGACCTGTCCGGACTGGCAGGTTCAGGATCTGTTGCGGCACACGGGCATGGTGCACCGGTGGGCGACGTCGTTCGTCGCCGAGGGGCGTACCGTGCCGCACTCCGGGGACGGTCTCCCGGATCTCGACGGCGGCGAGCTGCTGGACTGGTTCCGTACGGGCCATCGGCGGCTGGTCGACGTGCTCGCCTCCGCACGCGCGGACGTGGACTGCTGGCACTTCCTGCCCGCGCCCTCGCCGTTGGCGTTCTGGGCCAGGCGGCAGGCGCACGAGACGGCCGTCCACCGCGTGGACGCGGAGTCGGCGCGCGGGGTGGCGCCCGAGGAGATCGCCGCCGCGTTTCCCCGCGCCTTCGCGGCTGACGGCATCGACGAGTTGCTGTGCGGCTTCCACGCCCGCGCGAAGAGCAAGGTGCGCACCGAGGAGCCCCGCGTCCTGCGGGTCCGGGCGACGGACGCGGACGCGGACGACGCGGTGTGGACCGTACGTCTGTCCGCGGGGCCTCCGGTGACGGAGCGCGGCAGCGAGGGGGACGCGGACTGTGAGCTGTCCGGGCCCGCGTCGCTGCTCTACCTGTCGTTGTGGAACCGGTTGCCGTATCCGGCCGTCAGCGGCGACGCCTCGCTGGCGCAGCTGTGGCGGGAGAAGTCCGCCGTGATCTGACGCCGACTCCGACTCCGACACTGACGCCGAAGTGCGGTCAGTCCGAGTCCGTCAGCATGCGCGAGAGCACCGAGCGTTGCACGGGGAGCACCTCGCCGTGCAACTCGCGCCCCCTTTCGGTGAGCGCCACCCGGACTCCCCGGCGGTCCTCGGGACACATCGCGCGCCCGACGAGACCGTCCTTCTCCAGCCGGGCGATCAGGCGTGACAAGGCGCTCTGGCTCAGGTGGACCCGCTCGGCGATCTCCTGGACGCGGAAGTCGCAGGCGCCGGCCGGGGCGGTTCCGGAGAGGACGTCGAGCACCTCGAAGTCACTGGCGCACAGGCCGTGTCCGTGCAGCGCGCGGTCGAGTTCGCACTGGGTGCGAGCGTGCAGGGCGAGCATCTCCCGCCACTGTTCCACGAGCGCCTGTTCGACCGCTTGTTCGCCCTTGTCCGCCGCCATGGCGGCACGTTAGCAGAGAAACCAATTGATTGCATCAGAATTAAATGGCCTTGCATTGAATGCATGCGCATGTAGTGTCTTCGGCATGACCTCTCCGCTCCCCTCCCCCGCGATCCCGTCCCCGGCGGTTCGCTGGACTCCCCGGCTGTGGGGCACACTGCTGGTGCTCTGCGCCGCGATGTTCCTCGACGCCCTGGACGTGTCGATGGTCGGCGTCGCTCTGCCGTCCATCGCCTCCGACCTCGGCCTCAGCACCTCGACCCTGCAATGGATCGTCAGCGGTTACATCCTCGGCTACGGCGGCCTGTTGCTCCTCGGCGGACGCACGGCCGACCTGCTCGGCCGACGCCAGGTCTTCCTCGTCGCCCTCGGTGTCTTCGCGCTCGCCTCCCTGCTCGGCGGCCTCGTCGACTCGGGTCCGCTGCTGATCGCCAGCCGGTTCATCAAGGGCCTGAGCGCGGCCTTCACCGCCCCGGCGGGCCTGTCGATCATCACGACGACGTTCCCGGAAGGCCCCCTGCGCAACCGCGCGCTCTCCATCTACACCACCTGCGCCGCCACCGGCTTCTCGATGGGCCTGGTCCTCTCCGGCCTCCTCACCGAGGCCAGTTGGCGCCTCACCATGCTGCTCCCCGCACCGATAGCCCTGGTCGCCCTCGTGGTCGGCCTGAGGCTGCTGCCGCGCAGTGAGCGCGAGCAGGGCCACAGCGGGTACGACATCCCCGGCGCCGTCCTCGGCACCGCGTCGATGCTGCTGCTGGTCTTCACCGTCGTCCAGGCGCCCGAGGCCGGCTGGACCTCGGTCCGCACGCTGCTGTCCTTCCTGGCCGTCGCCGTCCTGCTGACCGTGTTCGTCCGGGTCGAACGGCGCTCGCCCGGCCCGCTGATCCGGCTCGGCGTACTGCGCTCGGGCAGCCAGATCCGCGCCCAGCTCGGGGCGATGGCGTTCTTCGGCTCCTACGTGGGCTTCCAGTTCCTGGCCACGATGTACATGCAGAACCTGCTGGGCTGGTCTGCGCTGCACACCGCGCTCGCGTTCCTGCCGGCGGGTGCGCTGGTGGCGCTGTCCTCGACGAAGGTCGGCTCGGTCGTGGACCGCTTCGGCACCCCGCGGCTGATCGTGACGGGCTTCGCGTTCATGGTCGTCGGCTACGCACTGTTCCTGCGCGTCGACCTCGACCCGGTGTACGCGGCGGTCATCCTGCCCAGCATGCTGCTGATCGGCGCGGCCTGCGCGCTGGTCTTCCCCTCGCTCAACATCCAGGCCACGAACGGCGTGGCGGACCACGAGCAGGGCATGGTGTCCGGCCTGCTCAACACGTCCGTCCAGGTGGGCGGCGCGATCTTCCTGGCCGTGGTCACCGCGGTGGTGACCGCGGGTGCCCCGGCCGACCCCACTCCACAGGCCGTACTGGACAGTTACCGTCCCGGTCTGATGGTGGTCACGGGTGTCGCCGCCCTCGGCCTCCTGATCACCCTTCCCGGCCTGCGCACCCGCCGCACGCGCGGCTCGGTCCTGGTCGCCGGTTCCACCGTGGAGGAGGCGAGCGCGGAACGGGTTCCCGTCCGCGACTAGGGGGACGCCTCCGAAGGGCGCCCGGCGGGCTGTTGCCCCGCCGGGCGCCCTCCTGTGAGACTCCCCGCATGACCGGTTACGGGGGACGCCGCACTCAGGCGCAACGGGACGCGATCACCGTCGAGATCGGGTACGCGCTGCTCAGCGCGGCCTTCGCGGCGGCGGTGCTGTTCGGCGCGGTCGCCGGGCCGGCGCTGCTGTTCCAACTCCCGGACACCGTCGAGATGGTGCTCCTGCGGGTGGGACTCCTCGCCGCGCCGGTGCTGTTCCTGGCCCGAGTGGTGAGCGTTCTCATCCGGTTCCCCGAGCGACGGTTCCCCGAGCGACGCGGGGTCGGCCACACCGACGGCGAAACCGGGCGCCCCGGCGGTCAGCCCAGCCAGCCGGGCCGTACCAGCCCCGACTCGTAGGCGAGCACGACCAGTTGGGCCCGGTCGCGGACGCCCAGCTTCACCATGGTGCGGCTGACGTGGGTCTTCGCGGTGAGGGGGCTGACGACCAGACGGCGGGCGATCTCCTCGTTGGTCAGACCGATCCCGACGAGCGCCATCACCTCCCGTTCCCGCTCGGTGAGCCGGGCCAGCTGGGAGTCGGCCGCGGGTTCCTTGGAACGGGCGGCGAACTCCGCGATGAGCCGTCGCGTGACCCCGGGCGACAGCAGGGCGTCCCCGGCCACCACCGCCCGTACCGCGCGCAGGAGTTCCTCCGGTTCCGTGTCCTTGACCAGGAAGCCCGAGGCGCCGGAGCGGATCGCCTCGAAGACGTACTCGTCCAGCTCGAAGGTGGTGAGCATGACCACCCTCACGTCGTCGAGGGCGGGGTCGCCGGTGACCCGGCGGGTCGCGGCCAGCCCGTCGAGGCGCGGCATCCGGATGTCCATCAGGACGACGTGCGGCCGCAGTTCGCGCACGAGCCGCACCGCCTCCTCGCCGTCGGCGGCCTCTCCGGCCACCTCGATGTCCGGCTGGGCGTCGAGCAGCGCCCGGAACCCGGCGCGGACCAGTGACTGGTCGTCGGCCAGCAGTACGCGGATCACCGGGACCTCCTCGGTGTCGGTGGGGGACGGCACCGGGCGGCTCACCGCTGCGGCCCGGACGCCGTCGGCAGGACGGCGAGCACGCGGAACCCGCCGTCGTCCCTCGGGCCCGCCTCGATCGTGCCACCCAGCGCCGCGGCCCGCTCCCGCATTCCGGCCAGGCCGTTGCCGCTGCCTCCCGCGTCCGTGCCGACGGCCGGCCCGTCGTCGTCGATCCTCAGCCGCAACGCCCCGCCCGCCTGATCGAGGTGCACGCGCGCGTGGCGGGAACCCGAGTGCCGTACGACGTTGGTCAGAGCCTCCTGGACGATGCGGAACGCGGCGAGGTCGGTGCCGGGCGGCAGCGGGGGCGGCTTCCCCGTGACGTCGACGGTGAGCCCGGCCCGCGCCGCCTGCTCCACCAGTTCGGGCAGCCGGTCCAGGCCGGGTGCGGGGGCGCGCGGGGCGTCACCGGGGGTGCGCAGGGTGTCGAGCACCTGGCGCACGTCGCCGAGCGCCTCCTTGCTGGCCGCCTTGATCGTGGTGAGCGCGGTGCGCGCCTGTTCCGGATCGGAGTCGAGGAGCGCGAGACCCACCCCCGCCTGCACGTTGATGACGGAGAGGCTGTGGGCGAGGACGTCGTGCAGCTCGCGGGCGATCCGCAGCCGCTCCTCGTCGGCGCGCCGCCGCGCGGCCTGCGCGCGCTCGGCACGCTCCCGGGCCCACTGCTCGCGCCGGGTCCTGGCCAGCTCCGAGACGGCGACGATGACCACGACCCAGGTGGCGACGACGATCTCCTGGGCGAAGGAGGCGGGCCGGTCCCCGGACGGCGGCAGCCACCGGTACAGCCAGTGCGCGACCAGCAGATGTACGGCCCACAGCACGCCCAGGGCCGTCCAGGCGGCCCGGCGGTGACCCGCGACCACGGCGGCGAAGCAGGCCACCGCGACGGTCAGGAGGACCGGCCCGTACGGGTAGCCGGCGCCCAGGTAGACGGCGGTGACGGCGGCCGTACCGAACACGACGGGCACCGGATGCCGGTGCCGCCACAGCAGCAGGCCCGCGGCGACGGTCAGCAGCACGCGCGCGAAGGGGTCGAGCGCGGCACGTTCGGCCTGCTGCTCGTGGGCGGCGAAGTTCGAGCCGATGAGCACGAACGCCGTGAGCAGGACGGTGGACCGCCAGGGCCAGTGGCTGCCCGGTGCCTCGTCCTCGCGGTGTCCCGGCCACGGCGGCCCGTGCCGCCACCACCGCACCGGCCCGCCACGCTCGCGCACCCGCTGCTCGTCCATGTCCGCCACGCTAGACGCCTCGGGCCGGCACGGACGTCAGCCGGACGAGGTGATCGCGGGTACTCCCGGTGAAGTACGACCGGACCCGCGGGGCAGCGGTGGCCCCGCTCCGGGACCGCCTGGTTCCTCTACACGAGCCCCACTCCCCTGGCCAGCCCCGTCGCCGCATGGCGGAAGAACGGCTCGCGGTCCTCGACCATGCGGTTGAACTGGCCGAACACCTCGAAGCCGACCAGCCCGTACAGCTGGGCCCAGGCCGCGACCAGCGCGGTGGC
Source organism: Streptomyces bobili (assembly GCF_002154575.1). Taxonomy (GTDB): domain Bacteria; phylum Actinomycetota; class Actinomycetes; order Streptomycetales; family Streptomycetaceae; genus Streptomyces; species Streptomyces bobili. The sequence goes on from NZ_MUBA01000024.1 coordinate 32,681, forward strand.
GGTCTCCGGGGAGAGGTCGGGGGCGACATCGGCCGTCAGTCGCTCGGCCTCGGCACGCAGTTCGGCGGGGAGGGGCGGCGCGGCCGGCGGGGCGGCGCGGCCCGCGTCCCGTGCGATGCCGATCAGCAGGAGTCCGACGCGGGAGGCGGCGGGGACGGTCGTCCGCGGCGCGTTGTAGCCGGGCACCGGCGTGCCGTAGATCAGGGCGTACTCGTGCGGATGCGCCAGCGCCCAGCCGCGTACGGCCTCGCAGACCGCGACCCAGCGCCGGACGGGCTCGGCGTCCGCGACGGCGGAGTGCGCGGCCTCCGCGCTCTCGCCGAGGGAGTCGTAAGCGTCGATGATGAGGGCGGTGAGCAGGTCGTCGCGGCTCGGGAAGTAGCGGTACAACGCGGAGGAGACCATGCCCAGTCGGCGGGCGACACCCCGCAGGGAGAGCTTGGCGGCCCCCTCGGCGGCGAGCTGCCGGCGGGCCTCCTCCTTGATGGCGGCGGTGATTTCGATCCGGGCGCGGGCGCGGGCCCCTTGGGTGGTGCTGCTCATGGCCCCAGTGTCCCACGAGACGGGAGCAGTGCACACAATCAAGAGCGGCGAACTAAAACGAGATCGGTGCTCTTGCTTTGGGACGTCGATGCGTGCAGACTTCTTCCCAGAGCGAGAGCAGTGCTCACACTTACCGCCCAGGAGGCATCCATGTCCGCCGCCCACGTCAAGAAGCCCGGCTGGTTCACCGTCAATGTCTTCAACCGGGCCGTGGCCTGGCTGACCCGCCGCGGGCTGAGCGTGTGGGGCTCCAGGGTCCTGGCGGTGCGCGGCCGCAAGAGCGGTCAGTGGCGGACCACGCCCGTGAACCTGCTGACGGTCGACGGCGGACAGTACCTCGTGGCGCCGCGCGGACACGTCCAGTGGACGCACAACATGCGCGCGGTCGGCGGCGGCGAACTGCGCCTCGGCAGAAAGGTCGACGAGTTCACCGCGGCCGAGGTCGGCGACGACGAGAAGGTGCCGCTGCTGCGCGCCTACCTCAAGCGCTGGAAGGCGGAGGTCGGCGTCTTCTTCAACGGAGTCGGCCCCGACTCCCCGGACGCGGACCTGCGCCGCATCGCCCCGGACCACCCGGTGTTCCGGATCACCGTCACCCAGAGCCGGTGATCCGTGCCGTCCGGCCCGCTCACCATGGCGGCCGGACACGCCGGTGACCGGCCCCGTCGTCCGTCACGGGAGCCGGGCGGGCGGCGGCTCAAGAAGCGGCGCCTCAGGAACCGGCCTCCTCGGCCCCGTCCTTGTCCGCACCGACGCTCGTGCCTGCGCCTGCACCTGCACCGGTGTCCGTGCTCGCCGCCGCGGCTGCCTGCCGCCGGTCCACCGCGTTGAGGGCACGCTGGGCGAGCGGGTGCGAGCGCACGAGTTCGCCGAGGGTGGTCCGGCCGCGGGTGATGTCCGTGAACGCACGCCAGGCCGGGCGCACGCCGGTGAGAGCCGCGTGGAACAGGCCCGGACGCCGCTCGAAGAGGGCCAGCATCCGCTTGCCCACGCTCATCTCCACGCCGAGGCCCGCCTTGATCGCGAAGGCGTAGTTGAGGGCCTGCCGGCGGGCGTCCACCGCGTCGTGCGCCTCCGCGATGCGGACCGCCCACTCGCCGGCGAGCCGGCCCGAGCGCAGCGCGAAGGAGATCCCCTCGCGGGTCCACGGCTCCAACAGGCCCGCGGCGTCCCCGCACACCAGCACCCGCCCGCGCGAGAGCGGCGAGTCGTCGGCGCGGCAGCGGGTCAGGTGGCCGGAGGAGATGCTCGGTTCGAAGCCGGCGAGGCCCAGCCGGCCGATGAAGTCCTCCAGGTACCGCTTGGTGGCGGCGCCCTCGCCGCGCGCGGAGATCACCCCGACCGTCAGCGTGTCCCCCTTGGGGAACACCCAGCCGTAACTGCCGGGCATCGGGCCCCAGTCGATGAGAACCCTGCCCTTCCAGTCCTCGGCGACCGTCTCGGGCACCGGGATCTCCGCCTCCAGGCCGAGATCGACCTGGTCGAGCTTCACGCCGACGTGCGCCCCTATGCGGCTCGCGCTGCCGTCGGCGCCGATGACCGCCCGCGCCAGCACGGCCTCGCCGCCCTGGAGGACGACCGCGACCGTGCGCCGGTCGGGCACGGCCGAGCCGTGCTGTTCGACCCGCGTGACCGTGGCGCCGGTGCGCAGTTCGGCGCCGGCCTTCTGGGCGTGCTCGACGAGCTGCTGGTCGAACTCGGGCCGGTTGATCAGCCCGAACAGCATCTGCCGTGAACGGCGGGTGCGGGTGAAACGTCCGTTGTTGGAGAACGTCACCGCGTGCACCCGGTCCTGGAAGGGCAGCTCGAAGCCCGGTGGGAGGGAGTCACGGGAGGGACCGATGATGCCGCCGCCGCACGTTTTGTAGCGGGGCAGCTCCGCCTTCTCCAGCAACAGGACGCGCCGCCCCGCGACCGCCGCCGCATAGGCGGCCGAAGCCCCCGCGGGTCCCGCGCCCACCACGACGACGTCCCACACCTGCTGCACGTCGTCCGCCGAAGAGTTCTCGCTGCTCACGATGGTCTACTGCTCCCGATCAAGCCGCCTGCCGCACCTGTCCCCCGCATCCTACGACCGAGATCGCCACGGTCGGCTGTGGGAGGATCGGCAACACCCATCAGTACAACGTCGCACCCACAAGGAGCGTGCCCATGTCGTCGAATCCGGTCGCCGAGACCGTCGCCTCGCTGATGCCCACGGCGAAGGCGGAGCTCACCGAACTGGTGGCGTTCAAGTCGGTGGCGGACTTCGACCAGTTCCCACGCACCGAGAGCGAGGCCGCGGCGAACTGGATAGTCGCCGCCCTGCGCACCGAGGGCTTCGAGGACGTGGCCCTCCTCGACACGCCGGACGGCACGCAGTCGGTGTACGGCTTCCTGCCGGGGCCCGAGGGCGCGAAAACGGTTCTGCTGTACGCGCACTACGACGTGCAGCCGCCGCTGGACGAGGCCGGCTGGGTCACGCCGCCCTTCGAGCTGACCGAGCGCGACGGCCGCTGGTTCGGGCGGGGCACCGCCGACTGCAAGGGCGGCTTCATCATGCACCTGCTGGCCCTGCGCGCCCTGAAGGCGAACGGCGGGGTGCCGGTCCATGTGAAGGTGATCGTCGAGGGCTCGGAGGAGCAGGGCACGGGCGGTTTGGAGCGGTACGCCGAGGAACACCCGGAACTGCTCGCCGCCGACACCATCGTGATCGGCGACGCGGGCAACTTCCGGGTCGGTCTGCCCACCGTCACCTCCACGCTGCGCGGCATGACCATGATGCGGGTGCGGATCGACACCCTGGCGGGCAATCTGCACTCCGGCCAGTTCGGCGGCGCCGCCCCCGACGCGCTGGGTGCGCTGATCCGCGTACTGGACTCGCTGCGCGCGGAGGACGGCTCGACGACGGTGGACGGCCTGACCGACGCCCCGGCGTGGGAGGGGCTCCAGTACGACGAGGAGCAGTTCCGCAAGGACGCCAAGGTCCTCGACGGCGTCACCCTGATCGGTTCCGGCACGGTCGCCGACCGGATCTGGGCCCGTCCCGCGGTCACCGTCCTCGGCATCGACTGCCCGCCGGTCGTGGGCGCGACCCCGTCGGTGCAGTCGAGTGCCCGTGCGCTGATCAGCCTGCGGGTGCCGCCGGGTGTGGACGCGGCGGAGGCGACGAAGCTGCTCGAAGCTCACCTGGAGGCGCACACGCCCTGGGGGGCGCGGGTCCAGACCGAGCAGATCGGTCAGGGCCAGCCGTTCAGCGCCGACACCACCAGCCCGGCGTACGCGGCGATGGCCGAGGCGATGGCGGTGGCCTATCCCGGCCAGGAGATGCAGTACGCCGGCCAGGGCGGCTCCATCCCGCTGTGCAACACCCTCGCGGCGCTCTACCCGCGCGCCGAGATCCTCCTGATCGGCCTGAGCGAGCCGGAGGCCCAGATCCACGCGGTCAACGAGAGCGTCTCCCCGGAGGAACTGGAGCGCCTTTCGGTGGCGGAGGCGCTGTTCCTGCGCACGTACGCGGCGAGCTGAGCCGCGCGCTCTGCTCTCGGCAGAGGGCCTCGCCCGGCGGGCGGGGCCCTCTCTACGGTCGTCCCATGGACGTCATCGCGCTCCTCCCCCGGCTGCACCTGCTGCGTTTCCCGGTCGGCCAGGCCTATCTCTGGCACGACGCCGACGAGTTGACGCTCGTCGACGCCGGGCCACCCGGCTCCGGCCACGCGATCGCCGACGCGGTCACCGCCCTGGGGCACGATCCGGCGGCCGTAAGGCGGGTGGTGCTCACCCACTTCCACGAGGACCACGCGGGCGGGGCGGCCGAACTGGCGGCCCTGACCGGGGCGCAGGTGCTGGCGCACGCCGCGGACGCGGCGGTACTGCGCCGCGAGGTCCCGGCTCCGGAACCGGTGTTGGAGGAGTGGGAGCGCCCGTTGCACGCCGCCGCGTTACGGCACCTGCCCGTGCGTGAGGTCGAACCTCCCGCACGGATCAGGGGGTTGGCCGACGGCGATGTCCTCGCCTTCGGCGGCGGAGCGCGCGTGGTCCACGTCCCCGGTCATACGGACGGCAGCATCGCCCTCCATCTGCCGGCCCCGGCGTGCTGTTCACGGGGGACACCGTGGCCGCCTCCCCCGTCGACGGGTCGGTGATGCCGGGCGTGTTCAACCTGGACCGGAACCTGACCGTCACCGCGCTCCACCGGCTCGCCGCACTCGACGCGGACGTGGCCTGCTTCGGCCACGGCGCCCCACTGACCCGGCGGGCGTCCGCCGCACTGCGCGAAGCGGCTGACAGCCACCGCCCCACGCCCTGAGGGTGAGGATCATGCCCCGGCCCCGCGCCTCACCGCCTCACCGCCTCACCGCCTCACCGCCTCAGCCGAGGGGAACCCCGGCCTCCAGATAGAGCGCGGCGCCCCGCTCACGCGCCCGCAGTGCCCAGCGCAGCCGCTCGTAGCGGACCGGGGGCAGCAGGGCGGCGGCCTCCTCCTCGGTGACGAAGCGCCAGCCGCGCAGTTCGGGGCCGGGCAGGAGCAGGCCCTTGGCCGCCGCGGAGTCGAGCCGGCCACCGTCGAAGAGCAGGCGCAGGCCGCCGTATCCGGGAGGCATCGGCCGCTCCCAGTCGACGACGAGCAGCCGGGGTACGTCGTCCAGCCGGACGCCGGTCTCCTCCTCGACCTCGCGCATGCCCGCGCGCGCGGGCGCCTCGCCCCGCTCCACGACCCCGCCGGGGAACTCCCAGCCGGGCTTGTAGGTCGGGTCGACGAGCAGGACGCGGTCCCGCTCGTCGAAGAGCAGCACCCCGGCGGCCACCGTCTCGGCGGTCGGCTCGGGGGTCTGCACGATGTCGCAGGCGCCCACCGACCCGCTGCCGACGGCCTCCGCGATGCGCACGGCGGTCTGGTACGGCGTGAGGTCGCTCGAGTCGACCGGGTGGGCGTCCGCGGTGAGCCAGCCGGCGAGGGCGGCGCGGTACGGCTCGATGTGGTCGTACGACCACTGCCGCACCCGTATCTCGGCGTCGGGGAGGTCGGGCGGGAGTTCCCGCTCGGCTATTCGCTGGCGCAGGATCGTTTCCGCCGGGGCCAGCAGCACATGCTGGACGGCGATCCGGCGGGCGGCGAGGCCACCGAAGATCTCGTCGCGGTACTCCTGGCGCAGCAGGGTCATGGGGACGACGAGGGTGCCGCCCAGCTCCCCGAGGAGCGCCGCCGCGGTGTCGATCACGAGCCGGCGCCAGATCGGCAGGTCCTGGAAGTCGCCGACCTCGGCGAGTCGTTTCGGCGGCAGCAGCTGCGGGAGCGCCGCCCCGACGACTTCGGGGTCGAAGAGCGTGCTGTTCGGGATCAGGTCGATCAGTTCCCGTGCGGTGGTCGTCTTTCCCGCACCGAACGCGCCGTTGATCCAGACGACGGTCACGTTTCCCCCTCTGCTGCCGGCCCCTGTGGCCTGCCCGCTCCACCCTGCCACGGAAACCGGCTCCCGTTGAGGGCGCGCGAACGCCGCGGCGCCGGTCCCGGCGGGTGGGGACCGGCGCCGCGGCCGGGTGGGGAAACCGTCGGTCGGGCGGAATCCGTCAGTCGTTCTGGCCCAGGGCGTTCTCGTCGACCGCGAGGCTCTCGCTGGCGATCGTGTGGTCGAGGGTGCTGAGGGTGTCCCCCACGTTCAGTCCGTCGAGGTCCTCACCGCCGTGACCGTGCGAGGGGGTGATCGCCGCGACGACGAAACCGGTGGCGAGGGAGGCGATGGCGAGCATGCTGCGCTTCTTCATGCCCGGATCAACTGCGCAGCCCGCGTGAGGTCACGCACCGGCCGCGACACACCGCGGAGCGGACCGCACTCCCTGGCGAGGGAACGTTCCTGCGGACAGGCCGTCCCAGGCTCCGCTCAGACCCCGGCCGCCGTCACCTCCGGCCCGCTCGCCAGCGCCGCGGCGGCCGCCCCCACCAGGCCGGCGTCGGTACTCATCTGCGCGGGCACCACGGCCAGGTTCCGCACGAAGGACAGGGTGGCGTAGTCGGCGAGGGACCGCCGCAGGGGCGTGAACAGGACGTCGCCCGCCTTGCCCACACCGCCGCCGATCACCGCGATGTCGATCTCGACGAGGGTCGCGGTGGCGGCGATACCGGCGGCCAGGGCCTGCGCCGCCCGCTCGAAGGAGGCCACCGCGACGGGGTGACCCGCACGGGCCGCGGCGGCCACGGCGGCGGCGGAGGTGTCGCCGTCCGGGCCGGGCAGCCAGCCCTTCTCCAGGGCGCGCCGGGCGATGTTCGGCCCGCTGGCGATGCGTTCCACGCAGCCGCGCGCCCCGCACGGGCACGGGTCGCCGTCGAGATCGACGCTGATGTGGCCGATGTGCCCGGCGTTGCCGGTGGGGCCGGGGTGCAGCCGGCCGCCCAGGACCAGACCGCCGCCGACGCCGGTGGACACCACCATGCACAGGGCGTTGTCATGGCCGCGGGCAGCGCCCTGCCAGTGCTCGGCGGCGGTGATCGCCACACCGTCGCCGATCAGCTCGACGGGGAGGTTCCCGGTGGCCGCCCGTACCCGCTCGACCAGCGGATAGTCCCGCCAGCCTGGCACGTTGACGGGGCTCACCGTGCCGGCGGAGGCGTCCACCGGGCCTGCACTGCCGATGCCGAGGGCGCGGGCACGCCCCCACAGCGGCGAGGCCGCCAGGTCCCCGAGCACCTCCTCGACGGCCCGCATCACGGTGCCGCCGTCCTGCTGGGCGGGCGTGGGCCGCTGGGCGCGGACCAGGATCGCGCCGTCGCCGTCCACGAGCGCGCCGGCGATCTTGGTGCCGCCGATGTCCAGTGCGGCCACGAGGTCGGTGTGCATCAGTCTCGGTTCTCCCCGTCAACCATCGAGAAAAGGGCTGGCCGGTCCAGCGGTGGGGACGTGGGCCGGGATTGCGGTGGACAGTCTCTCCCGCATCTGACAACGTTGTCCAGGCCCTATGCTCGTCGGCACATCCTCACCCGCCTCCACGGACGCAAGCACCGCCGGCGTCGCCATGGACCACAGGACAGGACCCGCACCGTGCCCGAGACGCCCCGCCGCGCAGTCGGCATCGCCGCGAACCGCTACGGCAATCGTCCCACCATGAAGGATGTGGCGGCCCGCGCCGGGGTCGGGCTGAAGACCGTCTCCCGCGTGGTGAACGGCGAGCCGGGGGTCACGCCGGAGACGGAGCGGCGCGTCCAGGAGGCCATCGACGCGCTCGGCTTCCGCCGCAACGACAGCGCGCGCGTCCTGCGCAAGGGCCGCACCGCCACGGTCGGCCTGGTCCTCGAAGACCTCGCCGACCCGTTCTACGGCCCCCTCAGCCGGGCCGTGGAGGAGGTGGCGCGGGCACACGGCGCGCTGCTCATCAACGGCTCCAGCGCCGAGGACCCCGACCGGGAACAGGAGCTGGCGCTGGCCCTGTGCGCGCGCCGGGTGGACGGCCTCGTCGTCATCCCGGCCGGTGACGACCACCGCTATCTGGAACCGGAGATCAGGGCGGGCGTGGCGACGGTGTTCGTGGACCGGCCCGCCGGGCGGATCGACGCCGACTGCGTGCTGTCGGACAACTTCGGCGGGGCCAGGGCGGGCGTCGCCCACCTCGTGGCGCACGGGCACCGCAGGATCGGCTTCATCGGGGACATGCCCCGCATCCACACCGCGGCCGAGCGGCTGCGGGGCTACCGGGCGGCGATGGAGGACGCGGGGATAGCCGTCGAGGACGCCTGGACGTCCCTGGGCGCCACCGATCCCTGGCGGGTCCGCCGGGCCGCCGAGCAGATGCTGTCCGGGCCCTCGCCGGTCACCGCCGTCTTCTCCGGCAACAACCGGGTGACGGTCACCGTGATCCGGGTGCTCGCGGAGCAGAGCCGCGCTGTCGCCCTCGTGGCCTTCGACGACCTGGAGCTGGCCGACCTCCTCCAGCCGGGCGTCACGGTGGTCGCACAGGACGCCGCCGCCATCGGCCGTACCGCCGCTGACCGGCTGTTCCGGCAGCTGGACGGCACTCAGATCGCGCCCGAGCGCATCGAACTGCCCACCCGGCTCATCACCCGCGGCTCGGGCGAGCTGCCCCCGGCGGACTGAGCCCGGCGTGGAACAGCCCGAGGAGGACCGCACGCTGGAGGCGCTGGGCCTGGCCGACGCCCCGCGCGACCACCCGCTGATGTACCCCGGCGTCTGGCCGGCGGAGTCCGGACTGCTGGACGGGGACCGGCTGTTGCCGCTGGACCGCCTGACGTTCCCGGACCGGACCCCCCTCCTGGCCGTCGGCTCCAACGCCTGCCCCGGTCAACTGCGGCACAAGATGGCCGAGTTCGGCCTCACCTCGCCGGTCCCCATGGTCCGGACCCGGGTCACGGGCATCGACGTGGGCGTGTCGGCGCATGTGAGCATCCTGGGTTACGTGTCCGCGTCCCCCGTCCGCGCGCCCGGTGTCACACGGGAGTTGTTCGTCATCTGGCTGGACGCCGAGCAGCTCGCCGTCGTCGACGCCACCGAGCCGAACTTCGACCGGGTCCGACTGCCCGAACGGTCGGTACGCGTCGAACTCGGCGACGGCGGGACCCTCTCCGGGGTGTTCGCGTACGTCAACCGTCACGGGGTCCTGCACAACGGGGACGGAGTGCCGCGCAGCCATCCGGGACAGCACGCCCTGATCAGCGAACTTCTCACGGTCTCCACCGAGTTGAGGCGGATGTTCGGCGTGACGCCGGAGGAGTTCTGCGTCCGCGCCAGGGCCGACGCGCGGCTCTGCGCGCGCGGTACCCAGCTGTTCGCGAAGGAGAAGATGGTGACGCGTTCCGGACTGGAGCACCTCCGCGTCCGTTAGGATCATCACACGGCATCGCGTGTCGGTCACCGACTGGGTGAGGCATGGAGGTGCCCGTGAGTTTGCCTTACGGAGGCATTCCACACATGTCTGTAGAGCTGAACCACACGATCGTCCACTCCCGTGACAACCGGGAGTCCGCCGAGTTCCTCGCCCACATCCTGGGACTCGAAGTCGGGGCCGAGTGGGGCCCGTTCATCCCGGTCGACACCAGCAACGGCGTCACCCTCGACTTCGCCACCGTCCCGGCGGAGTCCATCACCATGCAGCACTACGCGTTCCTCGTCTCCGACGAGGAGTTCGACGCGGCGTTCGCGCGGATCAGCGAAGCCGGGATCACCTACTTCGCCGATCCGCACGGGAAGCAGCCGGGTGAGATCAACCACCACCACGGCGGCCGGGGCCTGTACTTCATGGATCCCGCCGGGCACGGGATGGAGATCATCACCACTCCGTACACCTTTCCCGAGCAGTAGCCGGGACTGAACGCCGACGGCCGGCCGGAGCAGCTCACGCTCCGGCCGGCCCTCGCGCTTTCCGGCGTTACTGCCCGGAGGCCGTCAGGTCGCCCCGGCGGGGGGCCGCGAAGCCCTCCAGAGCGGCCCGCGTGAGCCCGGTCGCGTCGGTCACCTCGGCCGCGTCGAGAGCGCCGCAGTCCAGGCCGCGCAGCAGGTAGCCGCCGAGGGCCTTGGCGGTCGCCGGCTCGTCCATCACGTCGCCGCCGGCCCGGTTGGCGTACCGGGAGAGCCGTTCCGCCGCCTGCGCGAACCCCTCGCGGTAGAAGGCGAAGACCGCCGCGTAGCGGGTCGGGATGTGGCCGGGGTGCATGTCCCAGCCCTGGTAGTAGGCGCGGGCGAGGGCACGGCGGGTGAGGCCGTAGTGCAGGCGCCAGGCGTCGTGGACCTGGCCGGTGGGGCCGACCGGCAGGACGTTCGTGGAGCCGTCGCAGACGCGTACGCCGGTGCCGGCGGCGGCGACCTGCATGACGGCCTTGGCGTGGTCGGCGGCCGGGTGGTCACTGGCCTGGTGTGCGGCGGAGACACCGAGGCAGGCGCTGTAGTCGAAGGTGCCGTAGTGCAGGCCGGTGGCGCGGCCTTCGGCGGCCTGGATCATGCGGGCGACGGTGGCGGTGCCGTCGGCGGCGAGGATGGCCTGGCTGGTCTCGATCTGGATCTCGAAGCCGAGCCGGCCGGGAGCGAGTCCGCGCGTCTTCTCGAAGGCCTCCAGGAGCCGGACCATCGCGGTGACCTGCTCGGGGTAGGTCACCTTCGGCAGGGTGAGCACCAGCCCGTCGGGCAGGCCGCCGGCCTCCATCAGGCCGGTGAGGAAGATGTCCAGGGTGCGGATGCCCCGGTCGCGGACGGCGGCCTCCATGCACTTCATGCGGATGCCCATGTAGGGGGCGGCCGTGCCGTCGGCGTACGCCTCGGCGATCAGCCGGGCGGCGCGGGCCGCCGCCTCGTCCTCCTCGGCGTCCGGGCGGGGGCCGTAGCCGTCCTCGAAGTCGACGCGCAGGTCCTCGACCGGCTCGCGTTCCAGCTTGGCGCGCACGCGCGCGTACACGGGCTCGGCGAGTTCACCGGACAGGCCGAGGACGGCGGCGAACGACGCGGCGTCCGGGGCGTGTTCGTCGAGGGCGGCGAGGGCCCGGTCGCCCCAGGAGCGGAGGGTGCCGGCGGCGAAGGCGTCAGCGGGGACGTAGACGGTGTGGACGGGCTGGCGGGTGCCGGGGTCGCCGGGGTAGCGGCGTTCGAGTTCGGCGTCGACCGGGGCGAGGGAGGCGCTGATCTCCTCGCTTACGGCACCCGCGAGGCTCGTCGACACCGTCTCCTGCTGACCCTGACCCATTCCCACACCCTTCTGTTTTCCGCTGTACGGAATCAACAATCCGTTGAATGAAGCTAACCGTGGGCTTCTCGTGGGTCAACACCCTGTCCACGCCCTGGGCCCTCGCGCCTTCCCTTCCCTCTCTCCGGCCCCTGCCGCCGCGAGGCCCCCTTCCGTTCGCACGTTCGTACAATCACCCTGGCGTACGAGGGTGAAAGGGGGCCACTTGGCGGACAGCACAGGACTCACGCGGCGCACGGGACTGAGGACCGTGGCGGCCGCCGCCGTCGGCGTTCCCCTGATCGGCACCCTCCGGGCCTCTTCGGCCGTCCGGGTCTCCCCGGCCGAAGGCAAGTCGATCAGAGAGGCCGCCGTCGTCCCGGACCTGGACGTCATGACCTACAACCTCCGGTTCCCCAGCACGAAGGAACCCCACAGCTGGGCGGCCCGCCGTCCGGTGATGCGCGCCCTGCTGCGCGCGGCGGCACCCCACGTCATCGGCACGCAGGAGGGCGAACCACCCCAGCTGCGCGACATCCAGGCCGATCTGGGACCCCACTACGACTGGATCGGCACCGGACGCGGCGGGGGCGACGAGGAGTCGATGGCCGTCTTCTACGACACCCGGCGGCTCGCCCCGGCCGAGCACGCCCACTTCTGGCTCTCCGACACCCCGGCCGTACGCGGCTCCAACACGTGGGGCGGGGCCCATCCCCGCATGGTCACCTGGGTCCGGTTCCGCGATCTCAAGGCGGCCGGGCGGCAGTTCTGCCTCGTCAACACCCACCTCGACAACGCCGGCCAGTACGCCCGTGAACGCGCCGCCGCGATGATCGTCGAGCGGCTCGCCGCGTTCGATCCCGACCTGCCCCTGCTGGTGACCGGCGACTTCAACGCCGCCGCGCACCGCAGCGCGATCCACGACACCCTGCTCGGCGGCGGCCTCGTCGACACCTGGGACACGGCGGAGCGGCGCGGCCCGGCGTACGGGACGTTCCACGCCTACCGGGGTCCGCAGCCGGGCGGGGACCGCATCGACTGGATCCTGGCGACGCCGGGGATCACGGTCCGCAGGACGTGGGTCGACACCTTCTCGCTGGACGGCCGGTACGCCAGCGACCATCTGCCGGTGTGCGCCTCGGTGAGCCTGGGATGAGATGACGACGGGACAGGCCGAGGCCCCCGTGACCGGCTCGGTCACGGGGGCCTCGTACAGCGGCGCTCGGGGATCAGCCCTTGCGGGTGTTGATCTCCTCGGTGAGCTGGGGGACGACGTCGAAGAGGTCGCCGACGACGCCGTAGTCGACGAGGTCGAAGATCGGGGCCTCGGCGTCCTTGTTGACGGCCACGATCGTCTTCGAGGTCTGCATGCCGGCGCGGTGCTGGATGGCGCCGGAGATGCCGTTGGCGATGTAGAGCTGCGGCGAGACGGACTTGCCGGTCTGGCCGACCTGGTTGGTGTGCGGGTACCAGCCGGCGTCCACCGCGGCACGCGAGGCGCCGACGGCCGCGCCGAGCGAGTCGGCGAGGGCCTCGATGATCGCGAAGTTCTCCGCGCCGTTGACGCCACGGCCGCCGGAGACGACGATCGCGGCCTCGGTCAGCTCCGGACGCCCGGTCGACTCGCGCGGGGTGCGGCCGGTGACCTTGGTGCCGGTCGCCTGGGCGGAGAAGGTCACCGCGAGGGCCTCGACCGCGCCGGCGGCCGGAGCGGGCTCGACGGCGGCACTGTTGGGCTTGACGGTGATGACCGGGGTGCCCTTGACGACACGGGAGGTGGTGGTGAAGGAGGCGGCGAACACCGACTGGGTGGCCACCGGGCCCTCGTCACCGGCCTCGAGGTCGACGGCGTCGGTGATGATGCCGGAGCCGGTGCGCAGCGCGAGGCGGGCGGCGATCTCCTTGCCCTCCGCGGAGGAGGACACCAGCACCGCAGCCGGGGAGACGGCCTCGACGGCGGCCTGGAGGGCGTCCACCTTCGGTACGACGAGGTAGTCGGCGTACTCGGAGGCGTCGTGCGTGAGGACCTTGACCGCACCGTGCTCGGCGAGGACGGCGGCGGTGTCGGCGGCGCCGCTGCCCAGGGCCACGGCGACGGGCTCGCCGATACGGCGGGCCAGGGTCAGCAGCTCCAGGGTGGGCTTGCGGACGGCACCGTCCACGTGGTCGACGTAGACGAGAACTTCAGCCATGGGAATGCTCTCCTGCGAAACGAAGTTGAGGGGCGGTCGGCGAAGGGCCTTTAGATGAACTTCTGGCCCGCGAGGAACTCGGCGAGCTGCTTGCCGCCCTCGCCCTCGTCCTTGACGATCGTGCCGGCGGTGCGGGCCGGACGCGCGGTCGCGGACTCGACCTTGGTCCAGGCACCGTCCAGGCCGACCTCCTCCGCCTCGATGTCGAGGTCGGACAGGTCCCAGGACTGAACCGGCTTCTTCTTGGCGGCCATGATGCCCTTGAAGGACGGGTAACGCGCCTCGCCCGACTGGTCGGTGACCGACACGACGGCCGGCAGGGAGGCCTCCAGCTGCTCGGAGGCGGCGTCGCCGTCGCGGCGGCCCTTGACGGTGCCGTCCTCGACGGAGACCTCGGAGAGCAGGGTGACCTGCGGGACGCCCAGGCGCTCGGCGACCAGGGCCGGAACCACACCGGCGGTGCCGTCGGTGGAGGCCATGCCGGAGATGACCAGGTCGTAGCCGGCCTTCTCGATCGCCTTGGCCAGCACCAGCGAGGTGCCGATGGCGTCGGTGCCGTGCAGATCGTCGTCCTCGACGTGGATCGCCTTGTCGGCGCCCATGGACAGGGCCTTGCGGAGCGCGTCCTTGGCGTCCTCGGGGCCCACCGTCAGGACGGTGATCTCCACGTCGTCGTCGGAGTTCTCGGAGATCTGCAGCGCCTGCTCGACCGCGTACTCGTCGAGCTCGGAGAGCAGACCGTCCACGTCGTCCCGGTCGACGGTCAGGTCATCGGCGAAGTGCCGGTCGCCAGTGGCGTCGGGCACGTACTTCACAGTGACAACGATCCTCAAGCTCACGCCGGCTCTCCTACTGCATCGTCAGTTCTGGCTGCCTTCTTTCAGGCAGCATAGGCGCCACAAGCGGCCGATCCCGATCGGGGCGGCCTGCGCCCCGAACGAAATATTACTCGTCAGTACACCCAGTTCCTGCCCGCTAAGCAAGCGCTTTGAACTGTGACCTCCGCAACGCAGCGTAATCGGAATGCGCGGGCCCCCGCAGGAGCGCCGGACAGTGATCAATCCCGCAGAGCGGTGAAACGCCCCTGGTGGTAGAGCAGCGGCCGGCCGGTGCCCGCGGGGTCGCCCAGGACGACCTCGGCCAGCACGATCCGATGGTCGCCCGCGGGCACGCGCGCGACGACCCGGCACACCAGCCAGGCCAGCACGTCGTCCAGCACCGGAACGCCCTCGGGGCCCGCACGCCAGGACGTCGGCGCGCCGAACCGGTCGGCGCCGCTGCGCGCGAAGGTCGCGGCCAGCTCCCGCTGGTGGTCGCCGAGTATGTGCACGCCGACATGGCCGGCCGCGGAGACCGCAGGCCAGCTGGAGGCGCCGGTGCCGATGCCGAAGGACAGCATCGGCGGCTCGGCGGAGACGGAGGTGAGGGACGTGGCGGTGAAACCGACCGGCCCGCCGTCGCCGGGAGCCGTGATCACGGCCACGCCGGCCGCGTGGCGGCGGAAGACCGAGCGCAGCAGGTCGGGGGAGGCGAGCTGAGGGGTACCGAGATCGGGCGTGGCCGTCATGAGGTCGTCCTGGTCCTTCTGCCGGGGGTGAGAAGCGGATGCGTGGCTGCTCAACGGCCCGGACAGCGCGCGCTCGCGGTACGGACGAGGTCGACGTGCGCCCGTCCGTGGAGAAGGAGTTCCTCAGGCATACAGTCAGGCTGACGATAGGTGGCGCGTGCAGTCAAGCGCGTTCCGGTATCCGGGAGCCGGCTCACCGTCGGCGGCACGGACTCACACCGCCTCACCCAGGGCCGCGATCACATCGGCCTTGCGGGGCTGTCCGCTGGCCCGGCGCACGACGTGGCCGTCGGCGTCCAGGACCAGCACGGTCGGGGTCTTGAGGACGGCGAGTTCCCGGACGAGGTCGAGGCGCGCCTCCGCGTCGATCTCGATGTGGGTGACACCGGGGACCAGGTCCGCCACCTCGCCGAGTATCCGGCGGGTCGCCCGGCAGGGCGCGCAGAAGGCGCTGGAGAACTGCACGAGCGTCGCCCGCTCGCCCAGTTCACCACCCAGCCGGTCGGCCCCGAGCCGCTGTCCGTCGTCGCGCCCGCGCACGCGCACCCTCCCGCTCCGCCGTCGGTGCACCACTCCGTAGGCGCTCGCCATCGCGAGCACCGCCACGCACACCATGAGTCCGTTCATCATCCGCACAAGCATTCACCAGACTGCAAAGATTCCCGGCTCCCCCTGGCGTCTCCCATACGGAATGCTTGATTCATGGACATTGATGCGAGAGGGCCGCGGTTCGGGGCGGCCGTCACGACCGTCGTACTGGCGGTCGTGCTGATCACCGGGAACCCGTGGCTGCTGGCGTGGCAGACGCTGGCGTTCGCGCTCGGCGCGGCCGGCGGGGTCGGCCGCTCGCCCTACGGCTGGGCGTTCCGGGTGGCCGTCCGCCCGAGGCTCGGGCCGCCCACCGCGTTCGAGGCGCCGCAGCCGCCGCGGTTCGCGCAGGCGGTGGGGCTGGCCTTCGCGGGTGTGGGTCTGCTCGGTTTCGCCCTGGGCGCCGACTGGTTGGGGCTGGCGGCGACCGGGGCGGCGCTCGCGGCGGCGTTCCTCAATGCCGCTTTCGGGTACTGCCTGGGCTGCGAGATGTACCTGCTCGTACGACGGGTGACGGTACGAGCGTAGTAAAGGCGAGCTAAAGCCCCAGGTGGATCAAGGGAGCGGACGTGACGAGAATCTCGCGGTTGACGGGCGCGAAGACTGGCTACCCGGCCGTTCTTCGGGCACGATCTGCGAGATGCCGTAAACCTACGGCTGCGTAACTTTGCCGCCGGGGAGCCGCTCCCGGGCAGAGATCAGGAAGGGTTCGCCTCGCCCATGGCAGAGCTTGTCTACCGCCCCGTCGTCGGCCTCGCACAGACACTGTTCAAGGTGTGGGACCTCAAGATCGACTGCCAGGGGTCGGAGAACATCCCGCGCTCGGGTGGAGCCGTGCTGGTGAGCAACCACATCAGCTACCTCGACTTCATCTTCAACGGCCTCGCGGCGCTCCCGCAGAAACGTCTCGTTCGTTTCATGGCGAAGGAGTCCGTCTTCCGCCACAAGGTCTCCGGCCCGCTGATGCGCGGCATGAAGCACATCCCGGTGGACCGCAAGCAGGGCGAGGCCGCCTACGCCCACGCCCTGGACTCGCTGCGCTCCGGTGAAATCGTCGGCGTCTTCCCCGAGGCCACCATCTCGGAGTCGTTCACGCTGAAGACCTTCAAGTCCGGCGCCGCGCGCCTGGCCCAGGAGGCGGGCGTGCCGCTCGTGCCGATGGCCGTGTGGGGGACACAGCGGCTGTGGACCAAGGGCCACCCGCGCAACTTCAAGCGCAGCCACACCCCGATCACCATGCGGGTCGGCGAGGCGCTCGAAGCGTCCCGCGACAAGTACGCGGGCGCGATCACCCGTCAGGTGCGCGAGCGGGTCCAGGAGCTGCTGGAGGCCGCCCAGCGCGCCTACCCGGTCCGCCCCAAGGACGCGAACGACACCTGGTGGATGCCGGCCCATCTCGGCGGTACGGCCCCGACGCCGGAGCAGGTGCGCGCGGCCGAGGCCCGCTGACCTCCGCCCCCGCCCCCGGGGACCGGCGCGGCAGCCGATAAGGTCCCGGCCAGGAACCGGAAGCCCGGAGCCCGCGGCCCGGTGCGGCCGCCGGCCGGGCTTCGTCTGCCGACGCGCTACGGGGGCGAGGATGCGGCGCTGGATCAAGGTGTCGATAACGGCCGTGCTGGTACTCGGCCTGGCCGGCTGGATCGCCCGGCCGTACGTCGACGAATGGTGGACGATCCGCACGGCCTGCGACGGGGCGCTGCCCGGCGACGCCGTACGCGACCTGCTTCCCGAGGACGCGGGGGTGACGGACACCGCCTCGGGCGGGGTGGAGGAGCTGGGCGACTACCGGTGCGAGGTCACCGTCTCGGAGGACGGCCGTAACGACTGGCCGCTGCTCAACCTCCGTGCCTACACGTTGCGAGACGACCAGGACCGCGAGTTCCTGTGGCTCTTCCCGAAGAGCGGGTTCGGCCCGCAGATGGCGATGCCCGAGGGGCTGCCCGGGTTCATCGGCCGCTATGGCGAGCTGGATTTCCTGCTGCCCTGCCCCACTCTGGGGAAGGACGCGGACGGTCGGCAGCGCAAGATGCTGGTCAGTGCCCGGATCGGCCAGCGCGCCTCCTGGCGCCGGCCCGCCTCCTACGAGGTGGCCGTCGCCTTCGTCAACTCCGCCTCGGAGCAACTGAGATGCGGTGCGCGGCCGCTGAAGGCGCCGAAGGGGGTCAGCCCGGTCGACCCCGAGAAGGACAAGCCGAAGAGGGTTCCGCTCTCAGCCGCCCGTGACACTCCCTGTGGCTGGCTGGCCGACGCCGGGCTGCCGGATCCGACGCGCTGGAGGCTCGACGCCCAGCTCAACGACGGGGCGCCGACCGGCCGTTGCGACGTCAGTCTGGGGGACGACCTCACCGACGGCGACACCAAAAGGATGAACTTCGTCGCCTGGTTCGGTGACTGGAGCGATCGCCTCGTGACCGAGAACGCATCCTTCGCCCCGACGCTGGCGGCGAGTGCCCGCTGCGGTGGTGAAGCCGCCCACTTCGCGTTCGACTCCTCCGACGGCATCCCCGGCGTCGACGCGGCGAAGCAGCGAGCGCTGCTGGACGCGTTCGTCCGGGCTCAGGCGGAGCAGCGGGGCTGCACAGAGGTGAAGGCCGTCGGCTGACGGCCCGACGTCATCTGGTCGTCTGGAGCACCCACACGTAGCGGTTGTCGATGATCTGCCGCAGGGAGGCGGCGCGTGCCGCCGGAATCCGACGGGCCGCCGCCCAGGCGTCCAGCACGGTGTCGAGCTGGTGCCGGGCGTCCATGAGGTTCTCGTCCCCCCGGCCCGAGGGCTTGCGCGCGGCGATGGAGGCCATCGGCGGCCGGCTGGTCAGCTGCCGCTCATCCGCCAGGTAGACGCCGGGGGTGTGACGGCGTACGGCCGCGTCGAAAGCGGTGAGGTCGGGGATGGTGCCGTTGCGGGCATACAGGGACCGGTAGCCCATCAGGACGCCGATCCGGTCCGCCATGTGCTCCAGGTCGTAGTGGATCCAGGTCGTCCGAGGCGAGGGGTAGTACTTGGTCGGCTTCGGTTGGTATGCGGGGTCGGTGCCCTGCCCGTCGAGCCGTTCCAGGTAGTAGGCGAACCATGCGCGCTCGGCGGCGTACAGGATCGCGAACGCCTGGGGATCCTTGGCGAGTTCGGCGATGAGACCCCTCGGGTCGGCCTTGTCCCGCGTGTAGGGCCGGGCGTGCTCGAAGTCGGCATGCGCCTCGCCGGGGGCGAGGAATCGACCGTAGGTCGTCCAGCCCTTCTCGTTCGGCCGGGTCGACTCGGCGGGAACGGCGGGAAGGACGGCCTCGTCGTCGGAGCCGAGGTACCGGTGCTGGTCGACGACGTACTGCGCGAGCATGCGGGCCACACCGGGTGCCATGCCGTCGGGAAGTTCGACGTCGTTCAGAGCGGCGACCACCCCGAAGGCGGCGCGCGCCTGGGCGAGGGTGTGCGGTGTGTCCGGGCCGGTGGCGCGGGTGGCCGCGTCCACGACCGCGCCGAGTGCCTGCCCGCCGTCCGGGCAGGGGTGTTCGTGTGC
>NZ_MUBA01000240.1 GCF_002154575.1 Streptomyces bobili
TGGAAGGCCGAGCAGCTCGGCGGCGGGTACCGCCTGTCGAGCTGGGCCGAGCGGACCGCCGTGGAGGCCGCCGACGCGGTGATCGCCGTGTCCGGCGCGATGCGCGAGGACATCCTCGCCTGCTATCCGAAGCTGGACGCCGACCGGGTCCACGTCGTGCACAACGGCATCGACACCGCCCTGTACCGGCCCGACCACCGCACCGACGCCCTCAACCGGATCGGCGTCGACCCGGCCCGCCCGTACGTGCTGTTCGTCGGCCGCATCACCCGCCAGAAGGGCGTCCCGCACCTGCTGCGCGCCGTCCGGGACATCGACCCGGCGGCCCAGGTCGTGCTGTGCGCGGGCGCGCCCGACACCCCCGAGATCGACCGCGAGTTCCGTGAGCTGTTCGCGGAGCTGAGCCGGGCCCGGGACGGCGTGCACTGGATCCCGAGGATGCTGCCGCGTCCGGAGGTCATCCAGCTCCTCACCCACGCGGCCGTCTTCGCCTGCCCCTCGGTGTACGAGCCCCTCGGCATCGTCAACCTGGAGGCGATGGCCTGCGGCACGCCCGTCGTGGCCTCCCGGGTCGGCGGCATCCCGGAGGTCGTCCAGGACGGCGCGACCGGGCTGCTGGTCCCCGTGGAGGAGGGCGACGAGGGAGCCCGCGCCTTCGAGGCCGGTCTCACGCGGGCACTCGACACGGTGCTGGGCGATCCCGGCACCGCCCGCCGCATGGGCGAGGCCGGCCGGGTGCGCGCGGTGGAGGAGTTCGGCTGGGACGCGGTCGCCCGGCGAACCGTCCGACTGTACGAGGACACCCTCAAACAGGCGTAGTGCGCCCCCGGCGGGGGCAGCAATGGATCACAGATCTGGGTGAGGGGAGCGGCCATGCGTCGTGGTGGACCTTCGGTCCTCGGAATCGTGCTGGCGGGTGGCGAGGGCAAACGCCTGATGCCCCTCACCGCGGACCGCGCCAAGCCGGCGGTCACCTTCGGCGGGACGTACCGTCTCGTCGACTTCGTGCTGTCCAACCTCGTCAACGCCGACATCCTGCGCATCTGCGTCCTGACGCAGTACAAGTCGCACTCGCTGGACCGGCACATCACTACCACCTGGCGGATGTCGAGCCTGCTCGGCAACTACGTCACCCCGGTCCCGGCCCAGCAGCGCCTCGGCCCGCGCTGGTACCTGGGCAGTGCCGACGCCATCCTCCAGTCGCTCAACCTCATCTACGACGAGCGGCCCGAGTACGTGGCGGTGTTCGGCGCCGACCACGTGTACCGCATGGACCCGCGCCAGATGCTCGCCCAGCACATCGACAGCGGTGCGGGGGTGACGGTGGCCGGCATCCGGGTGCCGCGCACCGAGTCCGCCTCCTTCGGTGTGATCACGCCGGGCTCGGACGGGCAGACGGTGGAGCGGTTCCTGGAGAAGCCGGCCGAGCCGCCGGGTCTCGCGGACGACCCGGAGTGCGTGTTCGCCTCCATGGGCAACTACATCTTCACCACCAAGGCCCTCATCGAGGCGCTCCAGCGGGACGCCGAGGACGAGCGGTCCGTGCACGACATGGGCGGCTCGATCCTGCCTCAGCTCACCGACCGCGGTGAGGCCCAGCTGTACGACTTCAGCGAGAACCACGTGCCCGGCGAGACGACGCGGGACCAGGGCTACTGGCGGGACGTGGGCACGCTCGACGCGTACTACGACGCCCACATGGACCTGATCGCCGAGCGGCCCGCCTTCAACCTGTACAACCGGAGCTGGCCCATCTACACCCACTCGGGCCAGCTCTCCCCGGCGCGCTTCAACGCGGGCGGCATCGCCGGCGAGTCGATCATCAGTGCGGGCTGCCTCATCCGGGGCCAGGTCACCCGGTCGGTGCTGTCGCCGGGCGTCCTGGTCGATCCGGGGGCGGTCGTGCAGGGCTCGATCCTGCACGACAACGTCCACATCGGACGGGGCGCCGTGGTGCGCGGGGCGATCCTGGACAAGAACGTCGAGGTGCCGCCGGGCGCGACGATCGGTGTGAACCCGGAGCGGGACGCGGAGCTGTACTCGGTGTCGAAGGCGGGTGTGATCGCCCTGGGCAAGGGGCAGCGAGTCTCGTGAGGGGAGTGTCCCGATCGATGCCGCTTTCCAGCGGAATGCTCTTTTCGGTCGATACTTAATCCGTTGTTAACTGTGCGTAGCCTGATCGTACTTGACCGTAATCGTGCCGAGGGGGTTGACTACTGGCTCACTCTCCGTCGACGCGAGGCAAGCCCGTGACTGCTGATCCGCTCGCACCCCTCGACCTGGCGTTCTGGAACATCGAGTCCCCCGAGAACCCGATGCACCTCGGTGCGCTGGGTGTCTTCGCCGCGCCCTCGCCGACCGCCGCCGCCCACGCCGCCGACCTGCTCGCCGGCCGGGCGGCCGCCGTCCCCGGCCTGCGCATGCGCATCCGCGACGTGTGGGCGCCGTTCACCGGGCCGCTCTCCTTCGGCGGCGCGGTGCGCGAGCCCGACCCGGAGTTCGATCCGCTGCACCACGTCCGTCTGCACCCGCCCACCGCCGACTACCAGGCGGCGGCCGGGCGCCTCATGGAGCGCCCGCTGGAGCGTGGCCGGCCCCCGTGGGAGGCGCACGTCCTGCCGGCCGAGGAGGGCGACGGCTTCGCCGTCCTGTTCAAGTTCCACCACGCCCTCGCTGACGGCCTGCGCGCACTGACGCTCGCCGCCGCCGTCCTGGACCCCATGGACCTGCCCGCGCCCCGGCCCCGCCCGGCGCCACCGGCCGGCGGCCGGTTCCCCGACGTGCGCGCACTGCCCGGCCTGCTGCGTGGTGCCCTGTCCGGCGCCGTGTCCGACGTGGGCCGCGCCCTCGACATCGGGGCCTCCGTCGCCGTCCACACCCTCGGCATGCGTTCCACCGGCGCCCTCACCGCCGGGCCCACCGGTACCCGCCGCACCGCCGGCGTCGTCGTCGACCTCGACGACGTGCACCGGGTGCGCAAGGTGGTCGGCGGCACCGTCAACGACGTACTGATCGCGGTCGTCGCCGGAGCCCTGCGCACCTGGCTCGACGAGCGCGGTGACGGCAGCGCGGGCGTGACCCCGCGCGCCCTCATCCCGGTCTCCAAGCGCCGCCCGCGCACCGCCCACCCGCAGGGCAACCGGCTCTCCGGGTATCTGATGCGGCTTCCCGTCGACGACCCCGACCCGCTCGGCCGGCTCGCGGCGGTCCGGACGGCCATGAACCGCAACAAGGACGCCGGACCCGGCCGCGGAGCGGGCGCCGTCGCCCTGCTCGCCGACCACGTCCCCGCCCTCGGCCACCGCCTCGGCGGCCCCCTGGTCAGCCAGGCCGCCCGGCTCTGGTTCGACATCCTCGTCACCAGCGTCCCGCTGCCGAGCTTCGGCCTGAAACTCGCCGGGAACCCGGTCACCGAGGTCTTCCCCTACGCCCCGCTCGCCCGCGGCCAGTCCCTGGCGGTGGCCGTCTCGACCTACCGGGGCCGGGTCCACTTCGGCCTGGTCGCGGACGCCGAGGCGGTCCCCGATCTCGACCGGTTCGCACGGGCGCTGACCGCGGAGGTGGAGACGCTCATCACGGCCTGCGGCTCTTGACCCACGCGGGTTTGGAGGTGTGCCCCGGCGCTCCGTAGAATTCCCGGTTCGAAAGCGAGCGCGGTCGGAGCGCCGCACGGGGCAGCAGGGAAACGGCAGCGCGATGACGGTGACAGAGGACGGCTCGGCGACCATGGGTGAGGTCGTGTACGGGCCCGGCATCGACCCCGAGCGGCTGGCGCTCTGCCTCGCCGTGCTGGAGGAACTCGACAAGATCGACGTCGACCACCCCGACGCGATCGCCGTGCGCCGGGCCACCGCCGGCATCTACCGCTCGGTCAAGCAGCGCCGCCGCCAGGAGCGCCGGGCCGCCAAGACCGCCCACGACAAGGCGGTCACGGAGGCCACCGCGACCGGCTCCGCCCAGCGCATCGACGACGAGACGGAAGGCGTCCTGCCCTCCTCCTCGGTCACCGAGGAGGCGCGGATCGCGGGGATACTCCAGCGCCCCCGCTCCTGCTACACCTGCAAGGCGCGCTACGTCGAGGTCGACTACTTCTACCACCAGCTCTGCCCGGACTGCGCCGCCGAGAACCGCGCCCGCCGCGACGCCCGCACCGACCTCACCGGCAAGCGCGCGCTGCTCACCGGCGGCCGGGCCAAGATCGGCATGTACATCGCGCTGCGGCTGCTGCGCGACGGCGCCCACACGACGATCACCACCCGGTTCCCGAAGGACGCGATCCGCCGCTTCAAGGCGATGGACGACGCGGCGGACTGGATCCACCGCCTGGAGGTCGTCGGCATCGACCTGCGCGACCCGGCCCAGGCCGTGGCGCTGGCCGACCAGGTCGCCGCGCAGGGCCCGCTCGACATCCTGATCAACAACGCGACGCAGACCGTACGACGGCTGCCCTCCGCCTACGCCGCCCTGGTCGACGGCGAGAGCGCCCCCCTGCCGGCCGGCGAACTGCCCGCCCACCACGTCATCGGCGCCTTCAACTCCGGGGCGGTCGACGGCATCGCCGCGCTGCCGCTGGGCACCAGCGGCCTGGACGCGCAGCAGGTAGCCGACCTCGCCCTGGTCGCCGGCAACGCCAGCATCGCCCGGCACCTGGACGGCACCGCCATTGACGCGGGCGGTCTGGTCCCCGACGTCGTCGACACCAACACCTGGGTGCAGACCATCGAGCAGATCTCCCCGGTGGAGCTGCTGGAGACCCAGCTGTGCAACTACACGGCGCCGTTCATCCTGATCAGCAAGCTCCGCCCGGCCATGGCCGAGGCGGCGCGCAAGGCCTCGGCCGGGCGCGCCTACGTGGTGAACGTGTCGGCGATGGAAGGCGTCTTCGGCCGCGGCTACAAGGGCGCGGGACACCCGAACACCAACGCGGCCAAGGCCGCGATGAACATGGTCACGCGGACCAGCGCCCAGGAGATGTTCCAGTCCGACGGCATCCTCATGACCTCGGTCGACACGGGCTGGATCACCGACGAGCGCCCGCACTACGACAAGCTCCGCCTGGCCGAGGAGGGCTTCCACGCCCCGCTCGACCTGGTCGACGGCGCGGCCCGCGTCTACGACCCCGTCGTGCGCGGCGAGTCGGGCGAGGACCTGTACGGCGTCTTCCTCAAGGACTACGCGCCCGGCAAGTGGTGACGGGGCGCGCCCTAGGTGAGGGGCCGTCAGTCGACGGCCCCCAGCCGTGAGTTGCGGGCCGCCACCAGTTCCAGCACGGTCCGCCAGTCCTCCAGCACCCCCGCGTCGAAGCCGGCGACCCGACCGTCCTCGTCGGCCTGCCGGAGCCTTGCCAGGTCGTCGTCGGCGGCCGGCCCGTGCCAGGGATGCCGCCGCACCAGCCGCGCCACCCGCTCACCGAGCAGCGCCCGTACGGCCTTGGCGGCGTGCCCCGCCCGGCCCGTCACGTCGGCCGGACTCAGCAGCCGGCCGATGGGGTGCACCAGGCCGGTCACCTGGAGTTCCTTGTCCGCGGGGCGGCTGCGGCGCAGCAGCGCGGCGGTCTGCAACGCGTGATCGTGCACATCGACGCCAGGTGCACCGCCCCTGCGCGGGTCGCCCC
>NZ_MUBA01000241.1 GCF_002154575.1 Streptomyces bobili
CGTGCGCTCCTGGGGGGGGGGGTGGCTGTGATCAAACGTGATCAGACTAGGCACCGGGCCCCGCGGATTCGCCCTCGTTCAGGTCAAGCCGTGCGGCGCGCGCGGGCGGCCCGTGCTTACCCTCGGCAGCACCGACCGCCCCGTGGAGAGGCCGCCCATGAGTGTCCGCGTCCGCCGTGTGTACGACCCGCCCGAGCCGGGGGACGGGGTCCGTGTCCTGGTCGACCGGCTGTGGCCGCGCGGCCTGGCGAAGGACGCGGCACGGGTCGACGAGTGGCCGAAGGGACTGACTCCGTCGAACGAGCTGCGCCGCTGGTACCACGCGGGCGAGGGCTCGTACGAGGAGTTCGCGCGGCGTTACGAGGCGGAGCTGGCCGAGCCGGATGCGGCCGGACTCCTCGATCGTGTACGTGAGTTGGCGGACGCCGGTCCGGTGACCCTGCTCACGGCGGTGAAGGAGCCCGAGCACAGTCACGCGGCCGTGCTGGCCCGCCTGCTGGGCTGAAGGCGGGGGCGCCCCGGCCGTCCCGTGGGCGCGCGGCCTGCCCGCCCACGGGACGGCCCGCCGTCCGCTCGGTCGGCGGGCCGTCCTGGCCCGGACGGAACCCGACGGCGGACCGGGAGCCGGCCCCCCCGCCTGCGCCCACCGCCTCCGCCGGCCGCCGGGCTGCTCCGGACGGGACCGGCGCGCCCC
>NZ_MUBA01000242.1 GCF_002154575.1 Streptomyces bobili
GGTGCCACAACGATTCGGCACGGGTGGAGAACCGCGGCCCCTCGATCACGACGAGCGTCCCGCCGTCCACCGGTTCCCACTCCCGCCCGCGCGCCGCCTTCAGCGCGGCCGAGCGGCCGGTGGAGCAGTAGGGGTCGGCCAGGGACACGTGCACCACGTTGGGCACCGAGCCGTCCGGCAGCGGCAGCCCGTCGAAGTACGTCCCCGGCCGCGACTTCGTCCGGTCGACCAGCTGATCCGGCACCAGGAGCGTGCCGGNNCTCGCCGGCCGGCGAGGTCACCGAGGAAGAGGGAGTCGCTGGGAGGCCCGTACGGGGTGTCCACCTGGATCTCGGTCACGTCGTCCAGGAACGAGTAGAAGCCCGAGCCGCCGATTACACCGATCTCTGCGTTCGCCATGACCAGCACAGTAGCGGGCGCCGCTCACCCGTCCGATCCGGCTCCAGGAACCCGGCGGCTCCTGGGCTGCGCACAGACACCGGGGGACCGCCGGAGAACACCGAGGACCCCGCCGTCGTACGACGGCGGGGTCCCGGGAAGGAAGTCTGCTAGGCGGCGGAGCTGCCCGCGGAGGTTCCGGAGCTGGACGGCTTCGAGTCCGAGGAGGACGACGAAGACGAAGACGACGACGTGCCCGAGGGCGTCGACGACTTCGCCGGCGACGCGGCCGGCGAGCTGCTCGACGAGGAGCCGCGGCTGTCGTTCCGGTAGAAGCCGGAGCCCTTGAAGACGATGCCGACGGCGGAGAACACCTTCTTCAGGCGGCCACCGCAGTTGGGGCACTCGGTCAGGGCGTCGTCGGTGAACTTCTGCACCGCCTCGAGGCCCTCGCCACACTCGGTGCACTGGTACTGGTAGGTCGGCACTTGTCTTCCTCCTGGCACTCTCACTCAGTGAGTGCTAACGACGATCCATACTGACGCATTCCCGGGTTTCAGTCCACCGTGACCGGCAAGCGGTGACCGACGCCACGTGCGACAGTACGGCCCTTCGGCCGCGCCACCAGCCGCGAACGCAGCGCCAGCACGGTCCCCAGGGCCAGGACCGTACCGGCCAGCGGCACCAGGAAACCGGCGCCACCCCAGAAGCGGTCCTCCAGCTGACCGGCGGCCGTGACCGCCACTCCCTGGCCGAGCGCCACGGCGCCGGTGAGCCAGGTGAACGCCTCGGTTCGCGCGCCCGCCGGGACCAGACCCTCGACCAGCGTGTAGCCGGTGATCAGCGCGGGCGCGATGCACATGCCGACCAGCAGGCCGAGGCCCGCCAGCACCGGCACGGAGTGCGCCGCCCACAGGCCGGACACGGCCAGGGCCAGCGCCGCGTACCCGACGACCAGACGCTGCTGCGGGGCCGACTTCCAGGCGACGGCGCCGCAGACCAGGCCGGAGATCATGTTGCCGGCGGCGAAGGTGCCGTACAGGACGCCGTTCAGGCCGGGCTCGCCGATCGACTCGGTGAACGCGGCCAGCGAGACCTGCATGCCGCCGAAGACCGCACCGATACCGAGGAAGGCCACGATCAGCACGCGCACGCCGGGGATGCTCAGCGCGGAGGCGTGCTCCACGCGCGCGTGCCCCTTGACGGCGACCGAGGGCTGGGTGCCCCTCTGCGCGGCGAACAGCAGGCCGCCGATCAGGGTCAGCGAGGCTTCCGTCACCAGGCCGGCGGCCGGGTTGACGGCGGTGCACAGGGCGGTCGCCAGAAGCGGGCCCAGGACGAAGGTCAGCTCGTCCGTGACGGACTCGAAGGCGGCCGCCGTGGTCATCAGGGGCGAGCCCTTCAGCTTCACGCCCCAGCGGGCCCGCACCATCGGGCCGACCTGCGGGACCGAGGCGCCGGTGGGCACGGCCGCCGCGAACAGCGCCCACAGCGGGGCGTGGCCCAGGGCGAGCGCCGTCAGGACCAGCCCGGACAGCGAGTGCACCAGGACGCCGGGGACCAGTACGGCGCGCTGGCCGTAGCGGTCGGCGAGGCGGCCGGTCCAGGGCGCGCACAGCGCCATGGAGACACCGGTGACGGCCGCGACGGCGCCCGCGACGCCGTACGAGCCGGTGGTGTGCTGCACGAGCAGCACGATGGAGATGGTGAGCATGGCGAACGGCTGGCGCGCGGCGAAGCCGGGCAGCAGGAACGTCCAGGCGCCGCGCGTGCGCAGCAGGTTTCCGTACCCCGGGCGGGGCGGTGCCGACGAGTCCTTCGACGGCTCGGAGGTGACCGTGGATGCCACGGCCCGTGCCTTTCTGCCGCCTGGTAGCGCGATCCCTCGGGTGTACGGGCGGCGCCGAGAGCTGTCCTCTTGCGCGCACTGCGGTAGATACCGGTGCCCACGGGGGAGATGTTCCGGCCGCCATACGGTCGCGCCAGCTCTGCGTCAGACAGAGTTGGTTCGATCAAGGTGTGCCTTCATCGTACAGGGGTCACTGCCCGCCGTACCTGTGAAAGTGAGCACCATGGGCGGGACGGCCTCCGAATGACGGTGGTGTGAACACCACGAAACCTGCCCTTAACGCGTGCCCGTCAACGCGTGTCCGCGCCGTCCGTGCCCAGCCAGTCGGCCAGTTTGCCGCCGTGCCCGACGGCGCGCAGCCGCCGCTCCGCCGCGTCCCGGACCGGGTCGGTGGCGACGACCAGGAGTTCGTCGCCGCGCCGCAGCACCGTCGTCGGCAGCGGCACGAAGGAGGTGCCGTCGCGTACGACGAGGGTGACGGCGGCCCCGGCGGGCAGCCGCAGCTCGTTGACCTCGACGCCGTGCATCTTGGAGCCCTCGGGGATCGCCACCGACAGCAGATGCCCGCGCAGCCGCTCCAGGGGCGCCGACTCGATGCCGAGGTCGGCGGCCTCGGCGTCCTGGCCCAGGTGCAGCTTGCGGGCCAGCCAGGGCAGCGTCGGCCCCTGGATCAGGGTGTAGACGACGACCAGGACGAAGACGATGTTGAAGATCCGGTGGCTGCCCTCGATGCCGCTCACCATGGGGATCGTCGCCAGGATGATGGGCACCGCGCCGCGCAGGCCGGCCCAGGACATGAGCGTCTGCTCCTGCCAGGGCACGCGGAACGGCGTCAGGCACACCACGACGCTCAGCGGGCGGGCCACCATGGTCAGCACCAGGCCGATGATGAGGGCGGGCAGCACGTCGTCGCCCAGTTCGTGCGGGGTGACGAGCAGACCGAGCAGGACGAACATGCCGATCTGGGCGAGCCAGCCGAGTCCGTCGGCGAAGCCGCGGGTGGCGGGCCAGTGCGGGAGTTTCGCGTTGCCCATGACCATGGACGCGAGGTACACGGCGAGGAAGCCGCTGCCGTGTGCCAGCGCGCCCGCCGCGTACGCCGTGACCGCGATCGCCATCACGGCGATCGGGTAGAGGCCGGAGGCGGGCAGGGCCACGTGCCGCAGCCCCCAGGCGCCCAGCCAGCCGACCGCGAGGCCGATGGCGGCGCCGATGGCCAGTTCCAGCGCTATCTCGCCCAGCAGCACGTACCAGTGCTCGACGGGGCCGATGGTGGAGAAGGAGACGACCAGGATGACGACCGGGGCGTCGTTGAAGCCGGACTCGGCCTCCAGGGTGCCCGTCACGCGGGAGGGGAGCGGGATCCTGCGCAGGACGGAGAAGACCGCCGCCGCGTCCGTGGAGGACACCACCGCGCCGATGATGAGCGCCTGCCGCCACTCCAGCCCGACCAGGTAGTGGGCGGCCGTGGCGGTGACGCCCACGCTCACGGCGACCCCGACCAGCGCCAGCACCGAGGAGGCGGGCAGGGCGGGCTCGATCTCCTTCCACTTCGTGCCGAGGCCGCCCTCGGCCAGGATCACGACCAGGGCCGCGTACCCGATGACCTGGGTCATTTCGGCGTTGTCGAAGTGGATGTTGCCGATGCCGTCCGTGCCCATGAGGACGCCGATGCCCAGATACACGAGCAGGCTGGGGAGCCCGCTGCGCGAGGAGATCCGGACCGCCGCGACGGCGACGAGCAGGACGATCGAGCAGACGAACAGGAGCTGGTTGAGGTGGTGGACAGTCAGCGGCGGTTCCCTTCACTGGCGTGCGCGACGCGCACGCGGGGCGCATGGACATCGGACACGAAGCTGAGGCACTCCGGACCCAATTACTTCGTTACCTTACCTAACTCTTGACGATTTCTTGACGCTCGCCGGTGGAAGATCGAACATTCACACGTGCTGGTTGCCGACTCCGCGTCAAGTGGCCCGGACCCCTGCGCCTATGGTTGCTCCAGCGTTCATTCACAGTCATAGCCCGACCTGCCGCTCGCGTTAGGACAGCAAGGACAGCGATGCCCCCCAACACCACCGCCTCAACGGGCGACAAGCCCGCCAAGTCCGGCAGGAAGAAGGGGCGCAAAGCCCGACTTTTCGTGCTTGTCCTGGTGCTGGCCATCATCGGAGGCATCGCGTACGGCGGCTACTGGTCCATCAGTACCGTCCGCGCCTCCTTCCCGCAGACCAAGGGTTCGATCACGCTCGACGGCCTGTCCGGGCCGGTGGACGTGAAGCGGGACGGCTACGGCATCCCGCAGATCTACGCCTCCACCGACGAGGACCTGTTCATGGCACAGGGCTTCGTCCAGGCGCAGGACCGGTTCTACGAGATGGACGTGCGCCGTCACATGACGTCCGGGCGCCTGTCGGAGATGTTCGGCAAGAGCCAGGTCGACAACGACGAGTTCCTGCGCACCCTCGGCTGGGACCGCATCGCCAAGCAGGAGTACGAAGAGAAGCTGTCGGGCCCCACGAAGAAGTACCTCGACGCGTACGCCAAGGGTGTCAACGCCTATCTCCAGGGCAAGGACGGCGAGGACATCTCGCTGGAGTACGCGGCGCTCGGGTTCACCAACGACTACAAGCCCGCCGAGTGGACGCCCGTCGACTCGGTCGCCTGGCTGAAGGCGATGGCCTGGGACCTGCGCGGCAACATGCAGGACGAGATCGACCGCGCCCTGCTGACCAGCCGCCTCGGCCCGCAGCAGATCGCCGACCTGTACCCGCAGTACCCGTACGACCGGAACAAGCCGATCGTGCAGGAGGGCCAGTACGACGAGCTGACGAAGACGTTCGAGCAGGACGGCTCCGATGACTCCTCGGAGGGCTCGTCGCAGGACGGCTCCTCGGACTCCGGCTCCTCGGACAGCTCCTCCTCGGACGCCGGCTCCTCGGACGGCACGACGGGCGGCTCGGGCACCTCGTCCGACGATACGTCCGGCTCGGCCATCGAAGGCCAGCTCGCGGGCCTCTACGACGTCCTGGACGACCTGCCCACAGCGGTCGGCGTGAACGGCAACGGCATCGGCTCCAACT
The DNA here is from genome assembly GCF_002154575.1 of Streptomyces bobili. Taxonomy (GTDB): domain Bacteria; phylum Actinomycetota; class Actinomycetes; order Streptomycetales; family Streptomycetaceae; genus Streptomyces; species Streptomyces bobili. Next base: position 5,311 of record NZ_MUBA01000242.1, read on the forward strand.
CCTGGGTCGTCGGCGGCAAGTACACCATCACCAACAAGCCGCTGCTGGCCAACGACCCGCACCTGTCGGCCTCGCTGCCGTCCGTCTGGTACCAGATGGGCCTGCACTGCCGCACCGTCTCCGCCAAGTGCGGGTACGACGTCTCCGGCTACACCTTCGCGGGCATGCCGGGTGTGGTCATCGGCCACAACGCCGACATCTCCTGGGGCATGACCAACTCCGGCGTCGACGTCACCGACCTCTACCTGGAGAAGCTCTCCGGCGACGGCTACCTCTACGACGGCAAGGTCAAGCCCTTCCGCCAGCGCGAGGAGACCATCAAGGTCGCCGGCGGCGCGGCGAAGAAGATCGTCGTCCGGGAGACCGAGGACGGGATGCCCCTGCTGTCCGACCGCGACGACGAACTGGTCAAGGTCGGCGAGAAGGCCACCGTCGACGACGACGCCCCCGACCGCGGGAACGGCTACGCGGTCGCCCTGAAGTGGACCGCGCTGGAGCCCGGCACCTCCATGGACGCCGTGTTCGCCATGAACAAGGCGGCCGACTGGGACGACTTCCGCAAGGCGGCCTCGAAGTTCGACGTGCCCTCGCAGAACCTGGTCTACGCCGACACCAAGAACCACATCGGCTACCAGCTGCCCGGAAAGATCCCCGTGCGCGCGAAGGGCCTCGACGGCTCGGTCCCGACCCTGGGCTGGGAGTCGAAGAACAAGTGGAAGCCTTACATCAAGTTCGACGAACTGCCCTACGAGTACGACCCGGCGCGCGGCTACATCGTCACCGCCAACCAGGCCGTGATCGACCCGGACAAGTACCCCTACACACTCACCACGGACTGGGGCTACGGCACCCGCAGCGAGCGGATCACCAACCTGATCACGAAGAAGATCGAGGGCGGCGGCAAGGTCTCCACCGACGACATGCGCCAGATGCAGCTGGACAACGACAGCCAGATCGCGCGGCTGCTCGTCCCCGCGCTGCTGAAGATCAACCTGGACGACCCCGACGTCCGTGAGGCGCAGGAGCTGCTCCGGGACTGGGACTACACCCAGGACGCCGACTCGGCCGCCGCTGCCTACTTCAACGCGGTCTGGCGCAACATCCTCAAGCTGGCCTTCGCCCACAAGCTGCCCAAGGAAGTGCGGGTCGAGGGCCAGTGCGTGTGGGTCGACCCGGTCGACACCACCGGCCCGGTCGACGACAAGGACAAGGTCCGCGAGTGCGGGCAGCGCGACGGCGACCAGGCGCAGCCGGACGGCGGCGACCGCTGGTTCGAGGTCGTGCGCAACCTCATGGAGAAGACGGACAGCGACTGGTGGACGACGCCCGAGGTGGGCACCCGCCCCGGCGCCGAGAAGGACCGTGGCGAGCTGTTCGCGCGGGCCATGATCGACGCCCGCTGGGAGCTGACCGCCAAGCTCGGCAAGGACATCGACACCTGGAGCTGGGGCCGGCTGCACCGCCTGTTCCTGAAGAACCAGACCCTGGGCACCAGCGGCCCCGGCATCATCCAGGACATCCTCAACCGCGGCCCGTGGAAGCTCGGGGGCGGCGAGGCGGCGGTCGACGCGACCGGCTGGAACGCCGCGGGTGGCTACGACGTCGTGTGGGTGCCGTCGATGCGGATGGTGGTCAACCTCGACGACCTCGACAAGTCGAAGTGGATCAACCTCACCGGCGCCTCGGGGCACGCGTTCAGCGCCCACTACACCGACCAGACGGACAAGTGGGTCAAGGGCGAGCTGCTCGACTGGCCGTTCAAGAAGAAGGCGGTCGACGACAGCACGAGCGACACCCTGGTGCTGAAGCCGTGAGCAGGTGAGCAGGTGAGCAGGTGAGCAGGTGAACAGGTGAAAGGGGGCCCTCCACGCGCGCGTGGAGGGCCCCCTTTCACATGAAGCGGCGCACACCCGACGGTGTGACGACGGCGTGCACGGGCCGGTCGTGCGGCTCCTCCGGGACGTGCGCGACCACCTCGCTGTCGTAGAGCAGCACCACCAGCGAGGGATCCGCACCCGCGCGTTCCAGCCGCGCCAGCACGCGGTCGTACGATCCGCCGCCGCGGCCGAGGCGCATGCCGCGCGTGTCGACGGCGAGGCCCGGCAGCAGCACCACGTCGGCGTCCGTCACGGCCTCCGGCCCCAGCCGGTCGCCCGCGGGCTCGAACAGGGCCATCTTCCCGCCATGTTGGACCCGCGCGAGAGAGCCCTCACCGGTGTACGCCCCCCAGTCGAGGTCGTTGTCGGGCAGCAGCGCGGGGAGCAGGACGCGCACGCCCCGCGCGAGCAGCGCGTCCAGCAGCGCGAGCGTTCCCGGCTCGCTGCCGACGGAGACGTACGCCGCAACGGTCCGGGCGCGCGCCAACTCGGGGAGCCGCAGGGCCTGCCCGGCGAGTGAAGTGGCGGCTTCTCGCAGGTCATCAGTCGTCAACCTGTTCCTCACCGTGATGAACTCTCGCCGCAACATACGTTTGTGAGACTCTGCTCCGCCTTCGGTGTGGCTCATGTGGCTCCCGCGCGATTCCCATACGCTCATATGATCATTATTTAACCGGAGCCACAGTTTCCTCACAAAGCCACCGGATAAGGTTCCCGACATGACTCAGTCGCACCCCAGGATCAGCAAGGCTGTCATCCCCGCGGCCGGCCTCGGCACCCGGTTCCTGCCGGCGACCAAGGCAACTCCCAAGGAGATGCTGCCGGTCGTGGACAAGCCCGCGATCCAGTACGTGGTCGAGGAGGCCGTGTCCGCCGGTCTGGACGACGTCCTCATGATCACTGGACGCAACAAGCGCCCGCTGGAGGACCACTTCGACCGCAACTACGAACTGGAGTCGGCACTTCAGAAGAAGGGCGACGCCGCCCGCCTGGAGAAGGTCCAGCAGTCCAGCGACCTGGCGACCATGCACTACGTGCGACAGGGCGACCCCAAAGGGCTCGGGCACGCGGTGCTGTGCGCGGCCCCCCACGTCGGGCAGGAACCCTTCGCCGTCCTGCTGGGCGACGACCTGATCGACCCCCGCGACCCGCTGCTCCAGCGGATGATCGAGGTCCGCGAGCAGCACGGCGGAAGCGTCGTCGCGCTCATGGAGGTCGCCCCCGAGCAGATCCACCTCTACGGCTGCGCGGCCGTGGAGAGCACCACGGACGGCGACGTCGTCAAGGTGACCGGCCTCGTGGAGAAGCCGGACCCGGCGGACGCCCCCTCGAACTACGCGATCATCGGGCGCTACGTCCTGGACCCCGCCATCTTCGGGATACTGCGCCGGACCGAGCCCGGCCGCGGCGGCGAGATCCAGCTCACCGACGCCCTCCAGCAGCTCGCCGAGGACGAGAAGGCCGGCGGCCCGGTGCACGGCGTCGTCTTCAAGGGCCGCCGCTATGACACAGGCGACCGCGGCGACTATCTGCGTGCCATTGTCAGACTCGCGTGCGAACGTGAAGACCTGGGACCGGACTTCCGGTCCTGGCTTCGCAGTTACGTCACCGAGGAGATGCAACAGTCTTGAGCACCGCCGCGCCCCGCACCACCGGCCAGGACCGTCTGTGGTCGGTGGACGAGCACCTGGAGGACATCCTCGCCGCCGTCCGCCCCCTGGAGCCCATCGAGCTGCAACTGCCCGATGCCCAGGGGTGCGTCCTGGTCGAGGACGTCATGGTGCCGGTCTCGCTGCCGCCCTTCGACAACAGCTCGATGGACGGGTACGCGGTACGGGTCGCGGACGTCGCGGGCGCGAGCCAGGAGTACCCGGCCGCTCTGGAGGTCGTCGGAGACGTCGCCGCGGGCCAGGCCGATCTCCTGCACGTCGGGCCGGGGCAGGCCGCCCGGATCATGACCGGGGCCCCGCTGCCGCCCGGCGCCGAGGCCGTCGTCCCCGTGGAGTGGACCGACGGAGGCCTCGGCGAGGGCCCGGTCCACGGGATGCGCGCCCGCAGTCTCGGCCCCGAACAGACCTCGGGGCAGGTCCGCGTGTACCGCTCCGCCGAGGCCCGCGCGCACGTACGCGCGAAGGGCAGCGACGTGCGGGCCGGCGACCGCGCCCTGGAGGCCGGCACCGTCCTCGGCCCGCCGCAGATCGCCCTCCTCGCCGCCATCGGACGCGGCACCGCCCGCGTACGCCCGCGCCCGCGCGTGGTCGTCCTGTCCACGGGCAGCGAACTCGTCCAGCCCGGCGAGGAACTGCGCAGCGGCCAGATCTACGACTCCAACAGCTTCGCCCTCACCGCCGCCGCCCGCGACGCCGGAGCCATCGCCTACCGGGTCGGCGCGGTCGCCGACGACGCGGAGACGCTCCGGTCCACCATCGAGGACCAGTTGGTCCGCGCCGACCTCGTGGTCACCACCGGCGGCGTGAGCGTGGGAGCGTACGACGTCGTCAAGGAGGCCCTGTCGCACGTCGGGGACGAGGACGAGGCGGGCAGCGGCATCGACTTCCGCAAGCTGGCCATGCAGCCCGGCAAGCCCCAGGGCTTCGGCTCCATCGGCCCCGACCACACCCCGCTGCTCGCCCTGCCCGGCAACCCGGTGTCGTCGTACGTCTCCTTCGAGCTGTTCGTGCGGCCCGCGATCCGCGCCCTCATGGGGCTCGAGGACGTCCACCGGCCCACCACGCGCGCGACGCTCGCCGCCGACAAGGCGCTGACCTCGCCGAAAGGGCGCAGGCAGTTCCTGCGCGCGACCTGTGCCGAGGGCACCGTGCGCCCGGTCGGCGGCGCCGGCTCCCACCTGGTGGCGGCCCTCGCGCACGCGGACTCGCTGATCGTCGTCCCCGAGGACGTGGAGTCCGTCGAGCCGGGCACCGAGGTCGAGGTCGTACTGCTCGGCTGACCTGCACGCACGTGTGCAGGACCGCAAGCCGGTCCTGGTCCGCCGCGGGTCCCCGCATAGGGGTACCGTGTCGCGCACCACACGCCCGGACCGGGAGCGCCACACCACCATGACTGTGCCTTCCCGGGGGAAGACCCCCGGACCCCCTGTGCAGGACCGACTGACGCACATCGACGAGGCCGGCGCCGCCCGCATGGTCGACGTTTCCGCCAAGGACGTGACGGCGCGGACGGCGCGGGCCAGCGGGCGTGTCCTCGTCTCGCCCCGCGTGATCGAGCTGCTGCGCGGCGAGGGGGTCCCCAAGGGGGACGCCCTGGCCACCGCCCGGATCGCCGGCATCATGGGCGCCAAGCGCACGCCCGACCTCATCCCGTTGTGTCACCCCCTGGCGGTCTCCGGTGTGAAACTGGACCTGTCGGTCGCGGACGACGCCGTGGAGATCACCGCCACGGTGCGGACCACGGACCGCACGGGCGTCGAGATGGAAGCCCTCACCGCGGTCTCCGTCGCCGCGCTCACCGTGATCGACATGGTCAAGGCGGTCGACAAGGGAGCGGTCATCACGGACGTCCGGGTCGAGGAGAAGACGGGCGGCAAGTCGGGCGACTGGAGCCGGCCGTGAGCGCCGCTCCGTACCGCGCGCTGGTCGTGACCGCCTCCAACCGCGCCTCGGCCGGTGTCTACGAGGACCGGGGCGGCCCGCTGATCGCCGACGGCCTCAGGGGCTTCGGCTTCACCGTCGACGGCCCGCGGGTCGTGCCCGACGGCGACCCGGTGGAGGCCGCGCTGCGCGCCGCCGTGGCGGCCGGCTACGACGTGGTCGTCACCACCGGAGGCACCGGTATCTCACCCACCGACCGCACACCCGAGGCGACCCGCGCGGTGATCGACCACGAGGTGCCCGGCATCGCGGAGGCCATCAGGGCGTACGGCCGCGACAAGGTGCCCACGGCCGTGCTGTCGCGGGGCCTGGCCGGAGTGGCGCAGCGCACGCTGATCATCAACCTGCCGGGTTCCACCGGCGGGGTCAGGGACGGACTGGCCGTCCTGGAGCCCCTGCTGGCGCACGCCGCGGACCAGCTCCGCGGCGGCGACCACACCAGACCCGGCGCCGGCCAGGGGGGTGCCAGCTGAACAGCCCGACCTGGCCCGTCGAACTGGCGGAGGGCGACATCGTCCTGCGGCCGATAAAGCTGCGCGATCAGCGTGCCTGGCGCGAGGTCAACCGGCGCAACCGGGACTGGCTGCGTCCCTGGGAGGCGACCATCCCGCCGCCCGCGCCCACCGGACCGATCACCCACCGGCCGACCTACCGGCAGATGGTCCGCCATCTGCGGTCCGAGGCGAACGCGGGCCGGATGCTGCCGTTCGTCATCGAGTACCAGGGGCGGCTGGTCGGGCAGTTGACGGTCGCCGGGATCACCTGGGGGTCCATGTGCTCCGGGCACGTCGGCTACTGGGTCGACGAGTCGGTGGCCGGCCGCGGGGTGATGCCGACGGCCGTGGCGATGGTCGTGGACCACTGTTTCCGTACCGTCGGACTGCACCGCATCGAGGTCTGCATTCGGCCCGAGAACGGGCCCAGCCGCCGGGTCGTGGAGAAACTCGGATTCCGCGAGGAGGGCCTGCGTCCGCGTTATCTCCACATCGACGGAGCCTGGCGTGACCATCTCGTGTTCGCCCTCACGGCCGAGGAGGTGCCGGAGGGACTGCTGAGCCGCTGGCGGCGCAACCGTCCGCGCGGTGCGCCCCGTGACCCGCAGAACACCCGCGGGAATCGCGCAGCCCCCGGAAATTGAATAAGTGTTCGAAAATGATCGGGTGATGACCGTCTGGGGCATTGAATTCGCCGCTCCAGCGGCCTGCTGATCGGATCGATCACAAAAAAAGCTCGAAATATCAGCCAGATCGTGCGACACACCGGCTCAATTGGCGGATGGCCTCACGCAAACCCCTCTACCGTGTGAGGCGTGAGCAGCAGCGGCCTCATCTACGCAATCATCGTCGGGGCCTGGGCCGCCTACTTGGTGCCGATGTGGCTCCGTAGGCAGGACGAGCTGAACGAGGCCCGTCCGACCGAACGCTTCAGCACCGCCATCCGGCTCCTGTCCGGACGAGCGGGCATGGAGCGCCGGTACGCCAAGGACCTGCGGGCGCGCTCCGCCGAAGAGGGGGAGGAGCCCGACGCCGACGTGCCGGACGGCGCCACCGACTCGGTGGACGTCCGGGCCTTCGCCATGCCTCCGGCCCGTCCGCAGGTCAAGGCGACGGTCAAGGCGCCGGTCCCGGAACGCGAGCAAGCCCGCCCGGAGTCGACCCGCGAGCAGGTCGCCCAGGCGGCACGCGACGCCCGTGACGCCCGTGAATCGCGTGAGCAGTCCGCCAGGGCGGCGGCCCGTGAGCAGGCGTCCAGGGCCGAGCAGGCATCCAGGGCGGAGCAGGCCTCCAGGCCCGCTCAGCAGGCGGGCGCCGCCCCGGCGCATCAGCGCGTGCCCGACGCGCGGCGCACGCCCTCCGCGCCGGCGGCCTCCGCCGCCGCTTCGGCGCATGAGCAGGCGGCAGCCGCGCGCGCCCGGCGCATGAAGGTCCTCGCGCGCCGCAGGCGCACCACCGTCGTCCTCTTCCTCGCCTTCACCCTGGGTGCGATCGTCGCGGCCGTCGGCGGACTCGCCTTCCTCTGGGCGCCCGGCGTGCCCGCCCTCCTGCTGAGCGGGTACATCGCCCACCTGCGCTCCCAGGAGCGCCGCCGCTTCACCTACCAGATGGACCGCAGGCAGGCCGAGGTCGCGGCCCAGCGGCTGCGCGAGCGCCAGCCGCGCCGCCGGGCGGCGGCCCCGGCCGCCCGCGCCTCCGCCTCCGTCGACCCCGGCCTCGACGCCGGCGCAGAGGAGCCGCACGAGGGCCCCGAGGCCGAAACCGATCCTGGCCTGGTGGCCCTCGCCGCGGACCGCAGGGCGCTCGTCGAGCAGACCGACCACGCCGAATGGGTCGACCAGCAGCGCGAACGCCAGCGGCGGCCGGGCCACGGGGACAGTTGGGACCCGGTGCCGGTGCCGCTGCCGACGTACGTGACCGCGCCGGTCGCGCCGCGGGCCACCTCCGACGTGGACCTCGGGGCACCGGACACCTGGAGCTCGGCCCGGTCCAGCTCCGTCGCGCCGGAACAGGAGGCGGCCGACGCGGGCTCCGGCCACGACACCGCGGACGACGCGCAGGACGAAGCGGACGGGGACACCGGCCGGGCGGAGGGCGGCGAGCGCACCGACGCGCGCCGCGCCGCGTCGGCCCGGCGCTCCCGAGAGCGGGGCCGCACGCCGCTGTTCGACCAGTACGAGGACGGCGACCGGCCGCGCGCCGCCAACGAGTGAGCGCCGACGAGCCGACCAGTGGACGGCGGGCGGTCCCCACGTGACGCCCCATTCGCGGTGGTCGGGGGCTCGGGGAACGGATTTCCAAGCACCCCGAGGGGGATGCTAGAGTTTCACTCGTTGCAAGGGCCTGTGGCGCAGTCTGGTAGCGCACCTCGTTCGCATCGAGGGGGTCTGGGGTTCAAATCCCCACAGGTCCACCGCAGCTCAGAACCCCTGCCGGGGAGATCCGGCAGGGGTTCTTTGGTGTCGTACAGCAGCGAAGTACAGCAACTACTCCGGATCTTGCTTCCCAAGGTGCTTGCCCAGCTTGCGCAGTGCCCGACGCGTGGCTTCCGACGGGACGTGCGTGTACACCTCCATCGTCACCGCGATCTTGCTGTGCCGAAGAATCTGCATCGCGACCCGCGGGTGCACGTCGAGCGCCGCGAGGAGCGAACCGCACGTGTGCCGGGTGTCGTGCAGTCGGATCTGACGGACGCGGGCCCGGGTCGAGCGGTCGACGAACCGGCGGTTGAAGTTGCGGGGTTCGATCGGGGTGCCGTAGCGGGTCGTGAAGATGAAGTCCGAGTTCGACCACAGTTCGCCGGCCGCTTGCTTGGCCACTCCCGTTCTTCTGTCGGCGCTGGAGGGCCGCGACGTAAATCTCGTGCCTCGGTCTTGGTCTCGTCATGGACCAAGCGCCGGTTGATGCGCTGTAGCTGCATCTAAGACTCCACCGACCTGTGGACGCCCTCTCGGCCTGCCGCGGCAACCACCCCAAGCAGCAACACAACGTAGACTCCGCAAAGGATCTGTCGCCAGCTAGCACTGGCGTCTCTTGCTCCTCCGGACATGGTTGCGAGCGGATGAGGGGACAGTGCTCGCCGCGATGTCAGTGGCTCCCGCCACAATGGGTGTGCTCATGGGAATCCCATCGAGCGTTGACGAGGTCTCTAGGATCGCAGCGCGCGACTGCTGCAGTCGCCAAAGAAGGGACAGCTGGATGCAACGATGGACGTTCGCCGACCTTTTCAGCGGCGCCGGCGGAATGAGCTATGGGTTTCATGCACATGGCGACTTTGAGCCGGTCGGGGCCGTTGACGCCCAGCTGGGCAAGCCCAGCAGCGGCAGAGGGACGCTAGAGTGCAATGACACTTACGCAGCCAATATGCATATTCAGCCGTTCGAAGAAGACATCGCTGCACTTACCGGATCAAAGCTTCGGTCCCTATTGGACCTGCGCCTTCAGGGCCGAGAGCTCGACGTACTCAGCGCTTGCCCGCCTTGCACGGGTTTGTCCCGAGCCAACCCGAAGAACCATATCGAGGACGATGCCCGAAACTCACTGATTGCAAAGACAGCAGAGTTTGTCGCAGAATTGATGCCCTCCATCTTGGTGATGGAGAACGCACGGGAGATGTTGCAGGGAAACTTTCGACATCATTTCGAGCAGCTCCGCGCAGATTTGAAGGACATGCGCTATAGCGTCCACGCCGGCACTCACATGCTCACGAGGTTCGGACTACCACAGCAGCGTGAGCGCGCGCTGGTCATCGCCGTCCGCGAGGACAAGCAGCTCCATACCCTTGAAGAGCTGTGGGGTGATTCAACGGTGACGCCAGAAGCCATCTCCGTACGGCGCGCGATCAGCCACCTACCTCAAGTGGCGGCAGGCGAACGCCATTCAGCCGATCCCATGCATGTCTCGCCCTCAATCGGTGCAGATTCCACGCTCAGGCGACTTCAGGCCACCCCTCGCGATGGCGGATCGTGGATCGACATGCGAGAACATCCTGACGCTGACATCGTGTTGACGCCAGCCATGAAAAGGACGATCGCCGCTGGCAAGTTCGGTTCCTACCCCGACATCTACGGGCGTTTGTGGTGGGACAGGCCTTCACCCACCATCAAGCGGGAGTGCTCACACTTCGGAAACGGAAGGTACTCGCATCCCGAACAAGACCGACTTTGCACCGTGCGCGAGCTTGGCCTTCTCTCGGGCTTTCCAGAGAACTTCATCTTCAAGGCACGGGCAGTCTCAAACATGTACCGTCACATCGGCGACGCAGTACCGCCGCTCATCTCGTACCAGCTGGCACACGTTGCCGAGTGGGTGTTGACAGGAGCCCGACCTGAGCTGGAAAGCGTCGTACTACCTGGAACAAGCCTGCGAGTAGATGACATCGTGCCCTCAAGCCGGCCTGTACAGCTGGATCTCATCCCAGTGTGATGTCTGCACGGCGGAACGTCATTCATTTAGACGGCGCTCCGCCGCATTATTCATTCCAACTATTCCTCAGTTTCAGGAATGGTGGGCACCGTCCAACTCGCATGAGACTGGCAGTTTTGGACCGGAATTCGACTTAGGGTGACCTTTTCCACGCTGCCGTCGAGGACCAACCTGAAGGCAGTACCACCAGAGTCTCTGACGAGCGCAGAGCTGCCGCCGTTCCTCGTGCGCGGCGTGAAGTCCCATTCAGTTAGATTGGCCACGCACAGCAAGAGGCTTTTCGGTATCTCTATGAGCTCGTAGCGCACAAGTTCGCGCCCGACCGAAAAGGCGCGCAGCGTAGCGATTCTGTCATATTCGTCTAGATGTGAAAGAAACCTAGGAACGCATTCACGCATGAAATCGCCGGGCGTCTCGCAATCGCGAATCCAGCGAGCCTCAGAAAACTTCGAGACAACAATGGTGGTCTTACTTATTTTCGCCGATGCCTCAGTCTTCAACGACCAGCGCACCCCGTCAACTGTGGCATCAGCACCTTGGAATGTTTGCGATTTCGTTTTGCTTGCCGAGGCGCCCGCGTATCTAGCTGCAGCAATAAAAGCGTATTCAAAGGAAGCCTTCTTGAACTTCTCTTCCGATGTTGCATGGTGAATCTTCAGGCGATTCAAAAAGTAGTCGCTGAATGCACCGTTAACTAGATCGGAAAAAGGATCAACTCGAACATCGCAGGGCTGCTGCAAAGCATCGGCCATCTCCCCGAGCATCTCCAGTTGCGCACCGTCCAAGCGTTGCGCTTGCGCCAACAAACGCTCCAGCGTCACTACAACCCCTCACGTAACACAGTGGGAGGCTATGTGATCATCTGGCCTTGAATGCTGTCAACTAGTTCGTTTCATTCACCTGCCTGGGTATCCAACAGTCTCAGTTGACATTTCTGTCTATAGGCGGCTGGAATGGGTCAATTACTAGTAGTCATTACTGCATCCTGTCTGCCATAGCTGTGCCCGACCGGCTCCGACGACTAGCGGTGCCTACGTCTGCCACCTCAGGACTGCGTCTGCCGCACGACCGTGGACTATTTGTCGACGAAGCGGCACCATGAGCACCTGCGCAGGTCCGCGACCAGGCCTTCTGCCCATCACTCAAGCGCCTCCGGAGCCGTTGGAATACAGCAGCGAAGTGCAGCAACCACCGTGACCGCAGCCGACCGCGACGGGCGCAAGATGACCGGTTGGCCAGCCGAGCAGACCTCAGCGATCACCCTGTCCGTCGTTCGCATCGAGGGGGTCTGGGGTTCAAATCCCCACAGGTCCACGCAGCATAGGGGCCCGTTCCTGTAAAGGAACGGGCCCCTTGCCATGCGTCGGTGACCACGCGCGGGCCCCTGCCGGTGAGGTTGGCAGGGGCCCCGTCGTGTGGGGGGTTCAGCCGTGCTGGGGCGGGCGGGTCGGCCAGCGGGTCGTCTCGCCGAAGAAGCCGTCGATGGCCACGGCCTCGCCGGCCGCGCGGGCCTCCCGGTAGACGTGCAGTCCCACCGCGAGGTCGAGGACGCCGAGGCCGAACGGGGAGAAGATGACCGGCTTGTCGGTGCCGGTGCTCACCTGGCCGCGGATGTGCTGGGCGAGGGTGCCGGTGATGAAGTCGCGGTGCCCGTACTTCTGTTCCGCGAGGTGCGGCGAGGTGTTGGCCTTCAGACAGTGGTCGATGTCGTCGACGACGTTGTAGGCGTCGTTGATCAGTTCCGGGCCGATGTCCCTGAGGGAGATGTTCAGGACGACCTGGCCGGAGGCGAACGCGCCCGCGTCGAGGACGTACGGCTCCGAAGCCGTCGTCGCGAAGACCACGATGTCGGCCTTGAGCAGGGCGACTTCGAGGCTCGCGGTGGTCGACGTGCGGTAGCCGAGGTGGTCCTGGGAGTGGGCGGCGAGGGCCTCGGCGTACTCGGGGACCTTGTCGTGGACGGTGACTCCGCCGAACTCCCAGCCCTGCGCGGCGAAGAACTCCAGGATGTTGCGGGCGATGATGCCGCCGCCGATCACCGAGAGGTGCCCGGCGGTGCGGGAGCCGGACAGCTGCTCGGCGGCCAGGACCGCGGAGGCGGCCGTACGGGCGGCGCTGATCTGGGAGGCCTCCAGGAGGGCGAACGGGTAGCCGGTGGCGTAGTCGTTCAGGAGGAGGGCGGCGCTGGCGCGGGGGATGCCGTCGGCGATGTTCTGCGGGAACGAGCCGATCCACTTGATGCCGGCCACGTCGTGCTCGCCGCCGAGGTAGGCGGGGAGCGCGATGATGCGGGCGTCCGGCTTGTCGGGGAAGCGCAGGAAGTAGCTGTCGGGGTTGACCGAGTCGCCGTCGTCGTGGGCGAGGTAGGTGGAACGCACCTCGCGCACGATCTCGGGACGGGAGCGGGCGATGACCTCACGGGCCGTGGTGCCGCCGACCACGCTGAACTCGAACACGGGGCTGCCTTCCGTCAGGGTGCGGGTGGTGGGGGTCATCGGCCTGCCGCCGCGCGGGCCGATGACCCCCACCACC
>NZ_MUBA01000243.1 GCF_002154575.1 Streptomyces bobili
GGTGGCGTCGAGCAGCCGGTCGAGGTCGGCGCCGCCGAACTCCAGGTCGTCGACCACGACGACCGCGCCGACCTCGCGGACGAGGGCGAGCAGTTCCTCGTCGTCGGGGCGGTGCAGCGGGGCGTCGTAGACGATGTGGAAGAGGTCCTGGAGGAGGTCGGCGGCGGTGCGGCGGTGGCCGGTGAGGCGCACCACGCCGTCGGGCGCGAGGTCCTCGCAGTCCTCGGCGACGAGGTCCAGCAGGCTCGTGCGGCCGGAACCGGCAGGGCCGGTGAGGCGGACGGAACGGCCGCGGGCGAGCAGCCGGACGAGTTGCTCGCGCTCCTCCTGGCGGCCCAGGAGCGGCTGTTCGGGCTGGGCGGGTCCGGCCGGGGCGGGCGGCTGGGCCGCGTGGTCGGCCTCGGCTCGGTCCTCGGCCGTGTGCTTGGCGGGGCGTCCGGGTCGCTCGGTGGGCGGGGAGAGTTCGATCTCGCTGCCGTCGACGGGGTTGACGGTGAGGACGTGCTCGCCGGCGACGACGCGCACGGTGCGGGCGAGAGCCGGCGTGTGCTGTCCGAAGTCGGGGGTGAGGGGGTCCCTGGAGGGACGCGGGCGCGGCGCGTGGCCGTCGGCCTCACGGCCGTACTCCTCGGGTGCCCGGTGCGTCGGGTCCATAGGTCAAGCCCCCCAAAAGCGTGGTGTGGAGACAGCCCCTCCCGGCCTCGCTGCACACTTTGCTGTCGCTTCTGGTCCGGTGCCCGCTCGAGGGCTGCGGGCGCGGGCAGACGAACCGTAAACCTTCGCACAGTATCTACGACAGCCCGGGGTGCCGCGCCGTCCGAGACGTCACGGTCCGGTGAGGATTGCGTGCGTCGCGGATGTGAGGTTTGCGCACCTCGTGTACGCACCTTCCACCGATCCCCGACCGACGTGCCTCACACGCGCGGGAGGGATTCCACTCCGATGCCGCCTTCGATCGCGAGGATCCGGTGCAGTCGGGTGGCCACCAGCAGGCGCTGCATCTGGGGTGGTACGTCGCGCAGGACCAGGCGGCGGCCGCAGCGGCCCGCCCGGCGGTGGGCGCCCATGATGACGCCGAGTCCGGTGGCGTCCCAGGAGTCGAGTTCGGACAGGTCGAGCACCAGGTCGCCGACGCCGTCGTCGACCGCCGTGTGCAGGACCGTACGGGCGTCCGCCGCGCTGCGGACGTCGAGGCGGCCCCCGACGGCCAGCTCGACGTGGTCGCCCCTGATGTGCATAGCGCTCCCCTAAGCGTGCGTCTCGTGCTCCGCGGTGGTGAATGTCCGGTGTTGCATCGTCTGACTGCGTGAAGCGGTCAGAGGTTGCCGTCTGTGAGCGAACCGATACCGAATTCACCCGCAGGGGTGAGGCCTGTGGGGCCTGTGCGGTTTCAGCGCTTGCAGAAGCCCTGCCCGCTCTGGCGTCCGATGTCACCGGCGTCAACCATCCGGCGCATTCCGAACCGGTGGAGCGAACTCCCCTCCATATGGCTCTCGGCGGGAGACTAGCGGGCGTGAGGCGCTGTGTGACCGGTTAGTAACGCGTTTCACGTCTCAGGGCGTGAGACGCCGATCACGTCGTCAATTCCTGCCGGATTCGCGCCGATTGACCCCTCCTTCGCGGGCCACGGACCGTGCCCGGCACCGGTGACGGACGGCACGGTGCGCGGCGCCGGGGACGGTCTAGATTGGCGGCATGGTCAATCTGACGCGCATCTACACCAGGACCGGCGACCAGGGCACCACGGCCCTCGGCGACATGAGCCGGGTCCGCAAGACCGATCTGCGCATCGCGGCGTACGCGGACGCGAACGAAGCGAACGCGGTCATCGGTACGGCGATCGCCCTGGGCGGGCTCGACGAGAGCGTCGTCAAGGTCCTCGTCCGCGTCCAGAACGACCTGTTCGACGTGGGCGCGGACCTGTCGACGCCGGTGGTGGAGAAGCCGGACTTCCCGCCGCTGCGGGTCGAGCAGTTCTACATTGACAAGCTGGAGGCCGACTGCGACCGCTTCAACGCGGAGTTGGAGAAGCTGCGGTCCTTCATCCTGCCCGGCGGCACGCCCGGCGCCGCCCTGCTGCACCAGGCGTGCACGGTGGTCCGCCGCGCCGAACGCTCGACCTGGGCGGCGCTGGAGGCGCACGGCGCCGAAGGAGGGAACGGCAGCATGAACCCCCTCACCGCGACCTACCTCAACCGCCTGTCGGACCTGCTCTTCATCCTGGCCCGCACCGCCAACAAGGAAGTGGGCGACGTCCTCTGGGTCCCCGGCGGGGAACGCTGAGCGCCCGCTAGCGGCTTCCCGTGGAGGTGCTCGGCGTCCGGTCCTCGCCGGGCGCGTCCTCCTGCGTCCCGGCGCCTGCCGGGGCCTTGCGGGGCCAGACCGTGTACGACAGGGCGATGAGGCCGTAGATGCCGACCACGCGCAGCGCCGTCCCCTGGAACGAGCGCAGGGAGCTGACGTCGCCGGAGTCGCCGACGTACCAGACGGCGCACTGCAGCAGGGCCAGGGCGACCGCCGCGCCGAACAGGGCGCGCAGCCACAGCTTCGCCTCGTGCAGGGCGCGGGCGCGGCCGTAGCGGGGCGGCCTGGGCGGGGGCGGGGCGCCGCCGAGGCGGTGGGCGGCATGGCCGTCGAGCCAGCGGATCGTGTAGTGGCCGAAGGCGACGGTGTAGCCGATGTACAGCGCCGCCAGGCCGTGTTCCCAGCCGGGTTCCGCGCCGTTGCGCAGGTCGACCGCCGTCACGGCGAACAGGACGAGTTCCAGCACCGGCTCGCACAGCAGCAGCACCACACTGGTCCGCCGCCACCTGAGCAGGTAGCGGACGGCCAGTCCCAGGGCCAGCAGCACCCAGAAGCCGATCTCACAGGCGGCGATCAACCAGACGATCACGGTTCGCTCCTCTCGGTCACCCTTTCAGGCTCCCGTGCGGGGCGGCCCGCTTCGTCGTCGCCGGTGACGAACCTCCGGTACATCGAAAGATGCAGTGCGAAAACCGTTCCCGGGCACAAGGCGGCGGGCGCGCGGGCCGTGTTGGATGGATTCATGGCCGTCCCGCTCCCCCGCCCGCACCGGTTCGACGTGGCCGTCGCCACCGGCGGGCTGCTCGGCGGGCTGCTGCTGTGGGGCATCGGTCTGGGCGTCCGCCCGGCCGACGAACCGATCGTGCTGTTCGACGGCCGCTGGCCGATCCTGCTGCCGCTGCTGCTGATGGCCGGCTGCGAGCTGCTGCGCCGGTCCGCCCCGCGCACCGCGCTGCTGGCCGGCACGGCCGCCCTGACCCTGGACACGGTCACCCAGGGCAGCGTCGTCACGCTGATCATGTTCACCGACCTCGTGTACGCGGCCGTGCTGTACGGCACGCCCGCCTCGGCCCGGCGGATCCCGTGGATCACCGGGCTGCTGACGGTGGCGGCGACGGTCGTACCGTTCGCGGCCTGGCGGGTGCCCGAGGCGTTGCTGATCGGGGTGGCCGTCGGAGTCGTCTCGTTCGCGCCGGCGTCCACCGGTCTGATCGTCCGCAATCATCGCGACGCCGCCGTGGCCGCCCGGCTGCGCGCCGAACAGACCGCGCTGCTCGCCGAGATGGACCGCACCCAGGCGGTCACCGCCGAACGCGCCCGGATGGCCCGCGAACTGCACGACATGGTCGCCAACCATCTGTCGGCGATCGCCATCCACTCCACGGCCGCGCTCTCCCTGGACGACCCGGACACCTCGAAGGAGGCGCTCGCGGTGATCCGGGAGAACAGTGTGGACGGGCTGGCGGAGATGCGGCGGCTGATCGGCATCCTGAGGGACGGCAGCGGGGACCGGGAGCCGGCCGCCGCCCCCACTCTCGACGGGCTCGGCGACCTGGTCGAGGGGGCTCGCGCCAACGGCCTCGACGTCACCCTGCGCGCCGGTCACGGCAAGGTGCCCACCCCGGTCGAGCTGGCCGCCTACCGCATCGTCCAGGAGTCCCTGACCAACGCCCTCAAGCATGCCTCGCCGGGTCCGGTCACCGTCACCCTCGCCCGCCGGGACGGGCTGCTCGACATCGGGGTCACCAGCCCGTACGGCCACCGGGACGGGCCCCGCGCGCCCGGTTCCGGGGCGGGGCTGGTCGGGATGCGGGAGCGGGCCGCACTGCTGGGCGGCACCTTCGCGGCCGGTCCCGAGGGCGAGGCCGGTCCCGAGGGCCCGCTGTGGACCGTCCGTGCCTCGCTGCCCGTCACCGAGGAGGACCGTGCGCACTGACGCCCGTCCGCACATGCCCCACGTCCGCAATGGCACCCGTCCGCGCATGACCGCCCTCCCCGCCGCCGAAGGAGACCCCGCATGATCCGCGTCCTCGTCGCCGAGGACCAGTCCGCCGTCCGCGCCGGTCTGGTCCTCATCCTGCGCAGCGCGCCCGACGTGGAGGTGGTCGGCGAGGCGGCCGACGGGGAGCGGGCGGTGGCGCTGGCCCGCGAGCTGCGGCCGGACGTGGTGCTGATGGACGTACAGATGCCACGGCTCGACGGGGTGTCGGCGACCCGGAAGGTGGTCGAGGAGGGGCTGGCGGACGTGCTGGTGCTGACCACCTTCGACCTCGACGAGTACGTCTTCGGGGCACTGCGGGCGGGCGCGGCCGGGTTCCTGCTGAAGAACACCGAGGCGAAGGACCTGATCGAGGCGGTCCGTACGGTCGCGCGCGGCGAGGGCGTGGTGGCGCCGGCCGTCACGCGCCGGCTCATCGCGGAGTTCGCCGCGAGCCCGGCGCCGGGACCGAGGGCCGATCCCGCGGTGCTGGAGTCGCTGACCCGGCGTGAACGCGAGGTGCTGGTCTGCCTCGGCGAGGGGCTGTCCAACGCGGGGATCGCGGAGCGGCTGGACATGGCGGAGGCGACGGTGAAGACGCACGTCAGCCGTCTGCTGGCCAAGCTGGAACTGCGCAGCCGGGTCCAAGCAGCGGTGCTGGCACAGGAGTTGGGGATCCAGTAAGGCCCGGAAACCGCGTACCGCGAAGTGGTCCAGACCTATTGACCTGTGGTCCAGACCTTTCTATTCTCGCGGCACCGTGGGTGTGAAGGCTCAGTCACACCCCACCCCCGCTCCTTCACAGAGGAGGCGCTGCATGCGCTTCAGACACAAGGCCGTGGCAGGTCTCGCGACCCTGCTGCTCCCGCTGGCCGGTCTGGTCGGCCTGGCGAGCCCCGCCCAGGCGGCGACATCCGCCACCGCCACCTACGCCAAGCCCTCCGACTGGGGCACCGGCTTCGAGGGCAAGTGGACGGTGAAGAACACCGGCACCACGACCATCAGCTCCTGGACCGTCGAGTGGGACTTCCCCTCCGGCACGTCCGTCACCTCCGCCTGGGACGCCGACGTCACCTCCGCCGGCACCCACTGGACCGCCAAGAACAAGTCCTGGAACGGCTCGCTGGCCCCAGGCGCCTCCGTCTCCTTCGGCTTCAACGGCGCCGGCACCGGCTCCCCGTCCAACTGCAAGCTCAACGGCGGCAGCTGCGACGGCACCTCGGTCCCCGGCGACGCGGCCCCCACCGCACCGGGCACCCCCACCGCCTCCGAGATCACCAACACCTCGGTGAAACTGGCCTGGAGCGCCGCCACCGACGACAAGGGCGTCAAGAACTACGACGTCCTGCGGGGCGGCACCAAGGTCGCCACGGTGACGACCACCTCGTACACCGACACGGGCCTCACCGCCGGCACCGACTACTCCTACACTGTGCAGGCCCGCGACACAGCGGACCAGACCGGCCCGGTCAGCGGCGCCCGCGCCGTACGCACCACCGGCGGCACCACCGACCCCCCGCCCACCGGCGACAAGGTCAAGCTCGGCTACTTCACCGAGTGGGGCGTCTACGGCCGCAACTACCACGTCAAGAACCTGGTGACCTCCGGCTCCGCCGCGAAGATCACCCACATCAACTACGCGTTCGGCAACGTCAAGAACGGTCAGTGCACCGTCGACGACACCTACGCCGCCTATGACAAGGCGTACACCGCCGACCAGTCCGTCAGCGGCACCGCCGACACCTGGGACCAGCCGCTGCGCGGCAACTTCAACCAGCTCCGCCAGCTCAAGGCGAAGTACCCGCACATCAAGGTGCTGTACTCCTTCGGCGGCTGGACCTACTCCGGCGGCTTCGGCCAGGCCGCGGCCAACGCCACCGCGTTCGCCAAGTCCTGCAAGGCCGTCGTGGAGGACCCCCGCTGGGCCGACGTCTTCGACGGCATCGACATCGACTGGGAGTACCCGAACGCCTGCGGCCTGACCTGTGACACCTCCGGCCCGGCCGCGTTCCGCACCCTGTCCCAGGCCCTGCGCACCGAGTTCGGCGCGAACTACCTGGTCACTGCGGCCATCACCGCCGACGGCTCCTCCGGCGGCAAGCTCGACGCGGCCGACTACGGCGGCGCCGCCCAGTACCTCGACTGGTACAACGTGATGACGTACGACTACTTCGGCGCCTTCGACAAGGACGGCCCGACCGCCCCGCACTCCCCGCTCACCTCGTACGCCGGCATCCCGGCCGCGGGCTTCAACTCCGCCGACGCGATCGCCAAGCTCAAGGCGAAGGGCGTCCCCTCCGCCAAGCTGCTCCTCGGCATCGGCTTCTACGGCCGCGGCTGGACCGGCGTCACCCAGTCCGCCCCCGGCGGCACGGCGACCGGCGCGGCCCCCGGCACCTACGAGGCCGGCATCGAGGACTACAAGATCCTCAAGAACTCCTGCCCCGCCACCGGCACCATCGCCGGCACGGCCTACGCGCACTGCGGCACCAACTGGTGGTCCTACGACACCCCGTCGACGATCGCCGGAAAGATGACCTGGGCCAAGAACCAGGGCCTCGGCGGTGCCTTCTTCTGGGAGTTCAGCGGCGACACCAGCAACGGTGAACTGGTGAGCGCCATCAACAGCGGCCTGTAAGGAAAGTTCGTAGAGTTACGCCACATTGACGCGCTGACCGGGCGGGGCTGCCTCAAGCCACGCGAGAAAACCGGTCAGCGCGTCTTCGCTCATCGCCAGCTCAAGACGCGTGCCCCGGTGCACACAGGTGAGGATGATCGCGTCGGACAGCAGCGCCAGCTCCTCCTCGCCCTCGGGCAGCCGGCGGCCGGCCACCTCGATGGAGGCACGCTCCAGCACCCGGCGCGGGCGGTAGGCGTAGGAGAAGACGCGATACCACTCGATGCGGTCGCCGTTGTAGCGGGCTACCCCGTAGCTCCAGCCTTTTCCGCTCGTATCCGTTTTCTCGGGGACGTCCCAGCGCAGGGAACAGTCGAAGGTCCCGCCGGAACGCTGGATGAGTCTGCGGCGCAGGCCGAAGACGAACAACCCCAGCGCCACCAGGGCCACGACGATTCCGCACACAGTCAGAGCGAGGACCATCGACACCGACCTCCTCGTCTCCTAGGTACCGAAAATAGGTAACGGAACGGAAAAAACATCCAGATCTGCCTCAGCCGCGGTCGGCTCCGGATCGCTCCGGTGCCAACCGCGGCTGAGTGACGTCATCACACGGCAAGCTGTCTCAGCTCGCCGCCGCCGCACGCAGTCGTACGTCCGCGCGGCGCTCGGCGAAGGCATCGCCCTCCGCCTTCGCACGCTCGAGCTCTCGCTCGGCGCGCTGGACGTCGATCTCGTCCGACAGCTCGGCGATCTCGGCCAGCAGCGACAGCTTGTTGTCGGCGAACGAGATGAAACCGCCGTGCACCGCGGCGACGACCGTTCCACCGTCACTCGTACGGATGGTCACCGGGCCCGACTCCAGCACACCGAGCAGCGGCTGGTGACCGGGCATGACGCCGATGTCGCCGGACGTGGTGCGCGCGACGACCAGGGTGGCCTCGCCGGACCAGACCTCTCGGTCGGCCGCGACCAGCGCGACGTGCAGCTCAGCAGCCAAGGTGGCTCCTCGGGTCACCACCCGGCGGGTCTGCCGGGTGTTGGTTACAAGTCTAGTAGGCGTGGAAGAGGGGGCGGGACGACCCCGCCCCCTCTCACGAACTCAGATCTCGGATCTCAGATCTCAGGACCGACCGGTCCTCAGGTCAGGAGACGCCCAGCTCCTTCGCGTTCTTCTTCAGGTCCTCGATACCACCGCACAGGAAGAATGCCTGCTCCGGGAAGTGGTCGTAGTCACCGTCGATGATCGCGTTGAACGCGGTGATCGACTCGTCCAGCGGGACGTCCGACCCGTCGACGCCGGTGAACTGCTTGGCGACGTGGGTGTTCTGGGACAGGAAGCGCTCCACGCGACGGGCGCGGTGGACGGTGAGCTTGTCCTCCTCGCCCAGCTCGTCGATACCGAGGATCGCGATGATGTCCTGAAGGTCCTTGTACTTCTGCAGGACCGTCTTGACGCGCATCGCGGTGTTGTAGTGGTCCGCCGCGATGTAGCGGGGGTCCAGGATGCGGGACGTGGAGTCCAGCGGGTCCACGGCCGGGTAGATGCCCTTTTCGGAGATCGGACGGGAGAGAACCGTCGTCGCGTCGAGGTGGGCGAACGTGGTGGCCGGGGCCGGGTCGGTCAGGTCGTCCGCGGGGACGTAGATCGCCTGCATCGAGGTGATCGAGTGACCACGGGTCGAGGTGATGCGCTCCTGGAGGAGACCCATCTCGTCGGCCAGGTTCGGCTGGTAACCCACCGCGGAGGGCATCCGGCCGAGCAGGGTCGAGACCTCGGAACCGGCCTGGGTGAAGCGGAAGATGTTGTCGATGAAGAACAGCACGTCCTGCTTCTGCACATCGCGGAAGTACTCCGCCATGGTCAGACCGGCAAGGGCCACGCGCAGACGGGTGCCCGGGGGCTCGTCCATCTGACCGAAGACCAGGGCGGTCTTGTCGATGACGCCCGACTCGGCCATCTCCTCGATGAGGTCGTTGCCCTCACGCGTGCGCTCACCGACACCGGCGAACACGGAGACACCGTCGTGGTTGTTGGCGACGCGGTAGATCATCTCCTGGATGAGCACCGTCTTGCCGACACCGGCACCACCGAACAGACCGATCTTGCCGCCCTTGACGTACGGGGTCAGCAGGTCGATGACCTTGACGCCGGTCTCGAACATCTCGGTCTTCGACTCGAGCTCGTCGAAGTTCGGGGCCTTGCGGTGGATGGTCCAGCGCTCGCCCTCGTACTGCTCGTCGACGTTCAGCACCTCACCGAGGGTGTTGAACACCTTGCCCTTGGTGAAGTCGCCGACCGGGACACTGATGCCCGTACCGGTGTCGGTGACCGCGGCCTGGCGGACCAGGCCGTCGGTGGGCTGCATGGAGATGGTGCGGACCAGGCCGTCACCCAGGTGCTGGGCGACCTCCAGGGTCAGCGTCTTCTTCTCGCCGGCGAGGGCCGGGTCGGCCACCTCGACGTGAAGGGCGTTGTAGATCTCCGGCATGGCGTCGACGGGGAATTCCACGTCGACGACCGGGCCGATGACCCGGGCGACGCGGCCCGTGGCAACGGCCGTCTCAACTGTCGTCGTCATTACTTGTCACTCCCCGCGGTCGCGTCGGCCAGGGCTGCGGTGCCACCGACGATCTCGCTGATTTCCTGGGTGATTTCGGCCTGGCGGGCCGCGTTGGCAAGGCGGGAGAGCGTCTCGATCAGCTCTCCGGCGTTGTCGGTGGCCGACTTCATCGCGCGCCGCGTGGCGGCGTGCTTCGAGGCGGCCGACTGGAGCAGCGCGTTGTACACGCGGCTCTCGACATACCGGGGCAGCAGGGCGTCGAGGACGTCCTCCGCCGACGGCTCGAAGTCGTACAGCGGAAGGATCTCGTCCTTCGCCGCGGACTCCTGGGCCACCTCTTCGAGGCTGAGCGGCAGCAGACGGTCGCCGAGCGCCGTCTGCGTCATCATCGACACGAATTCGGTGAACACGATGTGGATCTCGTCCACACCGCCGTCCGCCGTCTCCGTCTCGATGGCCTCGATGAGGGGGGCCGCGACCTTCTTGGCGTCCGCGTACGTCGGCTCGTCCGTGAAGCCCGACCACGAGTCCGCGACCTTGCGCTCACGGAAGTTGTAGTGGGCGAGACCACGCCGGCCGACGATGTACGTGTCGACCTGCTTGCCCTCCGCCTCGAGGCGCGCCGTCAGCTGCTCCGCGGCCTTGATCGCGTTGGAGTTGAAGGCACCCGCGAGACCACGGTCGCTCGTCAGGAGCAGCACCGCGGACCGCACGACCGTCTCGGCCTGCGTGGTCAGCGCGTGCTTCGTGTTCGAACCGGTACCCACCGCCGTGACCGCACGGGTGAGCTCGGTCGCGTACGGCATCGACGCCGCCACCTTGCGCTGCGCCTTGACGACACGCGAGGCGGCGATCATCTCCATCGCCTTGGTGATCTTCTTGGTCGCGGTGACGGAACGGATGCGACGCTTGTAGACCCGGAGCTGGGCTCCCATGAGTCAGGTCCCTTCCTTACGTCACTTGGCCGCGGCCGGGGCGTCCTCGCCGAGAAGCTTGCCGTCCGAGGTCTCGAACTGCTTCTTGAACTCGGCGATCGCGTCGGCAATGGCGATGAGGGTGTCCTCGGACATCTTGGCACCCTCCTTGATGGAGGTCATGAGGCCCTGCTCCTTGCGGTGCAGGTACTCCAGCAGCTCCTTCTCGAAGCGGCGCACGTCGTTGACCGGCACCTCGTCCATCTTGCCGGTGGTACCGGCCCAGATGGAGACGACCTGGTCCTCGGTGGCCATCGGCTGGTACTGAGCCTGCTTGAGCAGCTCGACCAGGCGCTGACCGCGCTCCAGCTGGGACTTCGACGCGGCGTCCAGGTCGGAACCGAAGGCGGCGAAGGCCTCCAGCTCACGGTACTGGGCGAGGTCGAGGCGCAGACGGCCGGAAACCTGTCGCATCGCCTTGTGCTGCGCGGAACCACCGACTCGGGAGACGGAGATACCGACGTTCAGCGCGGGGCGCTGACCGGCGTTGAACAGGTCCGACTCCAGGAAGCACTGGCCGTCGGTGATGGAGATGACGTTGGTCGGGATGAACGCCGAGACGTCGTTGGCCTTCGTCTCGACGATCGGCAGACCGGTCATCGAGCCGGCGCCCAGCTCGTCGGAGAGCTTCGCGCAGCGCTCCAGCAGACGGGAGTGCAGGTAGAAGACGTCGCCCGGGTAGGCCTCGCGGCCCGGCGGACGGCGCAGCAGCAGCGACACGGCGCGGTAGGCGTCGGCCTGCTTCGAAAGGTCGTCGAAGATGATGAGGACGTGCTTGCCCTCGTACATCCACTGCTGACCGATGGCCGAACCGGTGTACGGCGCCAGGTACTTGAAGCCGGCCGGGTCGGACGCCGGGGCGGCGACGATGGTCGTGTACTCCAGCGCGCCGGCCTCTTCGAGGGCGCCACGCACGGAGGCGATGGTCGAGCCCTTCTGGCCGATGGCGACGTAGACGCAGCGGACCTGCTTCTTCACGTCGCCGGAGCGCCAGTTGTCACGCTGGTTGATGATCGTGTCGACGGCCAGCGCGGTCTTGCCGGTCTGACGGTCACCGATGATCAGCTGACGCTGACCACGGCCGATCGGGGTCATCGCGTCGACGGCCTTGTAGCCGGTCTCCATCGGCTCGTGCACCGACTTACGGGCCATGACGCCCGGAGCCTGAAGCTCCAGCGCACGGCGGCCGGACGTCTCGATCTCGCCGAGGCCGTCGATCGGGTTGCCGAGCGGGTCGACGACGCGGCCGAGGTAACCCTCGCCCACCGCGACCGAGAGGACCTCACCGGTACGCGTGACCGGCTGACCCTCCTCGATGCCGCTGAACTCGCCGAGGACGACGCAGCCGATCTCGCGCTCCTCGAGGTTGAGGGCGAGACCGAGGGTGCCGTCCTCGAACTTCAGCAGTTCGTTGGCCATGGCCGAGGGAAGGCCCTCGACCTTCGCGATGCCGTCGCCGGCAAGGCTGACCGTACCGACCTCCTCGCGCGAGGCCGCGTCCGGCTTGTACGACTGGACGAAGTTCTCCAGTGCGTCCCGGATCTCCTCCGGCCGGATCGTGAGCTCCGCCATCTGGGTTCCCTGCTCTCCTTGTTGGGCCCGAAGTTTCTTTGGGGGTCTGGGGGCGACCCCCAGGAATCCTCTGCACGGCCCAACCAGGGCCGTCATAAGCACTACTGCGTATTGAGTTACTGCGTTGCTGCTAGCCCGCCATGCGGCGGGTGGCGTCCTCGATACGGTCCGCGAGCGAGCCGTTGATCACCTCGTCACCGACCTGCACCCGGATCCCGCCGAGGACCTCGGGGTCCACGTCGAGGTTGAGGTGCATCGTGCGGCCGTAGAGCTTCGCGAGGGCGGCGCCCAGGCGCTGCTTCTGCGGGTCGCTCAGCGGTACCGCCGAGGTGACGACGGCCACCATGCGGTCCCGGCGCGCGGCGGCGAGCTTGGACAGGGACTCGAGTCCCGCTTCCAGGCTACGACCTCGCGGCGCGGTCACAAGGCGCGTCACCAGACGCTCGGTGGCCGCGTCCGCACGACCGCCGAGCAGGCTGCGCAGCAGCTCGCCCTTGGCCGGCACGGTGGCCTTCCGGCTGGTCAGTGCGGCGCGCAGCTCGGTGTTCGAGGTGACGATCCGCCCGAAGCGGAACAGCTCGTCCTCGACGTTGTCGAGCGTGCCGGCCTGCTGCGCGGCGGTCAGGTCCGCGGCGTCAGCCAGCTGCTCCAGCGCGTCCACCAGGTCGCGCGACTGCGACCAGCGGGAACGCACCAGACCGGCGACCAGATCGACGGCCGGGCCGCTGACCTGGCTGCCGAGCAGGCGCTGGGCCAGCTCGGCCTTGGCCTCACCGGCCTGCGCCGGGTCGGTGAGGACCCGACGCAGCGACACCTCGCGGTGGAGCAGCGCGGTGACGGCCGCCAGCTCGGCGGCGAGCTGCGCCGCGTCCACGGACGTGTTGTCCGTCAGCGCGTCGAGACGCTCGCGTGCGGCTGCCAGGGCCTCGCGGCTCGCTCCGTTCATCGCGACGCCTCGGCCTTCTCCTCGAGCTCGTCGAGGAAGCGGTCGATGACGCGGCTCTGACGGGCGTGGTCCTCGAGGGACTCGCCGACGAGCTTGCCGGCCAGAACGGTGGCGAGCTTGCCGACATCCTGGCGCAGCGCGGACGAGGCGGCCTTGCGGTCGGCCTCGATCTGGGTGTGACCGGCGGCGACGATCTCCTCGCGCTGCCGCTGGCCCTCGGCGCGCATCTCCGCGATGAGCGTCGCACCCTGCTCCTGCGCCTCCTGGCGCAGACGCGCGGCCTCGTGCCGGGCCTCGGCGAGCTGAGCCTTGTACTGCTCAAGCACGCTCTGGGCCTCGGTCTGCGCGGCCTCGGCCTTCTCGATACCGCCCTCGATGGCCTCGCGGCGCTCTTCCAGAACCTTGTTGATGGTCGGGAGGAGCTTCTTGGCGAGGAAGCCGAAGACGATGACGAAAGCGATGAGGCCGATGACAACTTCCGGCCACGGCGGGATGAGGGGGTTTTCCTTCTCGCCCTCAGCCGCCAGGAAAACCAGGGCGGATGTCACATCAGTGCCTTTCGTCGAAAGGGTCAGTCGTCAGGGGCTCGTCTTAGTAGACGAACGGCATGACGAGACCGATGAGGGCCAGCGCCTCACAGAACGCGAAGCCGAGGATCTGGTTGGCGCGGATGAGACCGGCCGCCTCGGGCTGGCGGGCGAGGGCCTGGGTGCCGTTACCGAAGATGATGCCAACGCCGACGCCGGGGCCGATGGCCGCAAGACCGTAACCGACGGAACCGAGGTCACCGGTGACAGCAGCAAGGTTGGACATGCCAGTTCTTCCTTCTCTTTACGGACCGGTGGGGGTTGGCCACCGGACGACTCTGGGGTTCGAAAGCGGCGTGCTCAGTGGTGCTCTGCGAGCGCGCCCTGGATGAAGGTGCAGGTCAGGAGGACGAAGACGTACGCCTGAACCGCCTGGATGAAGAGTTCGAAGGCCGTCATCACGATGACCATCACGAACGAGACCGCCGAGTAGGCGATGCCGATGCCGTTCAGCATGTACCAGCTGGCAATGGTGAACAGGAGCAGCAGCGTGTGACCGGCGAACATGTTCGCGAAGAGTCGGACGGCGTGCGTGAACGGGCGGACCACCAGGTTCGAGAAGAACTCGATGGTCATGGCCAGCGGCAGCACCGGGCCGAGCGACTTGTCGTAGCCGGTGAAGTTCTTGAAGGCACCGACGAAACCGTGACGCTTGAACGTCAGCGAGACCCAGGTGATGTACACCAGCAGGGCCAGGATCGCCGGGTAGGCGATGATCGACGTCACCGGGAAGGCGGCGACCGGAATGATCGACCAGAGGTTCATCATCCAGATGAAGAAGAACAGCGAGACCGCGAAGGGGACATACTTCTCGCCCTCCTTCTTGCCGATCGTCTCGTAGACGATGCCTCGGCGTACGAAGTCGTAGCCGGCCTCGGCGACCATCTGGAGTTTGCCGGGAATGAGCTTCGGCCTGGCGAAAGCCGCCCAGAAGAAGCCCACGACGATGATCGAGCCCAGCAGGGCCAGCAGCATCGGCTTGTTGAAGTAGAGGCCGTTGCCGTCGGCGTCGCCCAAGAGCGGCTCGAACAGGAACGAGTGCAGGCCCGGAGCCGGGAAGCCACAACCGTCGAAGAGGTGGCAGTCGGTCTCGAAGGCGAGCACCTGCGTCGGGTCAGCACTCACCGCGGGCTCCTTCATCGTGGCGCATTGGTACGGCAACCTCGTTGTGTCGGCGCGGCGCAGGGCCGCGGTTCGGCACGGGACTGGTGATACGGATGTGGTGGCGGCGTAGGGGCATCTCGCCTCGCGATTGAGCAGGCGTCAGCTCGGATGCCCGCGCCCGCGATGCCGCAGTTGGCACCGGACGATAGCAGGATCTCCCAGGCGCCTTTATCCCGGCCCTACCCCTCACGACGAGTGCCCCGATTTGTGGGACTGCTCGCCCTTCGCGGGATTGCTCGGCTCGGGCTCGACGTACAGAATCTTGGACTTCATATGAGCCCACGTCTGAGCACCGATCCAGGCCAGCGTGCCGACGACCAGTGAGATCGCGAACGCCCTGGGGTTGAACAACGTCGTGTTCTTGAACGCGGCCATGAAGATGAACAGCAGCAGGATCTGCGTCGCGTAGAGCATCAGGCCCATGGCCTGAAACAAGTGCGGAAGCGATTTGGCGGTGCGCTGGAGAACGTAGAGACCGAGCCCCATGAAGAGGATGACCAGCACCGTCGCGACGCCGGCCCCGATCGCCCCTTTGCCGCCCGCGACCACACCGCTGACGACGGCGGCGATCGCGCCGACGGCAACCGTGGGCACGGCGGCCTGAGCCAGGATCCGGACGTCGTTGGACGGCATGGCGGCAACTCCGCTTTCAAAGGCAAGGGGGGCAGGGGTGTCGTCATGGACGAGCGTAGTCCCCGTCCGAGGGGCGAAAGACCGCACGCCGACCTCGCTACCGCCGGACCGCGCACTACGGTCCTTCGGCTCCATCCGGGGTTCTCGTGAACCGTATCACAAACTATTTGATGAGGTCTTTACCTGGATGGTGTGCCTGGTGTCACACATGAGAGTGACTCTGCGCGTCTGTGCACGTCAGAGGACCTCTTGTCTGGTAATGGGCAACTTTGCCCACCCGCGGTTTCCCCACGACTTGGCAATGCTCTAGTCAGATTCTTACCTTGCCGTGCGCGACCGGGGCCCCACGGCGGTCGCGCCGTTGACCCCCGAGACCCCCACGGCCACCGGCGTCCGGTGCTCGGGCTCCTGCCCCTCCGCGGGAACACCGTCCGTGGCGTCCTCCGTCGCCACGGCCTGCTCCGCCTCCGGGAGGACCTTGCGGCGCCGGTAGCGCGGCGGCACGAAGGACTCCGCCCAGCGCGGGGCGCGCGGCGTGAAGCGCGGCAGCAGAAGCAGCAGGAGCCCGATCGCGCTGAGGAACACCACACCGAGGACGATCCACATGGACGCCGAGTTGACCGAGTAGGCGAGCGCGCCGAAGGCGATCAGCGCCGACCAGAAGTACATGATCAGCACCGCGCGGCTGTGCGAGTGGCCGACCTCCAGGAGCCGGTGATGCAGATGCCCGCGGTCGGCGGCGAACGGCGACTGACCGCGCCAGGTGCGGCGCACGATGGCGAGGATCAGGTCGGCGGCCGGGATCGCGATGATCGTCAGCGGCATCAGCAGCGGAATGTAGATCGGCACCATCCCGTGCACGGTGCTGCGCTCGGACCCGCCGAACAGGTTGTCCGGGTCCACCTGCCCGGTGATGGAGATCGCACCCGCGGCGAGCACCAGTCCGATCAGCATCGAGCCGGAGTCGCCCATGAAGATCCGCGCCGGGTGCATGTTGTGCGGCAGGAAGCCCACGCACATACCCATCAGGATCGCGGCGAACAGCGTGGCCGGGGCCGCCGCCTCGATGCCGTACGAGTACCAGATGCGGTAGGCGTACATGAAGAACGCGGCGGCGGCGATGCACACCATGCCGGCGGCGAGGCCGTCCAGGCCGTCCACGAAGTTGACCGCGTTGATGGTGATCACGACCAGCGCCACCGTCAGCAGGGTGCCCTGCCACTGGGTCAGCGCGACCGTGCCGACGGTGGGGATGGGCAGCCACAGGATCGTCAGACCCTGCATGACCATCACGCCCGCGGCGATCATCTGCGCACCCAGCTTGATCAGGGCGTCGATCTCGAACTTGTCGTCCAGGACGCCGATCAGCCAGATCACGGCCGCTCCGGAGAGCAGGGCGCGCGGCTCGTTCGACTTCTCGAAGACCTGGTTGAGGTTGGTCAGGTGCGACGCGACCAGCAGGCCCGCGCACAGTCCGAAGAACATCGCGATCCCGCCGAGCCGCGGAGTGGGCTCCCGGTGCACGTCCCGTGCTCTGATCTCCGGCATGGCCCCCGCCGCGATCGCGAACTTCCGTACCGGCCCTGTCAGCAGATACGTCACCGCGGCCGTGACGCAGAGCGTCAGCAGGTATTCACGCACGGGCTTCCCCACAGGTCTCGCTGGCCATCTGAGCACCACACCCTAGCGAGGCGCGCATAAGGGTGAGGACTTCCGGGTAGCGACGATGGTTGCACGGGTGACTGTGCACGGGAGAGCGCCTACCCCTGTTCAACCGGGATAGGGCGGAAATCCCCCGGCGAGTTCCCGCACCTCTTCCCGTACCTGGCGGCCCTCGGCCTCGCCCCGCAGCACGCCCGCCATCAGCTTCGCGATCCGCGCCATCTCCGCCTCCCCCATGCCCTGTGTGGTCACCGCGGCCGTGCCCAGGCGCAGGCCACGCAGGTCGGCGTGCGGCAGCGCGCAGCAGTCCAGCACCATCCCGGCCGCCGCGAGCCGGCCGCGGGCCGTCCGTCCGTCGACGCCGAGGGGCGCCGGGTCGGCGGTGATGAGGTGGGTGTCCGTGCCACCGGTGGTGACGACCATCCCCTCGGCCTCCAGCCGGGCCGCCAGCACCCTGGCGTTGGCGACCACCTGATGGGCGTACACGGTGAACGCCGGTGTCGCCGCCTCGCCGAACGCGACCGCCTTCGCGGCGATGGTGTGCATCTGCGCGCCGCCCTGCGTGAACGGGAACACGGCCCGGTCCACCCGCTCCGCCAGCTCGGCGCCGCACAGGATCATGCCGCCGCGCGGGCCGCGCAGCACCTTGTGCGTCGTGGCACAGACGACATCGGCGTACGGCACCGGGTTCGGCGCCGCTCCCCCGGCGACCAGGCCGATCGGGTGGGCGGCGTCGGCGATGAGATAGGCGCCGATCTCGTCGGCCACCTCGCGGAAGAAGGCGTAGTCGATGTGCCGGGGGTAGGCGATGGAGCCGCAGACGATCGCCTTGGGGCGGTGGCTGCGGGCCAGGGTGCGCACCTGTTCCTGGTCGATGAGCCCGGTCTCCGCGTCGACGCCGTACGGCACGAAGTCGAACCAGCGGCCGGAGAAGTTCGCCGGTGAGCCGTGCGTGAGGTGGCCGCCGTAGGACAGGCCGAGGGCGAGGACGGTGTCGCCGGGGCGCAGCAGAGCGGCGTAGGCCGCGAGGACGGCCGAGGAGCCCGAGTGGGACTGGACGTTGGCGTGGTCGGCGCCGAACAGCTCCTTGGCCCGCTCCACGGCGAGGCGCTCGGCCATGTCCACGATCTCGCAGCCGCCGTGATGGCGGGCCCCCGGATAGCCCTCGGCGTACTTGTTGGCCAGCGGCGAACCGAGCGCGGCCAGCACGGCGGGGGAGGTGAAGTTCTCGGCGGCGATGAGCTGAAGCGTCGACGCCTGCCGCTCACGCTCCCCGAGCAGGATCTCGGCGACGGCGGGGTCCTGACGTCGCAGGACGTCGGCCTCGATGGCATGGGTGACCGGCATGGTGGACTCCGGGGCGTCGACGGTGACGTACGTCCAATGTAGGCCGACGCCGCCCCGGCCGCCCGGCTACGCCACCCGAAGAAGCCCCTGAGAAACCCCGGAGAACGACACTGCCCCGGCCTCAAGTCCGCGCCGGGACCCCCGTCAGCGCCGTCACGACGGGGTCCAGGGCCTGGTGTATCTCGTCGCCGATGGAGCGGAAGAACGGGAGCGGTGCCCCGTACGGGTCGTAGACCTCGTCCGCCTCGGCCGTGGGGGCCAGGAGCCAGCCTCGGAGGGCGGCTGCCGCGCGGACCAGGGCGCGGGCGCGCATCACCACGCCCTCCTCCAGCGGGGGGAGGGTGGCCGGGTCGATCGCGTTGACGAGGCGGGTGAACTCCTTCAGCGTGAAGGTGCGCAGGCCCGCCGAGTGGCCCATGGAGATGACCTGGGCGCGGTGGTCACGGGTCGCCGTCAGGACCAGGTCGGCCATGATGACGTGCTCGTCGAGCAGCTCCCGGCCGGTGAAGCCGGAGGCGTCCGCGCCGAAGTCGGCCAGCACGGTCTCCGCGTTGGCCTCCATGGGCGCGCCCTCATGGCCCCAGGTGCCCGCGCTCTCCACGATCAGCCCGCCGCCGAGCACCCCGAGCCGCTGCGACACGAAATGCCGGGTCAGCCGCTCGGTGATCGGCGAGCGGCAGACGTTGCCGGTGCTGACGTGGAGGATGCGGAAGGTGTCGCGCGGAAACCCGAACGTCGTCGTCTGTTCCGCGGCACGTTCCCCGGTGCCTATGCCACGCCCCGCGTCAGGGGCTGTCAATTCGCCACCTCGAGGTCGGGTACGACCTTGCGCAGCTCTTCCTCCGAGATCGCGCCCGCCCGCAGCAGCAGGGGCACCTCACGGCTGACGTCGACGATCGACGACGGGACGTTGCCCGGGGTGGGGCCGCCGTCCAGGTAGACGGAGACGGAGTCGCCGAGCATCTCCTGGGCGTAGTCGCAGTTCTCCGGAGCCGGGTGGCCGGTGAGGTTGGCGGAGGAGACCGCCATCGGGCCGACCTCGGTCAGCAGCTCGATGGCGACCGGGTGCAGCGGCATACGGACGGCCACGGTGCCACGGGTGTCGCCGAGGTCCCACTGGAGGGACGGCTGGTGCTTGGCGACGAGGGTGAGCGCGCCCGGCCAGAACGCGTCGACCAGCTCCCAGGCCAGCTCGGAGAAGTCCGTGACGAGACCGTGCAGCGTGTTCGGGGAGCCGATGAGGACGGGCGTGGGCATGTTGCGGCCCCGGCCCTTGGCCTCCAGCAGGTCACCGACGGCCTCCTTGGAGAACGCGTCGGCACCGATGCCGTACACCGTGTCGGTCGGCAGGACGACCAGCTCGCCACGGCGGACGGCGGACGCTGCCTCGCGCAGACCCGTCACGCGGTCGGTCGCGTCATTGGTGTCGTATCGCCGTGCCATGTCTAGCGGGCCTCCTCGTGCACGTACTGCGCGGATGTGGTCGGGGGGACGGTCACGGCAGCGCCTTGCGGGCGGTGGCGAAGCGCGGCCGGTTGTTGAGGTCGGGGTGGTCGGCCGCGTCGGCCCAGCCACGCTCCTCGGTGAAGATCCACGGCACCTGGCCGCCCTGGGTGTCGGCGTGCTCGATGACGACGACGCCGCCGGGCCGCAGCAGGCGGTGCGCGGTGCGTTCGATGCCCCGGATCAGGTCGAGGCCGTCCTCGCCGGAGAACAGGGCGAGCTGCGGGTCGTAGTCGCGGGCCTCGGGGGCGACGTACTCCCACTCGGTGAGCGGGATGTACGGCGGGTTGGACACGACGAGGTCGACCTGGCCGTCGAGGTCCGGGAAAGCGTCCAGGGCGTTGCCCTGACGCAGGTCGACCCTGGACCCCTCCATGTTCTTGCGGGTCCATACCAGGGCGTCCTCGGACAGCTCCACGGCGTGCACGCGTGAGCGCGGGACCTCCTGGGCGAGGGCGAGCGCGATGGCGCCGGAGCCGGTGCACAGGTCGACGATCAGCGGCTCGACCACGTCCATGGCGCGCACGGCGTCTATCGCCCAGCCGACCACCGACTCGGTCTCCGGACGCGGCACGAAGACGCCCGGTCCGACCTGGAGTTCCAGGTACCGGAAGTAGGCGCGCCCGGTGATGTGCTGGAGCGGCTCGCGCTGCTCGCGGCGGGCGATGACCTCCCAGTACCGGGCGTCGAAGTCGGAGTCCTTCACGGAGTGGAGCTCGCCCCGCTTCACGCCGTGCACGAAGGCGGCGAGCTCCTCCGCGTCGTTGCGCGGCGAGGGCACGCCGGCGTCGGCCAGCCGCTGGGTGGCCTGAGCTACCTCAGCGAGCAGCAGACTGCGGGGGCTCGGGGAACGTCCCCCAAATGATTGCTGCACGCAAGTCCTCCGTGTCGTCCTCGGTCGTGCGTACGTGCCTTACGCGGCTGCCAGCTTCGCTGCCGAGTCCGCGTCGACGCAGGCCTGGATCACCGCGTCGAGGTCGCCGTCCAGGACCTGGTCCAGGTTGTACGCCTTGAAGCCGACCCGGTGGTCCGAGATGCGGTTCTCCGGGTAGTTGTAGGTGCGGATCTTCTCGGAGCGGTCGACGGTGCGGACCTGGCTGCGGCGGGCGTCGGCGGCTTCCCGCTCCGCCTCCTCCTGTGCCGCGGCGAGCAGCCTGGAGCGCAGGATACGCATCGCCTGCTCCTTGTTCTGGAGCTGGCTCTTCTCGTTCTGGCAGGAGGCGACGACTCCGGTGGGAACGTGCGTGATGCGCACGGCGGAGTCGGTCGTGTTCACGGACTGTCCGCCGGGCCCGGAGGAGCGGTAGACGTCGATACGGAGGTCGTTGGGGTTGATCTCGACGTCGACCTCCTCCGCCTCGGGCGTGACGAGGACACCGGCCGCGGAGGTGTGGATACGGCCCTGCGACTCGGTCGCCGGGACGCGCTGCACGCGGTGCACGCCGCCCTCGTACTTCATGCGGGCCCATACGCCCTGGCCGGGCTCGGTGGCGCCCTGGCCGCCCTTGGTCTTCACGGCGACCTGGACGTCCTTGTAGCCGCCCAGCTCGGACTCGGTGGCGTCGATGATCTCGGTCTTCCAGCCGACGCGCTCGGCGTAGCGCAGGTACATCCGCAGCAGATCGCCGGCGAACAGGGCGGACTCGTCGCCGCCCGCCCCCGCCTTGATCTCCAGCAGGACGTCCTTGTCGTCGCTCGGGTCCCGAGGGACGAGCAGCAGCCGCAGCTTCTCGGTCAGCTCCTCGCGCTGCTTCTCCAGCACCTTGACCTCGGCGGCGAAGTCCGGGTCGTCGGCGATGAACTCGCGCGCGGTCACGATGTCGTCGCCGGTCTGCTTCCAGGAGCGGTACGTGGCGACGATCGGGGTCAGCTCGGCGTAGCGCTTGTTCAGCTTGCGCGCGTTGGCCTGGTCGGAGTGGACCGACGGATCGGCGAGCTTCTTCTCCAGGTCGGCGTGTTCACCGAGGAGTTCCTCGACGGCCTCGAACATCTCTGGCTCCTGATACTGCGAAGGAAAGGGAAGGCAGGCGACCAAAAACGCCGGTCCCGGCGCGCGCCCCGGACAGGGGCACGGCCGTGGACCGGCGAAATGGGGCTCGCTACTTCGTGGAGCCGGCGGCCTTGCCGAAGCGGGCCTCGAAGCGGGCCACACGGCCACCGGTGTCGAGGATCTTCTGCTTGCCCGTGTAGAACGGGTGGCACTCGGAGCACACGTCGGCACGGATCGCGCCGCCGTCGATGGTGCTGCGGGTGGTGAACGACGCGCCACAGGTACAGCTGACCTGCGTCTCGACGTACTCGGGGTGGATGTCGCGCTTCAAGGTGTCTCCTAGGTTTCGGGAGGGCGCCGGGTCGCCGTCCGCGGGATGCGAAAGCGTGAACCGGAGCCGACGTACCAGTCTGCCAGCACTGGCCGCATCCCCCAAAACCGGGGGGTGGGGCGATCTATTCCCGGCAGGCCAGCGGCGGCTGTCGCGGCGGGTGTCGCGGCGGGGCCGGCCGCGTTCTCACGGTGATCTCACTGCCGGTCTCACTGCCGGTCCACTGCCGGTCTCGCTCCGGTCAGGACGCTGATACGACGCCCGCCGCCTCGCCCGTGGCATTGCCCTCGGTGGCGGTCTTCGGGATCGGGAGGTCGTCACGCAGGGCGGTCCACACCTGCTGGGCCTTCGCCTTCTCGACGATGACGCGGTTGGGGTTCGCGGGGTCGTACCGCACCGGCATCGTGACCATGTGCATGTCTTCCGCACCGATGCCCTTGAGGCCGCCCGCGAAGGACATCAGCGAGTTCAGCGAGCCGAGGCCGGAGTCGGTGGTGACGGCCTTGGTGGCCGTGTCGGCGAGGTCGTACAGCTTCTTGCCGCTGGTGAGGACGCCGACGTCCTTGACCTGGTCGACCAGGGCCTTGATGAAGGCCTGCTGGAGCTGGATACGCCCGAGGTCCGAGCCGTCGCCGACGCCGTGCCGGGTGCGGACCAGGCCGAGGGCCTGTTCGCCGTCGAGCGTGTGCGTGCCGGCCTTCAGGTCCAGATGGCTGTCGGGGTCCTTGATGTCCTCGGTCGTGGTGATGTCGACCCCGCCCAGCTCGTCGATCAGCTTCTCGAAGCCGGAGAAGTCGACTTCCAGGTAGTGGTCCATGCGGACCCCGCTGAGGGACTCGACGGTCTTGACCGCGCAGGCCGCGCCGCCCGTGGTGTACGCCGAGTTGAACATGACGTCGGTCGCGCCGTCGTGGGTGCCGCCCTGGGTGTCGGTGCAGCGGGGGCGGTCGATGAGGGTGTCGCGGGGAATGGACACCACGCTGGCCTTCTTGTGGCCCTCGTACACGTGGATGACCATCGCCGTGTCGGAGCGGGCGCTGCCGTCGTCGGTGCCGCCGCCGAGCTTCTTGTTGGCACCGGAGCGGGTGTCCGAGCCGAGGACGAGGATGTTCTCCGAGCCGTTGTCGGTCTTCGTGGGCCGGTCGGTACCGAGGGCCTGGTCGATGTCGACGCTCTTGATGTTGCCGTTGAGCTTGAAGTACACGTACCCGAGGCCGGTACCGCCGAGGACGACCACCCCGGCCGCGGTCCACGCCGCAATCATCAGGCCCCTGCGTCCGGCCCGGGGCTTGCGGCGGTGGCCCTTGGTCCGACGGCCGGGGCCATCGGTACCGGGCTCATCCGGTGTGCCGGCCTCTCCCGGTATGCCGGGCTCCGGCGTGCTCTCCGCGGACATGCGCTCCTCGGTTCCGTGTCAACCCCACCATGGTCCCTCCGCCAGGTCAGACGGGGAAACTCGGCACAGGGTTGCACAACGCTCCGTGCCCGGCCTGGAACAGGCCGGGCACGGAGCGTGAGCGGGTGAGGGGAGGAGCACCCCCGCTCACCTGCGACGTCAGGCGAAGATGTCGTACTGCTTGAAGGTCGTCCCGAGCGAGAGCCGTGCGGAA
Source organism: Streptomyces bobili (assembly GCF_002154575.1). Lineage (GTDB taxonomy): Bacteria > Actinomycetota > Actinomycetes > Streptomycetales > Streptomycetaceae > Streptomyces > Streptomyces bobili. The sequence goes on from NZ_MUBA01000243.1 coordinate 23,783, forward strand.
AAGATCACATTCCCGGCGCTTCCGTTACCCCGGTACAGGTAGAGGGTGCCGGCGGGGGTGCGGGCCAGGAGGTCGGCCTTGCCGTCCCCGTTGACGTCACCGACGGTGGCGAAGGCGTTGTACGTCGTGTTGCTCCAGGTCGCGACCTTGAGGCCGGACATGAACGCGGTCGAGCCGAGCACGCCCCGGCCGCGGTAGAGGTACACGGCACCGCTCGTCTTGTTGCGGGCGAGGAGGTCTGCCTTGCCGTCGCCGTTGAAGTCACCATGGCCGCGCACGACGTTGAAGTTGTTCCAGCCCGTGCCGGCCTTCACCCGCGTGCCGAAGCTGCCGGTGCCCTTGCCCGGGTAGATCCACAGCGCGCCGGCCGAGTCGACGGAGGCCAGGTCGGGCAGGTCGTCGCCGGTGACGTCACCGGGGGCGACGATGCTGAGGCGGGTCTTCCAGTTGTCACCGATCAGCTTGTCCGCCCAAGTGCCGCTGGAGGGCACGTAGTGCTTCCAGAAGACGTCACCGTCGGACGTGCGGCGCACGATGAGGTCCTGGTAACCGTCCCGGTCCAGGTCGGCCTGCACGATCACGTTGTAGCCGCTCCACGTGCCCCAGGACTCGCGTGCGGCGAGCGTGGTGCCCTTGGAGTCGATCTCGTAGCCCGTCTGGGTGGAGGCGTTGCGCACCCACAGGTCGGCGTTGTGGTCACCGTCCATGTTGGTGTCGTCGATCCGCGGGTAGACGGTGCCGACGTACGAGGTGACCTTGCTGAAGACGCTGTATGCGCCGCTCGCCACGCAGTCCTCTACGCCCCAGGAGACGACGCCCACGATCCGGCCGCCGTAGACCAGCGGGCCACCGGAGTCGCCGTTGCAGGCGGTGGTCGTGCCCTCGTCGCTACCGCTGGCGGGGGTGCCCGCGCACACCATGTGGCCCTTGACGAAGTCGGCGCCGTACGCGCCCGCGCAGGTGGCGTCGGACTGGATCGGCAGCGTGGCCGTCTTCAGCGTGCCGGAGATGTCGTCGTTGGTGGAGGTGGTGCGGCCCCAGCCGTAGACCTTGGCCTGCGTCCCGGGCACGTACGACCCGGTGTTGCCGGACGTGATCATCTTGATCGGCGTGGCCTTGACCGGGTTCGGCAGGGTCAGCACAGCGATGTCGTTGTCGATCGTCGTCGCGTTGTACGACCAGTGGTTCCACTGACGCCAGACACCGCTGACGGTGCCGCCGTGCAGGTCGTCGCTGGTCGCCAGCTGCGAGGTGCCGGTGACGATCGCGCCGTGCGCCTTCCAGTCGTAGCCCTTGACGCAGTGCGCGGCGGTGAGGATCTTCGTCGGCGCCACGACCGCGCCGCCGCAGAAGAAGCCGATGTCGTCGGTCGTGGTGTCGGTTCCGCGGTCGTCGCCGTACCAGAGCTGGGCCATCCACGGAGCCGTGGTGATGGTCGTCGTGGTGCCGCCGATGATCTTCGGGTCGATCGTCGTGGCGCCGGTGCTCGCGCTCTGCGACGCGTTGGTGGTGCGGCCCGCGACGTCGTCACCGGAGAGGGCGATGCCGAGCCGCTTCTGAAGGTCCTTCGCCGACGGCGCCGTGATGACGGGCGCCGGCGGCGCCTCGGCGGCAGAGGCCGAAGAGGTCAGCAGCACGCCGGCGATCGCAGCGGCCAGCCCGGCAGCGGCAACCGGCAGAACGATTCGCATCCGACGTCTGTGACGCCCGCCCCCGGACGTGGGTGTACCCACTCAAGTCCCCCCTGGGATCTGAAGTTCGTGGTCGAAAAGATGACCGAAGACGGTGATCGTACCTTGACCGTGAACAGCAGAAAGGGCCGCCCCCGCAAGGGGACGGCCCTCTGGTGAAGACCTTCGTCAGTCGCCGTTGCCCGGCGTCGTTTTCTGGATCTGCATCAGGAACTCGGCGTTCGACTTCGTCTGCTTCATCTTGTCGAGAAGCAGCTCGACCGCCTGCTGCTGGTCGAGCGCGTGCAGCACCCGGCGCAGCTTCCAGACCACCCCGAGCTCGTCGGGGGCGAGCAGGATCTCTTCCTTACGGGTGCCGGACGCGTCGACGTCCACCGCCGGGAAGATGCGCTTGTCGGCGAGCTTCCGGTCGAGCTTGAGCTCCATGTTGCCGGTGCCCTTGAACTCCTCGAAGATCACCTCGTCCATGCGGGACCCGGTGTCGACGAGCGCGGTCGCCAGGATGGTGAGCGAGCCACCGTCCTCGATGTTGCGCGCCGCACCGAAGAAGCGCTTCGGCGGGTACAGGGCCGTCGAGTCGACACCACCGGACAGGATGCGGCCGGAGGCCGGGGCGGCGAGGTTGTACGCACGGCCCAGACGCGTGATCGAGTCGAGCAGGACGACGACGTCGTGGCCCAGTTCCACCAGGCGCTTGGCGCGCTCGATGGCCAGCTCCGCGACCGTGGTGTGGTCCTCGGCCGGGCGGTCGAAGGTCGAGGAGATGACCTCGCCCTTGACTGACCGCTGCATGTCGGTGACCTCTTCCGGACGCTCGTCGACCAGGACGACCATCAGGTGGCACTCGGGGTTGTTGTGCGTGATCGCGTTGGCGATCGCCTGCATGATCATGGTCTTGCCGGTCTTCGGCGGGGCCACGATCAGACCGCGCTGGCCCTTACCGATCGGCGACACGAGGTCGATGATGCGGGTGGTGAGCACGCCCGGGTCCGTCTCCAGACGGAGGCGGTCCTGCGGGTACAGCGGGGTGAGCTTGTTGAACTCCGGGCGGCCACGGCCGTGTTCGGGCGCCATGCCGTTGACGGAGTCGAGACGCACGAGCGCGTTGAACTTCTCGCGCCGCTCGCCTTCCTTCGGCTGACGGACCGCGCCGGTGACGTGGTCGCCCTTGCGCAGGCCGTTCTTGCGGACCTGGGCGAGGGAGACGTACACGTCGTTGGGACCCGGCAGGTAGCCCGACGTACGGATGAAGGCGTAGTTGTCGAGGATGTCCAGGATGCCCGCGACGGGGATCAGGACGTCGTCGTCGGCGACCTGCGGCTCGACGGTGCCGATCTCGTCACGGCCGCGACGGCCCCGACGGTCCCGGTAACGGCCGCGACGGCCGCGACGGCCGCCCTCGAAGTCGTCGTCGTCCTGCGGGCCGTTGTCGCGCTGGCGGTCCTGACGGTCCTGGCGCTCCGGACGGTCCTGGCGGTCCTGACGACCACCGCTCTGCTGGCCCTGCTGCTGGCGCTGACCGCCCTGGCCCTGCTGGTCGTCGCCCTTGCCGCGGCGGTCGCGGTCACGGCCGCGCTCACGGCGGTCGCGGCGGCGGCCCTCGGCGCCGTCGGCGTCGGTCCTGGCGTCACCCTGCGGCTGAGCCTGCTCGGTCTGTGTCGCGACCGCGGCGGCCTCGGCCTTCGGCGCGCTCTTCGCCTCGGCGGTGACGGTCTCGGGGCTGCCCGCGTCGGCGGTCGCACGCCGACGGCGGCGCTCGACCGGGGCGTCGTTGCTGGCAGGCTGACCGGGGATCTCGATCTGCTGCTGGGCCACGGCCTTCTCGGCGGGGGCCTCGGCCGGGGCGGCGTCCGCCTTCTTCTCGGCGGCCTCGTCGCCCGTGCGGGCCTTGGAGGTGGCGCGGCGCTTGGGCTTGGTCTCGGTGGCGTCCCCGGCGGGGGCCGTCGCGGCCTTCGCGGCCGGCGCGCCACTTCCCGCCTGCGCCTCCTTGATGACCTCGATCAACTGGCTCTTGCGCATACGCGCGGTGCCCCTGATGCCCAGGCCGGATGCGACCTGCTGCAACTCGGCCAGCACCATGCCGTCGAGGCCGGTACCGCGGCGCCGCCGGGAGCCGGCACCGGCGGCAGGCGCGGAGGCGTCCGTGGAGGGCGCGGCAGCGGTCTCCTCGACACGTGCGCCCATCAGATCGGTGGTGTCGCTCACGAAGGGTCCTTCCCTGGAGCGGACGTCGGCCTGTCTGGCTCGGCGACCGGTTGTGCTGTCCGGCTTCGGACCTTGCTGTGGCGAAGCCGGGGCGGTTGTCCGCCAAAGCGGCGGAAGAGATTTCTGGTGATGGCGCTTCCTCGACGATCCGTGACACCCAGTGTCACGTGGCGTGGTTGCACCGATTCCGGAGCGTGCCCGTCGGACCGCTCAGCGTCGCTGCACGGCGTACTGCCCAAGTACGACGTACGGAACGCAGTGCGGCGTGGGGAGCTCCCGGAAGAATGTCTGTCCCGGAGGGGGACATGAAGCACCTCGCCATGGTGAGGTCGGGTGCAGACTTGAGGTTAACACTACCGGATCCAACAAACATTCCCCCTCTCGAAATCCGGCAACCGTGCGCTTTCACAGGTCGCCGGAGGGCGCGAGCGGCAGCACGCTCGCCCCCTTGAGGTCGAGGCTCAGCCGGTTGGCGGCCCATTCCGCACCGGCCAGTCGCTCGACCTTGTCCGCCGTTTCCGCGTCGGCCAGGGCCATCACGGTGGGGCCGGCGCCGGAGATCACCGCGGGGACCCCGTCGGCGCGCAGCCGCTCCACGAGTGCGGCGCTCTCCGGCATGGCGGGAGCCCGGTACTCCTGGTGGAGACGGTCCTCGGTGGCGGGCAGCAGCAGCTCGGGACGCCTGGTCAGGGCCTCGACGAGCAGGGCGGCACGGCCCGCGTTGGTGGCGGCGTCGACATGCGGCACGGTGCGCGGGAGCAGACCGCGCGCGGTCTCGGTCAGGACCGGCTTCCCGGGCACGAAAACCACCGGAACGATGGAATCGGAAGGCTCCATCCTGATCGCCCGCGCGGCGCCGGACTCCATCCAGGAAAGCGTGAACCCGCCGAGCAGGCAGGCCGCGACGTTGTCGGGGTGGCCCTCGATCTCGGTCGCCAGCTCGAGCAGGGCGGCGTCGTCGAGGCGGGCCTCGCCGCCTATGGTCACCGCGCGGGCGGCGACGATCCCGGCACAGATGGCGGCGGAGGAGGAGCCGAGGCCCCGGCCGTGCGGAATGCGGTTGGCGCAGACGATCTCCAGGCCGCGCGGCTGGCCGCCCAGGACGTCGAAGGCGGTGCGCAGGGAGCGGACGAGGAGGTGTTTCTCGTCGCGCGGCAGTGTTTCGCTGCCCTCACCCGCGATGTCGATGTGCAGCCCTGAGTCGGCCACCCGGACGACGACGTCGTCGTAGAGCCCCAGCGCGAGGCCCAGGGCGTCGAAGCCCGGACCGAGGTTGGCGCTGGTGGCGGGGACGCGCACCCGGACGGCGGCGGCGCGGAACGCTGGACCGGCCATCGCTCGTTGACTCTCCTTGAGCTGCGTGATGGTCGAATGAGATTCGATGACGTTCGATGACGTGCACAGGACCCTCGGGCCGCTGTGGACGACGCGGCACCGGTGCCGACCGCGCGGGCTGCGGAGGCATATGCGGTAGGCGGGTTCGGTACAGCCTATCGAAGGAAGGTTCTGTGGCGACATAGGGCGCACAGGAGGCGCACGATGCGTGTCGCAAGCCCCCTGTGCACCCCTGACGGGGATTCCCCTACGGCACTGGTCAGACCAGCCCGAGGCGCTCGGCCGCGATCACCGCGTCGACGGGGACGGTCACCGGCTGCGGAGCGCCGGCCACGGCCCAGTCGGGGTCCTTCAGACCGTTGCCCGTGACGGTGCACACGATCGTCTGGCCCGGGTCGACCTTGCCCTGCTCGGCGGCCTTCAGCAGACCGGCCACCGACGCGGCGGACGCGGGCTCCACGAAGACGCCCTCCTGCGCCGCCAACAGCCGGTAGGCGCGCAGGATCTCACGGTCCGTCACCTCGTCGATGAGGCCACCGGACTCGTCCCGTGCCGCCAGCGCGTACTTCCAGGACGCCGGGTTGCCGATGCGGATCGCGGTGGCGACCGTCGACGGGTCCTTGACGATCTCGCCGCGCACGATGGGGGCACTGCCGGATGCCTGGAAGCCCCACATGCGCGGGGTACGCCCGGCGATCCCGTCGGCGGCGTACTCCTTGTAGCCCTTCCAGTACGCGGTGATGTTGCCCGCGTTGCCGACCGGCAGGACGTGGATGTCGGGGGCGTTCCCGAGCATGTCCACGATCTCGAAGGCGGCCGTCTTCTGTCCCTCGATGCGCACCGGGTTGACCGAATTGACCAGCGCCACGGGGTAGTTGTCGCTCAGCGAGCGGGCCAGCGTGAGGCAGTCGTCGAAGTTGCCGTCGACCTGGAGGATCTTCGCGCCGTGGACGAGGGCCTGCCCCATCTTGCCGAGCGCGATCTTGCCCTGGGGGACGAGGACGGCGCAGACCATGCCCGCGCGCACGGCGTAGGCGGCGGCACTGGCCGACGTGTTGCCGGTGGAGGCGCAGATGACCGCCTTGGCACCCTCCTCCTTGGCCCGCGTGATGGCCATGGTCATCCCGCGGTCCTTGAAGGACCCGGTGGGGTTCGCACCCTCGACCTTGAGGTGGACCTCGCAGCCGGTGCGCTCGGAGAGCACCTGCGCGGGCACGAGGGGCGTGCCGCCCTCGCGGAGCGTCACGACCGGCGTGCTGTCGGAAACCGGAAGCCGGTCCCGGTACTCCTCGATGATTCCGCGCCACTGGTGGGTCATTGCTGGTTACTCTCCTTCAACCCGCATGATGCTGGCGACACCCCGCACGGTGTCGAGCTTGCGCAGCGCCTCGACGGTCCCGGTCAGGGAGGCGTCGGACGCGCGGTGGGTGACGACGACGAGGGAGGCCTCGCCGTCCTTACCCTGCTGCCGCACCGTATCGATGGACACCCCGTGCTCGGCGAACACGGTGGCTACCTGCGCCAGGACGCCCGGTTTGTCGGCGACGTCCAGGCTGATGTGGTACCGCGTGACGACGTCGCCCATCGGCGACACCGGCAGGGCGGCGTACGCCGACTCGCCGGGCCCCGTCGCCCCGCTGAGCCGGTTGCGGCAGACGGCGACGAGGTCGCCGAGCACGGCGGAGGCGGTGGGAGCACCGCCGGCGCCGGGGCCGTAGAACATGAGCTGACCGGAGGCGTCGGACTCGACGAACACGGCGTTGTAGGCGCCGCGCACGGAGGCGAGCGGGTGGGTCAGCGGGATCATCGCGGGGTGGACGCGCGCGGTGACGGATCCTCCGTCGGCGGCCCGCTCGCAGATGGCGAGCAGTTTGATGGTGCAGCCCATCGCCTTGGCGGAGGCGAAGTCGGACGCGGTCACCTCGGCCATGCCCTCGCGGTAGACGTCGTCGAGACGCACGCGCGTGTGGAAGGCGATCCCGGCGAGGATGGCGGCCTTGGCGGCGGCGTCGAAGCCCTCGACGTCGGCGGTCGGGTCGGCCTCGGCGTACCCGAGGGCGGTGGCCTCGTCGAGGGCCTCCTGGTAGCCGGCCCCGGTGGAGTCCATCTTGTCGAGGATGAAGTTGGTCGTGCCGTTGACGATGCCCATGACCCGGTTGATCTTGTCGCCGGCGAGGGACTCGCGCAGCGGGCGGATCAGCGGGATGGCGCCGGCGACGGCGGCCTCGTAGTAGAGGTCCTCGCCGTGCTCGTTCGCGGCGGCGTGCAGGGCGGCGCCGTCCTGGGCGAGCAGCGCCTTGTTCGCGGAGACCACGGACGCGCCGTACTCGAAGGCCGTGGTGATGAGGGTGCGGGCGGGCTCGATGCCCCCGATGACCTCGACGACCACGTCGATGTCACCCCGTTTGACCAGCGCCGTGGCGTCGGTGGTGACGAGCGCGGGGTCGATGCCCTCGCGCACCTTGGAGGGCCGTCGCACGGCGACTCCCGCCAGTTCCACCGGGGCCCCGATCCTGGCGGCGAGGTCGTCGGCGTGCGTCGTCATGATGCGCGCCACCTCTGAGCCGACCACTCCGCAGCCCAGCAGCGCCACCTTCAGCGGACGCGTACGCATCATCCGACCTCGTTTCCTCATACCGTCACGGTTGCACCAGTCTCACTCACCGGACCGGAGTTTCTATCCCTGGTCCGGATCGTGAGACATCTATTTCATTTTCGCGGGGCACCGGACAGGAGATCTTCCACCGCGTCTCCCGCCCCGTCCTGCGCCCATCTTCCACCCCGCTGAGCTGCCCCTATCCGACGTCGAGCCGGAGAAGGTCATCCTCCGTCTCGCGCCGGACGATGACACGGGCCTCGCCCTCGTGCACGGCGACGACCGGAGGCCTCAGCACGTGGTTGTAGTTGCTGGCCATGGACCGGCAGTACGCCCCCGTCGCGGGGACCGCGATCAGGTCACCCGGTGCCAGGTCGGACGGCAGGAACGCGTCCTTCACCACGATGTCGCCACTCTCGCAGTGCTTGCCCACCACGCGCGACAGCATCGGCGCGGCGTCGGAGACACGGGAGACGAGCGCCACGCTGTACTCGGCGTCGTACAGCGCCGTGCGGATGTTGTCCGACATGCCGCCGTCGACGGAGACGTACGTCCGCAGCCCGTCGAGCGGCTTGACGGTGCCGACCTCGTACAGCGTGAAGGCGGTCGGGCCGACGATGGCGCGGCCGGGCTCCACGGAGATGCGGGGCGTGCGGAGCCTGGCGGACTCACACTCGCGGGTGACGATCTCGGTCAACGCCTTGGCGATCTCGTGCGGCTCACGGGGGTCATCGTCACTGGTGTACGCGATGCCGAGGCCGCCGCCGAGGTCGATCTCGGGCAGTTCGACACCGTGCTCGTCACGGATCTCCTTGAGCAGCCCGACGACCCGGTGGGCGGCGACCTCGAAGCCGGACATGTCGAAGATCTGCGACCCGATGTGCGAGTGGATCCCGATCAGTTCGAGACCGTCGAGCTTGAGGGCCCGCCGCACGGCCTCCGCGGCCTGTCCCCCGGCCAGCGGAATCCCGAACTTCTGGTCCTCGTGGGCGGTGGCGATGAACTCGTGCGTGTGCGCCTCGACGCCCACGGTGATACGGATCTGCACGCGCTGCCGCTTGCCGAGGGACTGCGCGATGTGCGCGACGCGGACGATCTCCTGGAAGGAGTCCAGGACGATCCGCCCGACACCGGCGCGGACGGCCCGCTCGATCTCCTCCGTCGACTTGTTGTTCCCGTGGAAGGCGATGCGGTCGGCGGGCATGCCGGCGGAGAGCGCGGTGGCCAGCTCGCCGCCGGAGCAGACGTCGAGGTTGAGCCCCTCCTCGTGCAGCCACCGCACGACCGCGCGCGACAGGAACGCCTTTCCGGCGTAGAAGACGTCGGCGTCGGCCCCGAAGGCGGTACGCCAGGCGCGGGCCCGGTCCCGGAAGTCGGCCTCGTCGAGGACGTAGGCCGGGGTGCCGTGATCCTCGGCAAGCGTCTTCACGTCGATCCCGCCGACGGTGACGACCCCGAGGGCGTCCCGGCTGACGGTCCGCGACCACACCTTGGGGTCGAGGGAGTTGAGGTCGGCGGGCGGCGCCGAGTAGTGCCCTTCCGGAAGGACATCGGCGTGACGGGGCCCGGCGGGGTGTGCGGAACGGCTCATCTTGGGCGTGCTCTCTCAGAGGTGATCGGGTGCGTCGATGCCGAGCAGGGACAGGCCACCGGCCAGCACCGTCCCGGCGGCTTCGGCGAGCGCCAGCCGGGACCGGTGGGCGGCCGAGGGTTTCTCGTCCCCACGGGGAAGAACGGCGGGCAGGTGGACGAGGGTCGCATCGGCGAGCGCGAGGAGGTGCCGGGTGAGGCGGGAGGGCGCGGCCTGGGCATCGGCGTGCGGGAGCGCGGCGGCCGTGGCGAGGACACGGGGGTGATCCGCGAGGAGGACCAGGAGTTGCTCGGCACCCGGGGTGTCCGAGGTGTCCGCCGCCTCTACGTCCGTCTCGGGCCCGGTGGTGGTGAATCCCAGGTCCGCGGCATTGCGGCTGACGGCACGGGTGCGGGCGTGGGCGTAGCGGATCCGGAAGAGAGGATTGCTCTCGCGCTGGACCAGATGATCGGCGGTGATGCGGGGCCGGTCGTGCGGGGCGGGATGCAGCAGGGCCCAGCGGGCGGCGTCCGGCCCGAGGAACGCGGGGTCCTCCGGCGCCGGAACGGGCCGCAGGTTCACCGCCCCGCCGTGCCGCACCTCGACGCGCCCGCCCTGCGAGCCGACCATCCGCGCGAGCACGTCGGCCAGAACCTCGGCACGGACCTCGTACGGCACGCACAACACGAAGACCCGACCGGCTAGGGCGTCGGTGTGGCCGTAGCGCAGCCCCTCGCGCAGGATGCGCCGGACCAGGGCGGCGGAGGTGGCGGCCCGGTCGAGGCTGATGTTGAGGAACCCCGGCCCGGTGATCTCGACATCGGTGACGCCGGCCTCACGCGCGAGATACGCCCGGAGCAGCGCGGCCACCCGCAACGGGGGCTGCCCCGCGGGGCGGGCCAGTTGAAGGGCGACGTTGGTGGCGTAGTCCCCACGCCCACCCGGCCCGGGGCGCCCGACGACCACCCGCGAGGGAACGACCACATTCAGCTCCCCGTCGTCGACAGCACACCGCACTGCGTGCAGCACGGAGCGGGACAACTCGACGGGGGTCACGGGACAAGCGTAGGGGAGGAGGGGGGTGGGTATGCGAGCCGGTTTCGGG
>NZ_MUBA01000244.1 GCF_002154575.1 Streptomyces bobili
ATGTTCCAGCCGTTGAGGCCGTTGGACGCCTCGACGGTCGGGTCGGTGGAGTTCTTCACGACCACCACGTCGCCGGCCATCGAGTGGTCGAAGAACCAGGCGGCCGGTACGCCGCTGTCGTAGCCGCCGCGCACGTCGCGCAGGCCGATGCAGCCATGGCTGGCGTTGTAGTTGCCGAAGGCGTCGCCGCCCCAGTAGTTGCCGTGCACGAAGGTGCCGGAGTCGGTCAGCCGCATGGCGTGCGGGACGTCCTTGATGTCGTACTCGCCGTCGTAGCCGACCGTGTCGCCGTTCATGCGGGTCACCGTGAACTTCTCACTGATGACCATCTGTCCGTTCCAGGTGGCGTAGCCGGGCTTGCCGGTGGTGACCGGGATGGTCTTGACGACCTTGCCCTCCTGGGTGACCTGCATCGTGCGCTTCTTGGCGTCCACGATGGACACCTGGTCGCGGCCGATGGTGAAGGACACCTTCTTGGACTGCTTGCCGTAGACGCCCTTGCGGCCCTCGACGCCGTCGAGGTTCAGTTCGACCGTCACCTTGGTGCCGGCCTTCCAGTACTTCTCGGGCCGGAAGTCGAGACGGTCGTTGCCGAACCAGTGGCCCTGCACGTCGACGGCCGGAACCGTCGTGATCTTGATGGCCTTCTCGACGTCGTCCGGCGCGGTGATGCCCCGCGTGAAGCGCACCGAGAACGGCATGCCGACGCCGACCTTGGAACCGTCCTCCGGCGTGAAGGTGCCGACGAAAGTGTTCTCCGGCGTCAGCGTGGTGAAGGACGCGTCCTCGGCGGCCGTACGGCCCTCGGCGTCCTTCGCGACCGCGTGCACCTGGTACTTGGTGGCGGCGGCCAGATGCGTGCTCGGCGTCCAGCCGGTGCCGTCCGCGGCGATCGTGCCGTCGACCTTCGTGCCGTCGGCGTCCTTGACGACCACCTCGGTCAGTTTGCCCTTGGCGGCCGTCACCTTGAGGGCGCCGCTGGTATCGACGGCCTTGGCGCCGTCCTTGGGGGCGATCGAGACGACCGCCTCCGACTGCCCGCTCGCCGCGGCCGTGGCGCCCGCGCCCTTGTCGTCCTTGGTCTTCTCCGAGCCGGAGTCCCCGCCTCCGCCGCAGGCCGTGACGGCCAGCAGCAGTCCTCCGACGATCAATGCCAACCGCTTGTCACGGCCGCGTGAGCGACCGCCAACCGATGCCCCCGATATCGGTCGCACGTTCAAGTCCGTTCTCCCCTCCCCCGGGCCGGTCAGGCCCGCACGCAGGCACTACCGCTGCGCTGCGCGCATATTAACCACATGGTCAGGTGCCCTGGTGACCCCGGAATGTCACCGTTCAGTCCCAACTTGGACCACGGGAGGGGAGAGTCGCTCAGGAGATCACTTCACCGCGCTGCCCGCCGTCCATTCCCCCCAGTTCATGTTCCAGCCGCCGAGCCCGTTGTCGGGGGCGACCGTCTTGTCCTTGCTGCGGACCACCTCGACGACGTCACCGATGAGACTGCGGTCGAAGAACCAGCCCGCCGGCGTGTCCGCGCCGCCGCCCTTCACGTCCCGGAGCCCCACACAGCCGTGGCTGAGGTTGACCCGCCCGAAGGCCTCGGGGGACGCCCAGTAGTTGCCGTGCAGGAAGGTGCCGGACTCGGTCAGCCGCATGGCGTGCGGTACGTCCGGGATGTCGTACTCGCCCTTGCCGTTCTTCTTCTTGAAGCCGACGGTGGCACCGTTCATCCGGGTCACGTCGAGCATCTCCGTGACCACCATCTTGCCGTTGTACGTCGTCGTCTTCGGCGCCCCCGCGGTGATGGGCACGGTGGCGAGCAGCTCGCCCTCGCGCCGCACCCGCATGGTGTGCTCGGCGGCGTCGACGACGGAGACCTGGTGGCGGCCGACGTCGAAGGAGAACGTCCGGTGCTGGAGCCCGTAGACGCCGGGCGCGCCCTCGACGTCGCGGAAGCGCAGGGAGACGGTGACGCGGGTGCCGGGCTTCCAGTAGTGCTCGGGCCGGAAGTCGAGCCGGGAGGTGCCGAACCAGTGCGGGCGGACCTCGACGGCCGGCTCCGCGCTCACGTGCACGGCGCGCTCGACGGCGGCACGGTCCTCGATCTCCCGGTTGAACTCCAGGGACACGATCATCCCGGTGCCGACCGTCGCCCGGTTCTCGGGCGTGACGTAGCCGATGAACCGCTCCTCGGGAACGTACGTCGTGAACGTGGTGTGCCGGGCCGAGCGGTGCCCGTCGCCGTCCACCGCGACCGCGTCGACGGTGTAGCGGGCGGCGAGCGCGAGCCGGCCGTCCGCCGGGCTCCAGCCGCGGCCGTCCGCGGAGATCCGGCCCGCCACCTCGGTCTCCTGCGCGTCCTGCGACTTGACGACCTTCACCGACTCCAGCCGCCCGTCCGGCACCCGGACCCGCAGGGCCTGGCCGGGGCGCACCTCCCTGGCGCCGTCCCGCGGAGTGACCCGGATGGCGTCCTCGGGTGCCGGGGGTTTGCCCAGCACCCGGTCCAGCCCGCTCCGGCTGTCCCCGCTGCATCCGGCGGCTCCCGCCAGCAGTCCTGCCCATGTCAGTACGGCGGCCAGTGCGACCCCCGCGCGCCGTGCGCGCCCAGTTACGTGCCTCACGCGGTACCCAACGACGGGCCCCGCTCCGGGGAAACGTGAGTGCGAGGCACACGCTGGGCAGAACAGGGGGGAGGACGACGCCAAGGGGAGCAGCGGCCGGGACGCCGTACGCACCGGGCCCGCGTCGTGCCACGAGCCGCGGGAGGCTGAACGGTGTCCAGCGCAGCCGAGCAGGAGGCGGTGGCTCAGGAGCGCCCCGCCGCGTCCGCCGTCGTGAACGGGGCACCCCGAAGGACGCCCGGCGTGCCCGTGCGGCCCGGCGCCTCCACGCCCCTCGGCGCCCGCTTCCGGGTCGGCCCCGACGGCGTCGCCGGCACCAACTTCGCCCTGTGGGCGGGCGGCGCCGAGGCCGTCGAGCTGTGCCTCTTCGACGAACAGGGCCGCGAGACCCGCGCCCGGCTGACCGAACTCACCCACGAGATCTGGCACGGCTTCGTGCCCGGTGTGATGCCCGGCCAGCGCTACGGCTACCGGGTGCACGGCCGCTGGGACCCGTGGACCGGCGCCCGCTGGAACCCGGCGAAACTGCTCCTCGACCCGTACGCCCGCGCCGTCGACGGAGAGTTCAGGCTTCCGCCGGAGGTGTACGGGCACGTCCGCGACTGGCCCCAGCAGCAGGTCGCCGACACCGTCCGCGACGAACGGGACTCCGCGCCGTACCTCCCCAAGGGCGTCGTCGTCCACGACGACGACGACTGGGCCGACGACCGCCGCCCCAAGACGCCCTGGGCCGACTCCGTCATCTACGAGCTGCACGTGCGCGGCTTCACCATGCGCCACCCCGGCATCCCCGAGGAACTGCGCGGCACCTACGCCGGCCTGGCCCACCCCGCCGCCGTCGAGCACCTGGTGAACCTCGGCGTCACGGCCGTCGAACTGCTCCCGGTCCACCAGTTCGCCCACGAGGACCACCTGCTGCGCCGGGGACTGCGCAACTACTGGGGCTACAACTCCGTCGGCTACTTCGCCCCGCACGCCGGCTACGCCTCCGCCGGGACGACCGGCGGACAGGTCGGCGAGTTCAAACGCATGGTGCGCGCCCTGCACGCGGCAGGCATCGAGGTCATCCTCGACGTGGTCTACAACCACACCGCGGAGGCGGGCGAACTGGGCCCGACGCTGTCCCTGAAGGGCATCGACAACCGCGGCTACTACCGGCTCCAGTCGGACGCCCGCCGGTACGCCGACTACACGGGCTGCGGCAACACCCTGCACGTGGTGCAGCCGCACGTCCTGCGCCTGATCACGGACTCGCTGCGCTACTGGGTCACCGAGATGGGCGTCGACGGCTTCCGCTTCGACCTGGCCGCCGCCCTCGCCCGCTCCATGCACGACGTGGACATGCTGTCGCCGTTCCTCGCGGTGATCGCGCAGGACCCGGTGCTGCGCCGGGTGAAACTGATCGCGGAACCCTGGGACGTGGGCTCGGGCGGCTACCAGGTGGGCGCGTTCCCCCCGCTGTGGACCGAGTGGAACGACCGCTACCGCAACGCCGTACGGGACTTCTGGCGGCACGCCCTGCCCGACGTCCGCGAGATGGGCTACCGCCTGTCGGGCTCCAGCGACCTCTACGCCTGGGGCGGCCGGCGCCCCTACGCCTCCGTCAACTTCGTCACCGCCCACGACGGCTTCACCCTGCGCGACCTCGTGTCCTACGAGCGCAAGCACAACGAGGCCAACGGCGAGGGCAACCGGGACGGCACGGACGACAACCGCGCCTGGAACTGCGGCGCCGAGGGCGAGACGGACGACGAACGGGTCCGCGCGCTGCGGCGGCGGCAACTGCGCAACCTGACGACCACCCTGCTCCTGTCGACGGGCGTGCCGATGCTGGTCGCCGGCGACGAACTCGGCCGCACCCAGGGCGGCAACAACAACGCCTACTGCCAGGACAACGAGATCAGCTGGCTGGACTGGACCCTGCTGGAGGACCCCGGCTGGAAGGCCCTGTACGACCTGACCGCCCGCCTGATCGCGCTGCGCCACCGCCACCCCGTCCTGCGCCGCCGGGCCTTCTTCTCCGGCCGGGCCCACTCGGTGGACGGGCTGCGCGACCTGGCCTGGTTCACGGCGCGCGGCACCGAGATGACGGAACGGGACTGGTACGCGCCCGCGGCCACGCTCGGCATGTACCTCTCCGGCCGGGACATCCCCGGCCGCGACGAACGGGGCACCCCGATCACGGACGACAGCTTCCTCGCCCTCCTGCACGCGGGGGACCGCCCGGCCCACTTCGTCCTGCCCGGCCCGCCGTGGGCGGACCGCTACGAGGTCGTGGTGGACACCTCGGCCGAGGAACAGGGTGCCGCCCCGTCGGTCACGCACCGGGCGGGGACGGGGGTGACGGTCCCGGCCAGGTCGGTGCTCCTGCTGAGGGTGACGGCCTGACGGCATCTCGCATAGCCGGCACGCTTGTTGACGGACGGTCAGCGGACACGCCGCCAACGAGTGATGATCCACAACAAGGTGGCCCCGAACCGGGATCGTGCGTCGCATGATCACAAATCGCCTGCGGCGACGGGCCGCTGCCGCCGTCTTCTCCCTCGCCGCCGTCCTCGCCACCTCGGCCGCCACCGCCCCCACCGCCACCGGAGCCGCCACCCCGGCCGCAGCCCAAGCCAAGGCGGCCCCGTCCTGCCCCCAGTTCGACGACAAGCTCAAGGCCGCCGCCGACCGCGGCGTCGACCTCGACCGGATCACCCCGGCCCCGGTCTGGCGCACCACCTGCGGCACCCTCTACCGCAGCGACGGCCGCGGCCCGGAGATCGTCTTCAAGGAGGGCTTCCACGCCAGGGACCTGGTGAACGGCCAGTACGACATCGAGAAGTACGTCCTGGTCAACCAGCCCTCCCCGTACGTCTCCACGACGTACGACCACGACCTCTACAAGACCTGGTGGAAGTCCGGCTACAACTACTACATCGACGCCCCCGGCGGCATCGACGTCAACAAGACCATCGGCGACACCCACAAATGGGCCGACCAGGTCGAGGTCGCCTTCCCCGGCGGCGTCGACCGCAAGTACATCATCGGCGTCTGCCCGGTGAACAAGACCACCAAGGTCGAGAACATGAGCGGCTGCGAGAGCAACCCGCACTTCGAGGCCTGGCACTGACCCGTCCCGCCGCTAGCGGGGTGTGAGCAGCGACTCCGCCCCCACCGGCACATACCCCGCCGCCTGGAACGCCCGCATGCTGCGGGCGTTCCCCGGCGAGATCTGCGCCCACACCGGCTCGCCCCCGGCCAGCTGCCGGGCCGCCGTCACCAGGGCCCGCCCCAGCCCCCGGTGCCGTACGTCCGCGTCGACCTCGACCGCGGCCTCCAGCCGCCCGGCGATCCCGCGGCCCAGGACCAGCACCCCGCCGTCCGCCGCCCACACCCGCACCTCGTCGCGCCGCCTGCGCGAACTGATCACCCGGGGATGGTCCGGATCGTCGATCTCCGTCAGCCGCACGGCCGGCCGGCCCGTGAGCGGGGAGCCCACCACCATCGCGTCGACCGTGTCGGTGCGGCGGCCCGTGCGGTCCATGAACGCCGTCAGGAAGCGGGCGTTCAGCGTGGCCGCCAGCTCGTCGCAGTCGGTCGCGCGCAGCGCGGCCCGCACCCACCGCGGGTCCTCGTCGGTGAACACCACCGAGTGCGCGGTGAAGGACAGCACGCCGGCGTCCCGCGGACAGGCCTGGGGCACGATCGTCGTACGGCCGTCCGCGGGCGGGAACACGCCCCGCGCCGCCGCGTCGAGAATCTCCCGCAACGTCTCCACAGCGCTCCCCGCCACTCCTGGCCGCTCCTCGCGGCTCCTTGAGTCTCCACCCACTGGAAGGCCCACACTCACACACGTGATCGACGACGGCACCGAACTCTTCACCATCGGCGAGCTGGCCAGGTCCACCGGCCTGACCGTGCGCACCATCCGCTACTGGTCCGACGAGGGCGTCCTGACCCCGGTCACCCGCAGCGCGGGCGGCTACCGGCTCTACGACGCCGAATCCGCCGCCCGCCTGGAGCTGATCCGCACCCTGCGCCAGCTGGGCCTCGGCCTGGACGCCGTACGCAGGGTGCTGGCGGGCGAGACGACGGTCGCGCAGGTCGCGGCGGCCCACGTGAGCGCCCTGGACGCGCAGATCAGCTCACTGAGGGTGACCCGCGCGGTGCTGTCGACCGTGGCACGACGCGGCTCGACCGCTGAGGAGATGACTCTGATGAACAAGCTGGCACGACTGTCCGCCGCCGAGCGCAGGCGGATCGTCGAGGAGTTCCTGGCCGAGGTCTTCGACGGCCTCGACACGGCCGACCCCGACATCCGCACCCGGCTGCGCTTCCACGCCGCCCACCTGCCCGACGACCCCACCCCCGAGCAGGTCGACGCCTGGGTGGAGCTGGCGGAGCTGATCCAGGACCCGGAGTTCCGTGCCCTGATGCGCGCGATGGTCGAGTTCAACGCGGCCGACCGCGGCCCCGAGGTTCCCGCGGGCACCTCCCTGTGGTTCATGAGCCGGCTGATCCAGCTCGCCGGGGAGGCCCTGCGCGAGGGCACCGCCCCCGACTCCCCGGAGGCCGACGGCGTCCTGCGCGGCCTCCTCGGGGACGCCGACCGGGCCGCCGTACTGGACCGGCTCACCGCGGCGGCCAACGTCCGGGTCGCCCGCTACCGCGAGTTGTCGGCCGTCCTGAACGGCCTGGAACCCGCCGCGGGCTACGAGCGGGAGTTCGCCTGGGTGGTGGCCGCACTGCGCGCTCACCCGGACCGTTAATCTGACCTGCGTCAGTACGACGCAGACGCAGCACCGCAAGGTATGACGAAGAGGGGCGGACCGGTGGCGGACATCGAAGAAGCACGCAAGCAGTTCCAGCGGATCGACACGGACGGTGACGGTTTCATCACCGCGGCCGAGTTCAAGACCGCCCTCGCGCAGGGCGGCGACTGGAACGTCACCGAGACGGTCGCCGAGGCCCTCATCAAGAGCCGCGACCTGGACGGCGACAAGGTTCTCTCGTTCGACGAGTTCTGGACCCACCTCAGCAAGTGACGAGGGTCCGCCTCGGAACGTGAGGTGCGAGAGGGGCGTCCCGGTCCGCCGGGGCGCCCCTCTTTCACGCCCGGACCTCGCGTGCGGGCCGCTCGATCCGTACGCTCCAGCGACCGCCGTGCCGCTCCAGGGCCAGCGGGAGATCGAAGCACTTGCCGACCTGGTCGCCGGTCAGGACCTCGGCGGCCGGCCCCCGGGCGAGCGGGCGGCCGTCGCGCAGCAGCAGCGCGTGCGTGGTGTGCGGCGGGAGCTCCTCCAGATGGTGGGTGACCAGGACGGTCGCCAGCCGGGGATGAGCCGCCCGCAGCGCGCCGAGCGCGTCGATCAGCCGCTCACGGCCGGGCAGGTCCAGGCCCGTCGCCGGCTCGTCCAGCAGCAGGAGCCGGGGTTCAGGCATCAGCGCGCGGGCGATCAGGGTACGGCCCCGCTGCCCCTGCGAGAGCGTCGGCCAGCGCGCCTCGCCCAGCGCCGCCACCCCCAGTGTGCCCATCAACTCCTCGGCCCGCTGTGCCTGTTCCGGTGAGGGGCGCCAACGCGGGAGCGGAGCCACCGAGTTGGTCGCACCGGTCAGCACGACGTCCCGCACGCGCAGCGGCTCGGCCAGCGGATGACGCGGGTCGACATGACCGACGTACGCCCGCAACTCCCGTACGTCGACCCGGCCGAGCCGCCGACCCAGGACCTCGACCGTGCCCCGCGTCGGGTGGGCGAGCGCCCCGAGCAGACTGAGCAGGGTCGACTTGCCGGCGCCGTTCGCGCCGAGCAGCACCCAGTGCTCGCCGCCGCGTACGGTCAGCGACACCTCCTGGAGGATCGGCCGGCCCTCGCGCACCACGTGCACATCGTCGGCGCGCAACACCGTCTCGCTCACCGCAGAGCCCTGTTGACCGCCGACAGCAGGGCGCGGACGCCCGCCTCCAGTGCCGTGGGGCCCTCGCCCGCTCCCCAGGCGGTGACGCCGTCGACCCGGCATTCGGTGAAGGTGAAGGCGCCCCGCTCGGCGTGGTCGAGGATGTCGACCTGGAATCCGGCGCCGAGCAGCGCGTCGGCGAAGGCGGTCAGCGGTCCGCCGCCGGTCCCCTCGTGGTCGCCGGTCGTCCTCCGGCCGGTCTCCAGCGTGCACACGAACCGGTGGACGCCCGGCGCGGCCTCGTGGCAGGACCAGGAGGGCAGCCGTACCTCCCCGTCGTCGAGGCAGGCGGCCCGGAACAGTTCGTACAGCTCCTTCGGGGTCGCTTCCCGCCCGCTGTCGTCCGTGGCACGCTGCACGATCCGCGAGAACTCCGGCCGCATCCGCTCCGGCAGGTCCACGCCGTGGTGCGTGCGCAGCAGATACGCCACTCCGCCCTTGCCCGACTGGGAGTTGACGCGGATCACGGCCTCGTACGACCGTCCGAGGTCGGCCGGGTCGATCGGCAGGTAGGGCACGCCCCAGGGCGCCTGCCCCTCCGGAACCCCCGACTCGGCGGCCGTGCGGGCACGGTGGGCGAAGCCCTTGCTGATCGCGTCCTGGTGGGTGCCGGAGAACGCCGTGTGGACGAGGTCGCCGGCGTACGGGTGCCGGGGGTGCACCGGAAGCCGGTTGCAGTGCTCGACGGTCGCCTTGATGCCGTCGATGTCGCCGAGGTCCAGCATGGGGTCGACGCCCTGGGTGTACAGGTTGAGGGCGAGGGTCACCAGGTCGACGTTGCCGGTGCGCTCCCCGTTGCCGAACAGGCAGCCCTCGACCCGCTGGGCACCGGCCAGCAGGGCGAGTTCGGCGCAGGCGACGCCGGTGCCGCGGTCGTTGTGCGGGTGGACGGAGAGGATCACGGCGTCCCGGCGGGCCAGCTGGCGGTGCATGTACTCGATCTGGTCGGCGTAGACGTTCGGGGTGGCGATCTCGACGGTCGCGGGCAGGTTGTGGGTGACCGGCCGGTCGGGGCTCGCGTCCCACAACTCGGTGAGCCCGTCGCAGAGTTCGAGGGCGAAGTCGGGCTCGGTGAGGTTGAAGGTCTCCGGCGAGAACTGGAAGCGGATGCCGGAGGAGTCCCCGGCCAGCCGTGCCATGCGCGTGGCCGCCTCGCGCACGATCCGCGTCACCTCGCCCCGGTCCCGGCCCAGGACCACCTCCCGCCACACCGGCGAGGTCGCGACGTACAGATGGACCACGGCCCTCGGCAGCCCCTCGATCGCCTCGAAGGTGCGGTCGATCAACTCCGGCCTGGCCGGGGTGAAGACGACCGGCGTGACGTCCCCGGGGACGGCGCCCGAGGTCGCCAGATGCCGTACGAAGCCGAAGTCGGCGCGGCTCGCGGAGGGGTAGCCGACCTCGATCTCCTTGAAGCCCATGCCGGCCAGCAGGTCGAAGAAGCGGCGTTTGCGGGACGTGTCCATGGGCTCGGCGAGCGCCTGGTTGCCGTCGCGCAGGTCGACGGGGACCCAGAGGGGCGCGCGGTCGAGGCGGGCGGAGGGCCACTGCCGGCGCTCGGCGGCGGGCACGCGCACGCGCTCGTCGTAGGGGCGGTAGCGGTGGTACGGCATCGGGCCGGGTCGCTGCGGATTCCAGAACGGGGCCGGCATGTCGGAGGCGGGGCTCTCCGGTGGGTGGACGGTGGTCATCGTCGGTGCTGCCTCTCGGCTCGGTCGGACGGCGACCGGCGGCACGGCGGACCCCGCGGCGGGGTGCCGGTCGTGATCATGCCCCGCCGCGGCAGCCGAGAAGAAGCAGACCGCGAAACGTCATGGAGGGGAGGCTAGCGACTCCTCAGCTCCTCAGACAAGTGAGAATGGGGGAGGGGAGACCGGGAAGGCGACTTCCCTCGGCTTTCTCCGGCTTTCCCTGACTTTCTCCGGCTTGCTTCGGTTTCCTCGACACATTGGTGACAGCGATGCCCCTCGGTCCCGTCCGCCCGAGCCCCCTGGTCGAACAGGCGGCCCAGCGGCTGCGTGAGCAGATCACCGGTGGCCACTGGCCCGTGGGTACCCGGTTGCCCGGCGAGACGACCCTCGCCAAGGAACTCGGCGTCGGCCGCTCCACGCTCCGCGAGGCGCTGCGCGCCCTCGCCGGGGCTGGTCTCGTGCAGCCCCGGCACGGCTCCGGCGTCTTCGTGATCGCCACCGAACCCGCCGAGGACTGGCCGGCCCGACTGCGACGGGCCGCCGTGACCGACGTCTACGAGGTCCGCCTCGGCGTCGAGGTCCACGCGGCCCGTCTCGCCGCACAGCGCCGCACACCCGAGGACGTCACCGCGCTGCGGGCGGCGCTGGACGGACGCCGGGCCGCGGCCGACGCCGACGACACGGCCTTCGTGGACGCCGACATCGCCCTGCACGCGGCGGTCGTCGCCGCCGCCCGTAACCCCGTCCTCACCGCGCTCTTCGCCGAGTTCACCCCCGTCCTGCGCGAAGCCCTTATCGACCTGCTGTCCCTGACCGGCCTGCGTGAGAATCACCCCGGCCACGGGGACGAGACCCACACGGCCCTGGTCGAGGCCGTCACGGCCGGCACCCCCGACGCCGCGGCCTCGGCCTTGCGCACGGATCTGGAGGCGACGCTCAAGCTGCTGCGCGAGCGGAGCTGACCGGGCGGGGCGGGTGCGGCGGCAGCAGGAAACCCTCGTCGGGGAATAGCCCGAGTCCGGGCGAGGTTGACGCCGAACGTGAGACGCATGCACATGCATGCATCTACCGTCACCTCACCTGGAAAGGTGCGCCATGAAGATCGGCATCATCGGAGCGGGCAACATCGGCGGCAACCTCACCCGGCGGCTCGCCGCCCTCGGTCACGACGTCTCCGTGGCCAACTCCCGTGGCCCGCACACGCTCAAGGAACTGGCCGAGGAGACCGGAGCGACGCCCGTACCGGTCGGGGAGGCCGCCCGCGGGGCCGAGGTCGTGGTCGTCACCGTCCCGCTCAAGGCCGTCCCGGACCTTCCGAAGGGCCTCTTCGACGAGGCCGCCGACGGCGTCGCCGTCCTCGACACGGGCAACTACTACCCGCAGCAGCGCGACGGCCGAATCGACGCCAT
This sequence comes from Streptomyces bobili, assembly GCF_002154575.1. Taxonomy (GTDB): domain Bacteria; phylum Actinomycetota; class Actinomycetes; order Streptomycetales; family Streptomycetaceae; genus Streptomyces; species Streptomyces bobili. The sequence goes on from NZ_MUBA01000244.1 coordinate 11,662, forward strand.
CGAGGACGAGGGCATCACGGAGAGCCGCTGGACGGAACGCCACATCGGCCACCCGGTGATCAAGGCGTTCAACGGCACCTACGCCCAGGACATCCTGGACCGCCCGCTCCCGGCCGGCAGCCCCGGCCGCGTGGCCCTGCCCGTCGCGGGCGACGACGAGGCGGCCAAGACGAAGATCCGGGCCCTGATCGACGAACTCGGCTTCGACACCGTCGACGCGGGCGGCATCGACGACTCCTGGCGCCAGCAGCCCGACACCCCGGTGTACGGCCTGCGCGGCGGCGTCGACGAGGTCACCCGCGCCCTGGCCGAGGCGAGCCCGGAGCGCAAGCCCGAGTTCCGGGGCTGAGCCGCTCAGTCCACGGTCGCCCACGCCCGCAGCGCCGCCCGGCTAGCGAAGTTCGCCACGTTCGTGTCGAGGGGCTCGTCGGTGTACTGGTGGAACCGCCACTTCGCTTTGATGCGGGGCTTGCCCGCGGTGACGTAGTCGGCGATCCAGAGCCCGTCACCGGCGTACGAGGTGTCGTCGACGTTCAGCCAGTAGTTCCTGTTGCAGTACAGGACCACCCGGTTGCGCGGTCGCAGCTGCTTCACCTTGCGGAGGAAGCGGTCCTTCTCCGCGTTGCTCGCGTGGGTGCCCTCGCCGGTCGACTCCCAGTCGACGGCGAGGATGTCACCGGGGCGGTCCGGGGCCTTGGCGAGGAAGTGCTCCGCCTGGGCGGTCAGGTTGCCGGGCCACAGGAAGTGGTAGAAGCCGACGACCAGTGAGGCGTCACGGGCCCGCGCGGTCTGGGCGGCGAGCCGGGGATTGACATACGTGCGGCCCTCCGTCGCCTTGACGAAGACGAAGGAGAGACCCTCCGTGGAGTAGCTGGAGGACTGATAGGCGCTGACGTCGACACCACGGAGCATGGGGCAACTCCCGGAAGTGCAGGAGAACGGACGGGAGTTGCTTTATGCCCCGACACGCCGGGGGCGGAACCTCCGCTTCCGCAATGCGCCGTCGGGCCGTACGTCCGCACGCCTCTCGCGCCCCCGCGCCGATGCCGGTGACGGTCTCGACCCGGCCGCCGTGCCCGCTTCCGAACGAGCCGCCGGAAGCCGGCCGCCGAAGGCGCGAAGTCGCCGAACTGGACGACGTCGTCGCCGGGCAGGTCCGAGACGGTTCTTCCCCGGCACTCGCCGGTGGTCACCGCATGGCCGAGCACCGACGTGGCGCCGCCCATCGCATGCGTGGGGCCCCGCACGAGCGACGAGCGGGGCCCTGCGCGCGCGGACTGCCTCAGCACTCGATGATGTTCACCGCGAGTCCGCCGCGCGCGGTCTCCTTGTACTTGACCGACATGTCCGCGCCGGTTTCCTTCATGGTCTTGATGACCTTGTCGAGGGACACCTTGTGCGTGCCGTCGCCGCGCATGGCCATGCGGGCCGCCGTGACCGCCTTGACCGCGGCCATGCCGTTGCGTTCGATGCAGGGGATCTGGACCAGGCCGCCCACGGGGTCGCAGGTGAGGCCGAGGTTGTGTTCCATGCCGATCTCCGCCGCGTTCTCGACCTGCTCGGGGGAGCCGCCGAACACCTCCGCGAGCGCGCCCGCCGCCATCGAGCAGGCCGAGCCGACCTCGCCCTGGCAGCCGACCTCGGCGCCGGAGATGGAGGCGTTCTCCTTGAAGAGCATGCCGATCGCGCCGGCCGCGAGCAGGAAGCGGACGACGCCCTCCTCGTCGGCGCCGGGGACGAAGTTGACGTAGTAGTGCAGGACGGCCGGGATGATGCCGGCCGCGCCGTTGGTGGGGGCGGTGACCACCCTGCCGCCGGCCGCGTTCTCCTCGTTCACCGCCATCGCGTACAGCGTGATCCACTCCATGGAGTGGGCCAACTGGTCGCCCTCGGCACGCAGTTGACGGGCCGTCATGGCGGCGCGGCGGCGGACGCGCAGGCCGCCCGGCAGGATGCCCTCGCGGGACATGCCACGGGCCGTGCAGGCCTGCATCACCCGCCAGATCTCCAGCAGACCCTCGTGGATCTCCTCCTCGGTGCGCCAGGCCCGCTCGTTCTCCAGCATCAGCGAGGAGATCGACAGGCCCGTCTCCCGCGTCAGGCGCAGCAGCTCGTCGCCGGTACGGAAGGGGTACTTCAGGACCGTGTCGTCCAGCTTGATCCGGTCCGCGCCGACCGCCTCCTCGTCGACGACGAAGCCGCCGCCCACCGAGTAGTACGTCTTCGACAGCAGCTCCGCGCCCTCGGCGTCGTACGCCCAGAGCGTCATGCCGTTGGCGTGGTAGTCGAGGGTCTTACGGCGGTGCAGCACGAGGTCGTCGTCGAAGGAGAACGGGATCTCGTGCTCGCCGAGCAGCCGGAGGCGGCCCGAGTCCCTGATCCGCTCCACCCGCGCGTCCGCCGTCTCCACGTCCACGGTGCGCGGCGAGTCGCCCTCCAGGCCGAGGAGGACCGCCTTCGGCGTGCCGTGGCCGTGGCCGGTCGCGCCGAGGGAGCCGTACAGCTCGGCGCGCACGGACGCGACGGAGCCCAGCAGGTCCTCGTTGCGCAGCCGCCGGGCGAAGATGCGGGCCGCCCGCATTGGGCCGACCGTGTGGGAGCTGGACGGGCCGATGCCGATCGAGAACAGGTCGAAGACCGAGATGGCCACGGGGACTCCTCAAGACGGTGGTGCAGAAGGTTTCCGGTGGGTGCCCCGCCCACTGACCAGTGTGCGGGACACCCGTCCGGAAACCCTTCGGAAACAGGAACTACTTGTTCAGACCGGGATACAGCGGGTGCTTCTCGGCGAGGGCGACGACGCGGGCCTTGAGGGCTTCCACGTCGTAGGACGGCTTGAGCGCCTCCGCGATCACGTCCGCGACCTCGGCGAAGTCCTCGGCCGTGAAGCCGCGGGTGGCGAGGGCGGGCGTACCGATCCGCAGGCCCGAGGTGACCATCGGGGGCCGCGGGTCGTTCGGGACGGCGTTGCGGTTGACCGTGATGCCGACCTCGTGGAGACGGTCCTCGGCCTGCTGCCCGTCCAGCGCGGACTCGCGCAGGTCGACCAGGATCAGGTGCACGTCGGTGCCGCCGGACAGGACGTTGATCCCGGCCTCGCGGGCGTCCGGCGCCGTCAGGCGCTCGGCGAGGATCCGCGCGCCGTCGACCGTACGGCGCTGGCGCTCCTTGAAGTCGTCCGAGGCGGCGACCTTGAAGGACACGGCCTTCGCCGCGATCACGTGCTCCAGGGGACCGCCCTGGAAGCCCGGGAACACGGATGAGTTCAGCTTCTTCGCGAAGGCCTTCTTCGCCAGGATGATGCCGCCGCGCGGACCGCCCAGCGTCTTGTGCGTGGTGGAGGTGACCACGTCCGCGTACTCGACGGGGTTCGGGTGCAGGCCCGCCGCGACCAGACCGGCGAAGTGCGCCATGTCCACCCACAGGTACGCCTCGACCTCGTCGGCGATCCGGCGGAACTCGGCGAAGTCCAGCTGCCGCGGGTACGCCGACCAGCCCGCGATGATCACCTTCGGGCGGTGCTCCTTGGCGAGCCGCTCGACCTCGGCCATGTCGACCAGTCCGGCCTCGTCCACGTGGTAGGCGACCACGTCGAACTGCTTGCCGGAGAAGTTCAGCCGCATCCCGTGGGTGAGGTGACCGCCGTGCGCCAGGTCCAGGCCCAGGATGGTGTCGCCGGGCTGGGCCAGCGCGAACAGGGCGGCCTGGTTCGCGGAGGCGCCCGAGTGCGGCTGGACGTTGGCGTACTCGGCGCCGAACAGCTCCTTGACCCGGTCGATCGCGATCTGCTCGGCGACGTCGACGTGCTCACAGCCACCGTAGTAACGGCGGCCCGGGTAGCCCTCGGCGTACTTGTTGGTCAGGACCGAGCCCTGCGCCTCCATGACGGCGAGCGGAGCGAAGTTCTCCGAGGCGATCATCTCGAGCGTGGACTGCTGGCGGCGCAGCTCGCCGTCGAGCGCCGCGGCGATCTCCGGGTCGAGCTCGTGCAGGGGCGTGTTCAGGACAGACATGCGTCGTGTGACCTCTCAGCCGGCGGTGTAGGCGGTGTACTCGTCGGCGGAGAGCAGCTCTTCCGGCTCGTCCGTGACGCGTACCTTGAACAGCCATCCACCCTCGAAGGGGGCGGAGTTCACCAGCGCCGGGTCGTCCACGACGTCCTGGTTGACCTCGACGATCTCGCCGGTGACCGGTGCGTACAGCTCGCTGACCGACTTGGTCGACTCCAGCTCGCCACAGGTCTCGCCCGCGGTCACGGTGGCACCGACCTCGGGGAGCTGGACGAAGACCACGTCGCCGAGCGCGTTGGCCGCGTGCTCCGTGATGCCGACCGTCGAGACGCCGTTCTCGGCGCCCGACAGCCACTCGTGCTCCTTGCTGTAGCGCAGCTGCTGGGGGTTGCTCATGGCCTGAATTCTCCTGTACGCGGGGGAGTGCTGATGAATGCGGGACTACGGAAAACGTCGTGAGCAGCGCGAATGTGCGCAGGGTCACGTGCGCGGACCTCGGCCCGGCCTGTCGGCCGAGCCGTACGCCAGTCTCTACTTCCGGCGCTTGTAGAACGGCAGAGCCACGACCTCGTACGGCTCGTGGCTGCCCCGGATGTCCACGCCGACACCCGGCGTGCCCGGGGCCGCGTGGGCGGCGTCGACGTACGCCATGGCGATCGGCTTGCCCAGGGTGGGGGAGGGGGCGCCGGAGGTGACCTCGCCGATCACCTCGCCGCCCGCGACCACGGCGTACCCGGCGCGCGGGACACGGCGGCCCTCGGCGACCAGGCCGACCAGGACGCGCGGCGGGTTCGTGGCGGCGCGCTCGGCGGCCTGCGCGAGAGCCTCGCGGCCCACGAAGTCGCCGTCCTTGTCGAACTTCACGACCCGGCCGAGGCCGGCGTCGAAGGGGGTCAGCGCGGTCGACAGCTCGTGGCCGTACAGCGGCATGCCCGCCTCCAGGCGGAGCGTGTCCCGGCAGGACAGGCCGCAGGCGATCAGGCCGACGCCCTCGCCGGCCTTGGTCAGGGCCTGCCACAGCTCGACGGCGTGCTCGGGCTTCACGAACAGCTCGAAGCCGTCCTCGCCGGTGTAGCCGGTACGGGCGATCAGCGCGGGGACGCCGGCGACGGTGCCGGGCAGGCCGGCGTAGTACTTGAGCCCGTCGAGGTCGGCGTCGGTGAGCGACTTCAGGATGCCGGGCGACTCGGGACCCTGGACGGCGAGGAGCGCGTAGGCGTCGCGGTCGTCACGGACCTCGGCGTCGAAACCCTCGGCGCGCGCGGTCAGCGCGTCCAGGACGACCTGGGCGTTGGAGGCGTTGGCGACGACCATGAACTCGGTGTCGGCGAGCCGGTACACGATGAGGTCGTCGAGGATGCCGCCGGCGGCGTCGCAGATCATGGTGTAGCGGGCCCGGCCCACGCCCACGGCCGCGATGTTGCCGACCAGGGCGAAGTTCAGCAGGGCGCCGGCCTCCGGGCCGGTCACGGTGATCTCGCCCATGTGCGAGAGGTCGAAGAGGCCGGCCCGGGTGCGGACGGCGAGGTGCTCGTCGCGTTCGGAGCCGTAGCGCAGCGGCATGTCCCAGCCGGCGAAGTCGGTCATGGTCGCGCCGAGCGAGCGATGCAGGGCATCGAGGGCGGTGTGGCGGAGCGGGGTACTGCTCATCGGGCGTTCGTCTCCCAAGGCATGACGGCGAGGTCGTTCCTCCCCATCTGTCATCGGGACCTGAGAGGTTCGCCATGACCGTCCGCGGACGGTTCGGTCACGGGTTGCACCTTGGGTGGAGCCACGGCGGGGTGACTCGCTTTTCAGATGTGCCTCGCCCGCGCGGTAACGGTGCCTGAGAGATTCAAGGGAGGGACTTGCTCCTTCGGCGCCCCAGCGAAGCTGTCGGTGGGGACTCTCCCGCGCGGATTCAAACGGCCGGTATGCAGTTGGCGCGGCCATCATCGCACGCCACGCGCGATCACGGCAGGCCGCATCTGTAACCGGCCTGTGGCGGTAAGCGCATGAAAACGCAAGACAGCGCGCATTACCTTCTCTTTACGCTCAACGGGGAGAAGACTTGTCTGACCCCAGGGGAGGACGTTCACGGTGAACAGGACCACGGCTCTCGGGACCGGCCCGGCACTCGCCGCCGGCCCGGCGCTCGCACTGCCCGCGCAGCCGCACGCCCAGGCCCGGGAGGCGTGCGGCGCACCGCCCGCCCCGGTCGTCCGCGATCTGCGCGACCGGGCCGGCCACAGCCCGCACGGCCTGCTGTTCGGGCCCCGCGACCTGGTCGTGGTCACCGGACTGCCCGGCAGCGGCAAGTCGACGCTGATGAAGCGCGCGGTGACGGGCACCCGCATCGACTCCCAGGACACCCGTGACCGCTGGGACGCCCGCATGCCGCGCGCCCTGCCGTACGCCCTCTACCGTCCCCTCGTCCGCCTCGCGCACTACGCCGGTCTGCGCCGCGCCCTGCGCACCGGCGAGGGCGTCGTCGTCCACGACTGCGGTACGCAGGCCTGGGTGCGCGCCTGGCTGGCCCGCGAGGCCCGCCGCCGTGGCGGCACCCTGCACATGGTGCTGCTCGACGTCACGGTCGGCACCGCCCTGGAGGGCCAGCGCGAGCGGGGCCGGGGCGTGTCCCGGTACGCCTTCCGGCGCCACCGCCGGGCCGCCTCCCACCTGCTGCGCGCGGCGGAGAAGGGCCGCCTCCCCGAGGGCTGCGGTTCGACGGTCCTGCTGGACCGGGCCGCGGCCGACACCCTCCGCCGCATCGGCTTCACGGGCTGACCGGCCAGGGCCGTGGCCGGCAGCGGCCACCGGCCAGGTCCCTGTGGCCGAACAGGGCCCTGTGGCCGCCGGCCTTCCGGCGATCGCCCGCGGGGCCGTGGCCGCCGCTCCGGCCTCCGGCGACCGGCGATCGTCCGCGGCCCCTGGCAACCGCCGCCGGCCTCCGGCCCCGGACTCCTGCGACCGGCACCCGGTGATCGCCCGCGGCCCCTGGCCACCACCGCAGCCGGCCTGTGGCCGCCGACCGGCCACGGACCTGCGGCCTGCGGTCACCGTCCCGCGGTCTGCGATCACCGCCCCGCGGCCTCCGGCCACGGGCTCCGCCCCCGGCCGGTGGCCGAGGGCTCGCCCACGCTCCCGTACCCGATAGCCTTTTGAGCCACATCCAGTGGTTCCCAGCAGGCGGTAGGCAGATGGACTTCCCCCCGGCGGACTTCCCCGCGGGCTTCCCGGCACAGGCACACCCCCATTCGCACGGCGGATGGCCCGGCAACGAGCTGGAGGAGGTGCTCTCCGCCTCCCTCGGCGTGCCCGAGGCGGGGGGACGGATCGTGGAGGTGCTCGGCCGCAGCTTCGTCTGGGTGCCGCTGCCCGGCGGGGGCGGCCCGCACAGCGGTCCGCTGGACCTGCCCACGCTGGAGCTGGAGGGGCAGGCGTTCGTGCCCGTGTTCAGCTCCGAGGAACAGTTGCGGCAGGTCGTCGGCGCGCACATGTCGTTCACGATCGCCCCGGCCGTCGAGTTCGCCCGTGGACTGCCCCCGCAGGTCGGCATCCTGGTGAACCCGGACGGCACGGTCGGCATCCCGCTGCCCCCGATGGCCGTGGCCGAGCTGTGCCGGACCGGCCGCACCCCGCTGGACGGACCGGCGAGCGGTGGCCGCGTCCGCCTCTACGAGCCCGACTGGCAGCACGACCCGGTGGACTTCCTGTCCGCCGCCTCCGCCGAGTTCGAGGCGATCGGCGTCGTCCTCACCGCCCGCCGGTGCCTCGCCGCGGTGGAGACGGCCGACCCGGTGATGTTCGTCGGCGTCGAACTCTCCCAGTGGGAGGGCGATCTGCGGGAGCTCCCCCTCGCGGCCCTGGGCAGGGCCCTCGGCCGGGCCCAGGCGCCCTGGCCGGTCAACCTCGTCCTGCTCGACGTGACGGAGGACCCGGTGGCCCGGTGGCTGAAGGACAACGTGCGGCCCTTCTACTCCAGGGGCCACTGAACTCGCCAGCCCGTAATGGGGCGTTCTGTACCGGTATGCGGCGTCGCCGCGAGAGCCCGGCGGGCGGCCCCCGGTCCGGCCCCGCCGGCGACGGACAACCCGGCACCTCCGGGGCCCCCGTTGTCGGTGAAGAGACCTAAGCTGGTCTCCCGAAAGCGGGGCAACTTATCGAAGGGGCGGTACAGGTGAGCGCCAGCGGCATCGCGGCCGGGCAGGTCGAGCACATGCTGCGCCAGGTGACCCCCGGGCGTTACGACGCCTACGAGGCTCTCCTGCGCGCCCTCGCCACCCCGGGCACCGGCCAGGTGTGGATGCTGCTGTGGCACGGTCAGGCCGGTTCCCCCGACGCCCAGTACGGCACGATGGAGGTCGAGGGACACGGTTACGCCCCCTGTGTCACCTCCGCCCAGGAGCTGTCCGCGAGCGGCTGGAACCGGTCGTACGAGGTGGTCGACGGGCTGGACGTGGCCCGCACCCTCTACCCCGACCACTACGGCCTCTGGCTGAATCCGCACGCCCCCGGCGGCGGCGTCGGCATCCCCTGGCTCGACCTGCGGCGGATCGCCACCGGCCTGGACCGCCAGCCGGCCGGGCCGCTCCGGCTGTCCGAGCCCGGTATCGAGATCCCACAGTTCTACGCCCTGCTCGCGCAGAACGCCCACCGCACCCCCGCCCTGCGCTCGCTGCGCCGCGCCTGGGTCCAGCCGGCCGTCGGCGCGCCCTACCTCGCCCTGGGGCTCGACGTCTACGACACCTCGCCGCAGGCCGTCGACGCGGTGCGGGGGATGATGCAGCAGTCCATCGGCGCGGTGCCGGACGGACTGCCGGTCTCCACCGTCACCATGAGCGACGACTACGACCCGGTCGTCCTGTGGATGCGCGCCCACGCCCGCCCCTTCTACGACCGCGAGGCGCACGCCCCCGCGGCCCCGCCGGCCCCGGCTCCCGCGAGCGGCTACGGCTTCCCGCCGGCCGGTCGTTTCTGACGCGCACCGTCGCGCGTCACCTCGGTTCGACGCAGTGAATCTTCGCGCGTAGATCAAGGCGGTAAGTCCCTTTTTGGGGTGTTCTGCCCCAACTCGCACCCGTCCGCCCCTCGTTACCCACCGTCCGGATAACGGATTCCTCCTGAGAGCATCACGTTTGCGCATCCTTTCCCCGTCAAGTCTGGCTACAGATCGCCAAAGCGTTGAAGACTCCCGCATCAGGGGTGCTTTCGCCCCTGTGTACGACGGACTGATCACGCCGCTACAGCGGCAAGTGTGGGCCGGCTACCGCCGGTTGAGAGGGGTCCCTGCCAGATGACGGCACCATTGCACGAGCCGACCGCGGAAGCGGCCCCGAGCCCGGCCGAGGAAGCGACGGTGGCCACCGCCGACGCGAAGGCCGTACAGGGCCGTTCCCTGGGTCGGATCGCCTGGGAGCGCCTGAAGCGGGACAAACTCGCCCTGAGCGGCGGCATCGTGGTGCTGCTCCTCGTGTTGGTCGCGCTGTTCGCCCCGATGATCACCTCGATCCTCGGTCAGGACCCGAACGAGTACCACGAGAACCTCATCGACCCGCTGTTCGGCACCCCCACGGGCTCCCTCGGCGGCATCAGCGGCGAGCACCTGCTGGGCGTCGAGCCGGTCAACGGCCGCGACATCCTCGCCCGGATCCTCTACGGCGCCCGGATCTCCCTGCTGGTGGGCTTCCTGTCGGCCGTCGTCGCCGTGATCCTCGGAACCGTCCTGGGCATCCTCGCCGGCTTCTTCGGCGGCTGGGTCGACTCGGTCGTCAGCCGGGTCATGGACGGTCTGCTCGCCTTCCCCCAGCTGCTGTTCATCATCGCGCTGGTCTCCGTCATGCCGAACGACCTGCTGGGCCTCACCGGCTCCAACGTGCGGGTCTTCGTGATGATCCTGGTCATCGGCTTCTTCGGCTGGCCCTACATCGGACGCGTGGTGCGCGGTCAGACCCTCTCCCTGCGAGAGCGCGAGTACGTGGAGGCCGCCCGATCGCTGGGCGCCGGACGGCTGTACATCCTGTTCAAGGAACTGCTGCCCAACCTCGTCGCCCCGATCGTCGTCTACACCACGATGATGATCCCCACCAACATCCTCACCGAGGCGGCACTCAGCTTCCTGGGCGTGGGCGTCAAGCCGCCCACGGCCTCGTGGGGCCAGATGCTGTCGAGCGCGATCGACTACTACGAGTCCGACCCCATGTACATGGTGGTCCCGGGCCTGGCGATCTTCATCACCGTGCTCGCCTTCAACCTCTTCGGCGACGGCGTGCGGGACGCGCTGGACCCGAAGGCATCCCGCTGAGCCGCACCCAAGCCTCCCGTGGCATCCACACGGGGTCTCTCATCACATCCGGAGGATCCGACATCGTGACTACCCAACGCACCTCAGGGCGGCGGAAGCAGGCAATTGCCGCTGCTGCCGCGGTCGCCGCGCTGCTGACCACGGCGGCGTGCGGCGGCGGTTCGGACGACGGCGACAACGGCTCGAAGACCGGTGCCGCCGGCTTCGACGCCGCGAACAACAAGGTCGCCCAGGCCGACCTGGCCAAGAAGGGCGGCACGCTGAAGTTCGGTGCCGCACAGGACGCCGACTCGTGGGACACCACGCGTGGCTACTACGGCATGATGTGGAACTTCGCCCGCTACTACAGCCGCCAGCTGGTCACGAACAAGGCCGAGCCGGGCGCCGCGGGCGCCGAGGTCACTCCGGACCTCGCCACCGAGACCGCCAAGGTCACGGACGACGGCAAGACCTACACGTACACCCTGCGTGACGGCGTCACGTGGGAGGACGGCAAGCCGATCACGTCCAAGGACGTGAAGTACGGCATCGAGCGCGTGTGGGCGCAGGACGTGCTGTCCGGCGGTCCGACGTACCTGAAGGACGTCCTCGACCCCAAGGGCGAGTACAAGGGTCCCTACAAGGACACCTCGGCCGACAAGCTCGGTCTGAAGGCCATCGAGACGCCGGACGACAAGACCATCGTCTTCAAGCTCCCCGTGGCCAACTCGGACTTCGAGGAGATGCTGGCCCTGGTCTCCGCGTCGCCGGTCCGCCAGGACATGGACACCAAGTCCAAGTACGGCCTCAAGCCGTTCTCCTCCGGCCCGTACAAGTTCGCCTCGTACAGCCCGGGCAAGGACCTCAAGCTGGTCCGCAACACCGAGTGGAAGCAGGCCTCGGACCCGATCCGCAAGGCCTACCCGGACGAGATAACGATCCAGTTCTTCTCGGACGCCAACCAGCTCGACCAGCGCCTGCTCAGCGGTGACCTGGACCTCGACCTGAACCAGACCGGCATGTCGCCGCAGGGCCGCACCACCGCCCTGAAGCAGCACAAGGGCAACCTGGACAACCCGGTCTCCGGCTACGTCCGCTACGCGGTCTTCCCGCAGAGCGTCGCGCCGTTCGACAACATCGAGTGCCGCAAGGCCGTCATCCTCGGTGCCGACCACGTGTCGCTCCAGACCGCGCGTGGTGGCCCGGTCGCCGGTGGCGACATCGGCACCAACATGCTGCCCCCGTCCGTCCCCGGCGCCGAGGGTCAGAAGTACGACCCGTACAAGCTCGCCACGGACAACAAGGGCGGCAACATCGCCGAGGCCAAGGCGGCCCTGAAGGCCTGCGGTAAGCCGAACGGCTTCTCCACCACCATCGCGGTCCGCAACAACAAGCCGGTCGAGGTGGCCACGGCCCAGTCCCTCCAGGCCTCGCTGAAGAAGATCGGCGTCACCGTCGAGATCGACCAGTACGACGGCTCGCAGACCGCCGGCATCATCGGCAGCCCTTCGAACGTGAAGAAGAAGGGCTACGGCATCATCATCATGGGCTGGGGTCCGGACTTCCCGTCCGTCCAGGGCTTCGGTCTCCCGCTGTGGAGCAGCAAGTACATCTCCGAGAGCGGTAACAACAACTACGCGCTCATCAAGGACAAGGCGATCGACGGCCTGTTCGACCAGTACGTCACCACCCTGGACGACGCCGGCAAGACCAAGATCGCCACGGAGATCAACCACAAGGTGATGGAGGGCGCGTACTACCTGCCCTTCGTCTTCGAGCGGTTCATCAACTGGCGCTCGGACAACCTGGCGAACGTCTACACCACCGACGGTTACAGCGGTCAGTACGACTTCGTCAACCTCGGTCTGAAGAACCCGAAGAAGTAGTCCCGGCACACCCGCCGAACGGCACGAAAGGCAGGTGAAGGCCGGCGCAGCGGGAGCGCGGGCCACCGGAAGACCTCCGGTGGCCCGCGGTCCGCGGCGGGCCGAGAGCTGTGCTCGCTTACCTCATCAGGCGGCTGTTCGCCGCCGTAGTGATGCTTGTGGTCATCGTCATGGTGGTCTTCGGCATCTTCTTCCTCATCCCCAAGTGGGCGGGCGTCGACATCGCCCTGAGCTTCGTGGGCAAGCAGGCCGACCCGGCCGCGGTCGAGGGTGTGCGTGAGAAGCTGGGTCTGGGCGACCCGATCTACGCCCAGGTCTGGGAGTTCTTCAAGGGGATCTTCGCCGGCCGCACCTACACGGGTGGTGGCGACTCCATCCAGTGCGCCGCGCCCTGCTTCGGCTACTCCTTCCGCAGCGAGCAGGCCGTCTGGCCCGTGCTGACCGACCGCTTCCCGGTGACCCTGGCCCTCGCGCTGGGCGCAGCCGTGCTGTGGCTGATCCTCGGCGTCTCGGCGGGTGTGCTCTCCGCTCTCAAGCGGGGCAGCCTGTGGGACCGCGGCGCGATGGTGATCGCGCTGTCGGGCGTCTCCCTCCCGATCTACTTCACCGGCATGGTCGCGCTGTCGATCTTCGTGTACGGACTGGACCTGTTCGACGGCCAGTTCGTCCCGCTGGACGAGAGCTTCTCCGGCTGGTTCGGCGGAATGATCCTTCCGTGGATCACCCTGGCGTTCCTGTACGCGGCGATGTACGCCCGCATCACCAGGGCCACCATGCTCGAGATCCTCGGCGAGGACTACATCCGCACCGCCCGCGCCAAGGGCCTCAAGGAGCGGACCGTCATCGGCAAGCACGCCATGCGCTCCACGATGACGCCGCTGCTGACCATGCTGGGCATGGACCTCGGTGCCCTCATCGGCGGCGCGATCCTGACCGAGACGGCGTTCAACCTGCCCGGCCTCGGCCAGGCGGTGCTCAACGCCATCAAGAACCAGGACCTGCCCATCATCCTGGGCGTCACCCTGATCACTTCCCTCGCGGTGCTCGTCGCCAACCTCGTGGTGGACATCCTGTACGCCGTGATCGACCCCCGAGTGAGGCTCACATGACCGACCTCAGCAAGAGCGGAGCGGCTGTGGGCGAACCCACCGCCGCCTCGCCCGCGCCGAGCGCCTTCCTCGAAGTGCGCGACCTGAAAGTGCACTTCCCGACCGACGACGGCCTGGTCAAGTCCGTCGACGGGCTCAGCTTCCAGCTGGAGAAGGGCAAGACCCTCGGCATCGTGGGCGAGTCCGGCTCCGGCAAGTCGGTGACCTCGCTCGGCATCATGGGCCTGCACACCGCCGGCCAGTACGGCAAGCGCAAGGCCCAGATCTCCGGTGAGATCTGGCTGGACGGCACCGAACTGCTGTCCGCCGACCCGGACCACGTACGCAAGCTGCGCGGCCGTCAGATGGCGATGATCTTCCAGGACCCGCTGTCGGCGCTGCACCCGTACTACACGATCGGCCAGCAGATCGTGGAGGCGTACCGCATCCACCACGACGTCGACAAGAAGACCGCCAAGCGCCGCGCGGTCGAGATGCTCGACCGGGTGGGCATCCCGCAGCCGGACAAGCGGGTGGACAACTACCCGCACGAGTTCTCCGGCGGCATGCGCCAGCGCGCGATGATCGCGATGTCGCTCGTGAACAACCCCGAGCTGCTCATCGCGGACGAGCCGACGACCGCCCTGGACGTGACCGTCCAGGCGCAGATCCTCGACCTCATCCGCGATCTCCAGAAGGAGTTCGGCTCCGCGGTCATCGTCATCACCCACGACCTGGGCGTCGTCGCCGAACTGGCCGACGACCTCCTGGTGATGTACGGCGGCCGGTGCGTCGAGCGCGGCCCCGCCGAGAAGGTGTTCTACGAACCCCGCCACCCCTACACCTGGGGTCTGCTCGGCTCGATGCCGCGACTCGACCGCGACCAGCAGGAGCGCCTGATCCCGGTCAAGGGCTCCCCGCCCTCCCTGATCAACATCCCGTCCGGCTGCGCCTTCAACCCGCGCTGCCCGTACGCGGACCTCCCGAAGGACAACGTCACCCGCACGGTCCGCCCGGAGCTGGCCGAGGTCGGCAGCCGGCACTGGGCCGCCTGCCACCTGGGCAAGGAGCAGCGGGAGCGTATCTGGACCGAAGAGATTGCGCCGAAGCTGTGAGTGACGACAAAGCGGTGACCATCCCCGCGCAGACCACCGGCGAGCCGAGCGGCGGCGCCGCGACCCTCACCAAGGACGCCGCCCCCGGCGAGGTCCTGCTGAAGGTGACCGGGCTCAAGAAGCACTTCCCGATCAAGAAGGGCCTGCTCCAGCGGCAGGTCGGCGCCGTGCACGCGGTGGACGGCATCGACTTCGAGGTCCGCTCCGGCGAAACCCTCGGCGTGGTCGGCGAGTCCGGCTGTGGCAAGTCCACGATGGGCCGGCTGATCACCCGGCTGCTCGAACCGACCGACGGCACGGTCGAGTTCGAGGGCAGGGACATCACGCACCTCGGTGTCGGTGCCATGCGTCCGCTGCGCCGCGACGTGCAGATGATCTTCCAGGACCCGTACTCGTCGCTGAACCCGCGCCACACCATCGGCACGATCATCGGCGCTCCCTTCAAGCTCCAGGGCGTCACGCCCGAGGGCGGCATCAAGAAGGAAGTGCAGCGGCTGCTGTCGGTCGTGGGCCTCAACCCCGAGCACTACAACCGCTACCCGCACGAATTCTCCGGCGGCCAGCGCCAGCGCATCGGCATCGCCCGCGCGCTCGCGCTGAACCCCAAGCTGGTCGTGGCGGACGAGCCGGTCTCCGCGCTGGACGTGTCGATCCAGGCCCAGGTGGTGAACCTGCTCGACGACCTCCAGCAGGAGCTGGGCCTGACGTACGTGATCATCGCGCACGACCTCTCCGTCGTCCGGCACGTCTCGGACCGGATCGCGGTGATGTACCTCGGCAAGATCGTCGAGCTGGCCGACCGCGAGCTGCTGTACAAGTCGCCGATGCACCCGTACACCAAGGCGCTCATGTCGGCGGTGCCGATCCCGGACCCGCGGCGCAAGAACGCCAAGAGCGAGCGCATCCTGCTCAAGGGTGACGTGCCCTCGCCGATCTCGCCGCCCAGCGGCTGCCGGTTCCACACCCGGTGCTGGAAGGCGACGGAGATCTGCAAGACCACCGAGCCCAAGCTCGTCGAGCTGCGGCCGGGCCAGCAGGTCGCCTGTCACCACCCGGAGAACTTCGCGGACCAGGCTCCGCAGGACACCGTCCTGCTGACCGCCGCGAAGGAGGCGGCGGAGCTGGTGGCCGACGAGGTGCTCGCCGAGTCGGCGCAGACGTCGGCGGCAGTGGCGGCGGAGGTCGCGGAGGCCGCGGAGGCCGAGACCGAGGCGGAGACCCCGGAGGCCGCTGAGACCCCGGAGGCCGAGACCGAGGCGGAGATCCTGGAGGCCGCTGAGACCCCGGAGGCTCCCGAGGCCGAGTCTCCCGAGGCGGACGCCCCCGAGGCCGGGGACTCCGAAGAGGAGCCTCCCGCCAAGGAGAAGTAAGAAGCAAACGAGCCCCTGCCTTGCAATGTAAGGCAGGGGCTCTGTGCTGGGTGAGAATAGTAGAGTGCTCCAGCAACTCTTCAGCCCATCCGTCCAGCACACGCTCGACCTGATCGGCATCTTCGTCTTCGCGATCTCCGGCGCCCTGCTGGCCGTGCGGAAGAACTTCGACGTCTTCGGCATCGCCGTCCTCGCCGAGGTCACCGCGCTGGGCGGCGGCATCTTCCGGGACGTGATCATCGGGGCCGTGCCGCCCGCCGCCTTCACGGACCTGGGCTACTTCCTCACCCCGCTGCTCGCCGCCCTCCTCGTCGTCTTCCTGCACCCGCACGTGGAGCGCATCCAGTCCGGCGTGAACGTCTTCGACGCGGCCGGCCTCGGCCTGTTCTGCGTCTCCGGCACGGTGAAGGCGTACGACCACGGCCTGGGCCTCACCGCCTCGGCCGCCCTGGGCCTGGCCACCGCCGTCGGCGGCGGTGTGCTGCGCGACGTCCTCGCCAACGAGGTGCCCTCGCTGCTGCGCTGGGACCGCGACCTCTACGCGGTCCCGGCGATCGTCGGCGCCACGATGGTGGCGGTCTGCCTGCGCTACGACGTCCTCACCCCGCTGGCCAGCGGCGTGGCCGCGCTCACGGCCTTCGTCCTTCGGCTGCTCGCGATGCGGTTCCACTGGCGAGCGCCGCGTGCGTGGAACCGTCGCTCGACGGTGCGGGAGGAGTAGGGGAGGCAGGGGCGGTGCCGCCGGCCGCGCCCCGCTGGTCGAGCTGGGTGGTCAGCCAGCGGAAGGCGGGTACCACCTGCGGGCGCCACAGGGCCATGTTGTGACCGCCCGCGCTCTTGGGGACGTGGACGACGTGCACGCTGGTCGGGGCTTTCGCCGCCCGCTGGAGGGCCAGGCCGGCCTCGTACCCGTCGTGCGGCTGGCCGGAGACGTACAGGGCGACGGCGGGCGGGGTGGAGGCCCCGCGCAGCATCAGGCAGAGGTCGTTGGTCCGGCGCAGGGCCGGGTTCTGCGCGGTGAGCGAGTCGCGCTCGCCGATCGGGTCGTTGTAGCCGGACATGCTGACCGCCGCCCGGAAGCGGTCCGGGTGGGCGACGGCCAGCTTGGCCGCGCAGTGCGCCCCCGCCGAGTACCCGGCCACCGCCCAGCCCCGTGGGGCGGGTTCGGCGCGGAAGTTGTCCTTCACCATCTTCGGCACGTCGAGGCTCAGCCAGGAGTCGGCGTTGACCGTGCCGGGCACGTTGGCGCAGCCGGTGTCCACGCCGGGCAGCAGCGTCGTACGCGGCGCGACCAGGATGAACGGCGCGACCGTGCCCTCACGCATCAGCGGCAGCAGCTGCTCGTGCACGCCCAGCGCGCCGAACCACGACTTCGGCGAGCCCGGGTAGCCCGGCAGCAGCTCCACCACGGGGAACCTGCGATGCCGGTAGGCGGGGTCGTCGTACTGCGGAGGCAGCCACACATAGACCTCGGCGGTCACGCCGGAGACGCGGCCCTTCAGTTCGGTGACCCTGACCCCGCCGGCCGCGTGCATGCCGGGCCCGTCGGCGCGGGTGAACGTCTGCCGGACCCGGGGCAGTCGCTCCATGGCGATGCCGCCGGTGCCGTCGGCGCCCAGGTCGGCGGCCTGCTCCACATGGCTGCCGGTGCCCAGCAGATCGGCCCAGTCGTCGTAGAGGTTGTTGTCGTTGTTGACCACCACGAAGACCAGCGCGACGGCCGTGCCCTGGGCGAACAGCAGCATCAGCATCCGGGCCGCGGCACGCAGCACCCGGGGTCCGCGCAGGCGCGACCACAGCAGCAGCGGCAGGCCGACGGCGACGACGGACAGCGCGATCAGGGTGTAGAGGAACGGAGTCCCGGTCAGGCTCATGCCTGTGCAGAGGGAAAAGAGGGGCCTGAGGTTTACGGACGAGTGCGGACACTTACCGGGAAATTGCCCGCTCCTCACCCGGGTCCGACGGAGGGTCCGGGCGAGGAGCAAGAGAAAAGCTACCGCTTAGTAATTGCCTGTTGTACCGTTCATGCATGCCTGAAGCAGCCATCGCCCCCGCCGCCCTCGGCGACAGCGAGTTCGACCGGGACACCGCCGTCACCCTCCGCGAGCCCGGCGTGTACGACACCGACCTCTCGGCCGGCTGGACCGTCTTCGGTGCCGTCAACGGCGGCTATCTGCTCGCCGTGCTCGGCCGCGCGCTCGCCGACGCCCTGCCGCACAGCGACCCGTTCACCGTCACCGCGCACTACCTGAGCGCCTCGCGCCCCGGCCCGGCCGTCGTCCGCACCGAGCCCGTCCGCGCCGGCCGCACCCTCTCCACCGGCCAGGCCTCCCTCTTCCAGTACGACGAGGAGGGCCGCGAAGTCGAACGGATCCGTGTCCTCGCCTCCTACGGCGATCTCGACGCGCTTCCCGACGACGTCCGCACCTCCGCGAAGCCGCCCGCCTTCGCGCCGATCGGACAGTGCTTCGGGCCCGAGGACGGGCCTGCCCCCGACGTCGACCAACAGCCCATCGCCGAGCGGCTGATGCTCAAGCTCGACCCGTCCACCGTCGGCTGGGCGCTCGGACAGCCCTCCGGCAAGGGTGAGATGCGGGCCTGGTTCGGGCTCGCCGACGGCCGCGACGCCGACCCGCTCTCCCTGCTGCTCGCGGTGGACGCCCTGCCGCCCACCGCCTTCGACCTCGGCGTCGTCGGCTGGGTCCCGACGATCGAGCTGACCGTCCACGTCCGCTGCCGCCCGGCCCCCGGCCCGGTGCGCGTCTCCCTCACCACCCGCAACCTCGCGGGCGGCTTCCTGGAAGAGGACGGCGAGGTCTGGGACAGCCAGGACCGGCTGGTGGCACAGTCGCGCCAACTGGCCCGCGTACGGCTGGCCTGACGGCCGTCCCGGTCGGGCACCGGCGCGGCGCGGCTCGGCGCGGAGAGCGTCGCACACTTGAGCCCCGCTTTACCCGATGGACAGGCGGCGGACAGGGCGGTCCCAAGTGGGCCCCAAGCGGCGTTGGTTGAGTGGCGGTCTCAGACCTTCCTCATCCTTCCTGGAGCTGTCTCTCATGAAGCGTGCGCCGACCATGCCGGTACGTCTCCTCCCCGCCGCCGCCCTGCTGGCGCTCGCGCCGTTCGCCCTGGCGGCCTGCGGCTCGGGCGACTCGGCGTCGTCGGACGGCGGCACGAGCGGGCAGGAGGCGTGTCAGCGGCCGAGTGGGGCGCCGAGCGGGATGCCCGGCGGGCGGCCGAGCGGAGCGCCTTCGGGGGCGCCGTCCGGCGCGCCGGACGGGGCTGGAGTTGCGGCCTCAGGGGCCCCGACGGGTGCCCCCACAGGCACCCCCACCGGTGCGCCTACCGGCACCGCGACCGGTGCGCCGACCGGTGCGCCTGGCGGTGTTCCCTCGGGTGCGCCGAGCGGTGGGTCCGGTGGGGGTGCCTGTGGGGGCACACGTCGGGGCCCCTGAGGCCGCAACTC
>NZ_MUBA01000245.1 GCF_002154575.1 Streptomyces bobili
GTCGGCGCGCTCCGGCGCAGGGTGCGCAGCGACTCCTCGAACCCGGACCGGAAGTCGGCGACCGGCGTCATCGCCTCCGCCGACACCCGACAGGCGTCGTTGGCCCCCGCCATCACCGTGACCAGCGCGGGCTTCTTCGCCGCCGCCCGCGCCATCTGCGCCGGCAGATCCGCCATCCGCGCCCCCGACGCCGCGTAGTTCCAGCTGTGCGTGGCCGCCTTCGCCACCCCCAGCAGGCGTACGGCCAGACTGTTCACCTCGCCGCTGTCGCCGGTCGCCCAGGACACCTCGGGACAGTCCGACAGCACCGAGCAGGCGTCGAAGCCACGCGTGATGGAGTCGCCCACCGCGGCCAGCGAGGCCGGGCTGCTGTCCCACACCGGGCCCGGTGACGCCGACGGCTTCGGCTGCCGCTCACGGGCGTCCGACTCGCCCGGCCCGTCATCGCCCCGCACATCGCAGCCCACCGCGCCCAGCACGACCGCGGCCGTCACCGCGGCCACGGCCCGCGAGCGGTGGCTCAACTTCGGCATCCCCTGGTGTCCCCTCGGTCGTCCCGCTCGCCGGCCGGTCCCCGGCCGGACGATTCGCCGGCCCACCCATGACAACGTCCGGGAGTTCCCGAACCCGACAGGAAGCAACGATCACGCCGGTCCAGGCGTCCTGCCGGGTGAATGGGGGCCGTTCCGCGGCCCGGGACCGACGGTACGTCACACTCCTCGCGCCGCCGCACGGTAGCCTCGCCATCAGCGTGGCTGCCCGCCACAGCCGCCATGCCAGCCTGCAAGACTGTCCCGCTCTGCCCGGAGGTCCCGGTGACGACACGTGGAGTTCTGTACGTGCACTCCGCGCCGCGCGCGCTGTGCCCGCACGTCGAGTGGGCCGTCGCCGGGGTGCTCGGCACACGCGTCAGCCTCGACTGGATCCGGCAGCCCGCCGCGCCCGGCACCTGGCGCTCGGAGTTCTCCTGGCGGGGCGAGGCCGGCACCGCCTCCAAACTCGCCTCCGCGCTGCGCGGCTGGCACCTGATGCGCTTCGAGGTCACCGCCGAACCCTGCGCCACCGCCGAGGGCGAGCGCTACAGCTGCACCCCCGAACTCGGCATCTTCCACGCCGTCACCGGCATCCACGGCGACATCCTCATCCCCGAGGACCGGCTGCGCGCCGCCCTGACCCGGTCCCAGCGCGGTGAGACGGACCTGGAGGCGGAGATCGCCAAACTCCTGGGCAAGCCCTGGGACGACGAACTGGAGCCGTTCCGCTACGCCGGTGAGGGCGCCCCCGTGAGGTGGCTCCACCAGGTGGTGTGACACGCGGGACCGTAACGCCGCGAGACCGAACGCGAAGGGGCCCCACCTCCAGGTGGGGCCCCTTCACACACGTACAGGCGGTTGTCAGACCGTCCGGAACGCCAGCACCACGTTGTGCCCGCCGAACCCGAACGAGTCGTTCAGCGCGGCGATACGGCCCTCGACGGGCAGCTTGCGCGCCTCGCCGCGGACGATGTCCGCGTTCGCCTCGGCCTCGGGGTCGAGGTTCTCGACGTTGATGGTCGGCGGAGCCACCCGGTGGTACAGCGCGAGGACCGTCGCCACCGACTCGACACCGCCCGCGCCGCCGAGCAGGTGACCGGTCATCGACTTCGTCGCCGAGACCGCCATGTGGTCGGTGTCGTCGCCGAACACCTTGCGCAGTGCCTTCAGTTCGGCCACGTCACCGGCCGGCGTCGACGTTGCGTGCGCGTTGACGTGCACGATCTCCGCCGGGTCCAGGTCGGTGCGGTCCAGCAGGTTCTGCAGGGCGTGCGCGATGCCGCGGCCCTCCGGCTCCGGCTGCACGATGTCGTGGGCGTCGGCGGAGATGCCCTGGCCGACCGCCTCCGCGTACACCCGCGCTCCGCGCGCGGCGGCGTGCTCGGCGGACTCCAGGACGACGACACCGGCACCCTCGCCGAGCACGAAGCCGTCGCGCCCGGCGTCGTAGGGACGCGAGGCGCCCTGCGGGTCCTCGTTGTTCTTCGACATCGCCATCATGTTGCCGAACGCGGCGATGGGCAGCGGGTGGATCGCCGCCTCCGTACCCCCGGCGACGACGACGTCGGCGCGGCCGGTGCGGATCATCTCGATGGCGTAGCCGATGGCCTCGGCACCCGACGCGCACGCCGAGACCGGCGTGTGCACGCCCGCGCGGGCGCCCACGAGCAGACCCACGTTGGCGGACGGGCTGTTCGGCATCAGCATGGGCACGGTGTGCGGGGAGACGCGGCGGACGCCCTTCTCCTTCAGCACGTCGTACTGGTCCAGCAGGGTCGTCACACCGCCGATGCCGGAGGCGATGACCGCGCCGAGCCGGTCCGGGTCGACGGACGCGTCGTCACCGGCCCTGGCCTCGAACCCGGCGTCCTTCCAGGCCTCCTGAGCCGCGATCAGCGCGAACTGCGCCGAACGGTCCAGCTTGCGGGCCTGCGGACGCGGGATGACCTCACTGGGCTCCACGGCGATCTGCGCGGCGATACGGACGGCCTGCTCGGCCGCCCAGTCCTGCTCCAGGGGCTTGACGCCGGACTTGCCGGCGATCAGACCCTCCCAGGTAGAGGCTGCGTCGCCACCCAGCGGTGTGGTTGCGCCGATACCGGTGACGACCACGGTGCGATTGGTCGGGCTCACGGGAATTCTTTCTCCAACGATCGGGATTCAGCGGCGCCACCGCCGGGTGGCGGGGCAGGCCGGATCATCCGGCCCCAGCAGTGGCTCAGCCCTGGTTCTTGAGGATGTAGTTCGTCGCGTCGCCGACCGTCTTGAGGTCCTTGACGTCGTCGTCGGGGATCTTGACGTCGAAGCGCTCTTCGGCGGCGACGACGACCTCGACCATGGACAGCGAGTCGACGTCCAGGTCGTCGGTGAAGGACTTGTCCAGCTCGACGTCCTCGACCGGGATGCCGGCGATCTCGTTCACGATCTCCGCGAGACCGGCGACGATCTCTTCCTGAGTGGCGGCCATGTCGGCGCTCCTTCTTTGTGTTTCAGAGGGTGTGGCATTGAGTGTCTTCCGTCCCGGACCGCATGATCCGGCACGGAGTGCCTAGGGGAGGGTAACGACCGTGGCGGCGTACACGAGACCCGCCCCGAATCCGATGACGAGCGCGGTGTCGCCGCTCTTGGCCTCGCCGGTCGCCAGAAGTCGTTCCATGGCGAGCGGGATCGAGGCGGCCGAGGTGTTTCCGGTGGTCCGTACGTCACGGGCGACCGTGACGGATTCCGGCAGCTTGAGGGTCTTCACCATCGAGTCGATGATCCGCTCGTTGGCCTGGTGCGGGATGAAGACGTCCAGTTCGGCGGAGGTGAGCCCGGCGGCGTCCAGGGCCTCCTTGGCGACCTTCGCCATCTCGAACACGGCCCAGCGGAACACCGCCTGGCCTTCCTGGGTGATCGCCGGGAACTTCGCGACCTCGCCGTCGCGGTAGTCCGTCCACGGCACGGTCTGCTTGATGGTCTCCGACTTGTCGCCCTCGGAGCCCCAGACCGTCGGACCGATCCCCGGCTCCTTCGACGGGCCGACCACGACCGCGCCCGCGCCGTCGCCGAACAGGAAGGCGGTGGCCCGGTCCTCCAGGTCGGTCAGGTCGGACAGCCGCTCCACGCCGATGACCAGGACGTACTCGGCGGAACCCTCGACGACCATGCCCTTGGCGAGGGTCAGGCCGTAGCCGAAGCCCGCGCAGCCGGCCGAGATGTCGAAGGCGGCGGCCTTGTTCGTGCCGAGCTTGTCGGCGATCTCGGTGGCCACGGCCGGGGTCTGCTTGAAGTGCGACACGGTCGAGACGACCACGGCACCGATCTGCTGGGCGGTGATCCCGGCGTCGGCGATCGCCTTGCCGGAGGCCTCGACCGACATGGCGGCGACGGTCTCCTCGTCGTTCGCCCAGTGCCGGGTCTCGATGCCGGAGCGCGAGCGGATCCACTCGTCGGATGAGTCGATCGTCTCGAGGATCACCTCGTTGGGCACCACCCGGGTGGGCCGGTAGCCGCCCACGCCGAGGATGCGCGCGTACGGGGCGCCCTTGCTGGGCTTGATCTTCGACATGCTCGTCGGCTCCTTGTCAGGCACTGTGCTCGGCGATGACCTCGCGGGCCGCGTCGAGATCGTCGGGGGTCTTCAGCGCCAGCGTCTTCACGCCGGGCAGGGCGCGCTTGGCGAGACCGGTGAGCGTACCGCCGGGGCACACCTCGATCAGCGCCGTCACGCCGAGCTGCCGGAAGGTCTCCATGCACAGGTCCCAGCGGACCGGGTTGGCGACCTGGCCGACCAGACGGTCCAGGACCTCCGCACCGGTGGCCACGGCCTGACCGTCCTTGTTGGAGACGTAGGCGATCTTCGGGTCGGCGGGCGACAGCTCCTTGGCGGCGGCGGCCAGCGTCTCGACCGCGGGGGCCATGTGGAGCGTGTGGAACGCGCCGGCGACCTTCAGCGGCACGATCTTGCGGACGCCCTCCGGCTTGTCGTCGTTGAGCAGGGCCAGCTGCTCCAGCGTGCCCGCGGCGACGATCTGACCGGCACCGTTGACGTTCGCCGGGGTCAGGCCCAGCTTCTCCAGGTGCGCCACGGAGACCTCGGGGTCGCCGCCGAGCAGTGCCGACATGCCGGTCTCGGTGATCGCGGCGGCCTCGGCCATGGCCAGGCCCCGCTTGCGGACGAGGGTCAGCGCGGCGGTGTCGTCGAGGACACCCGCGAAGGTGGCGGCGGTGATCTCGCCGACGCTGTGACCGGCGACCGCGCCGGGCGCGATGTCCGCGAGGTCGCCCAGTGCCGAGGCCGACAGGATTCCGGCCGCGACCAGCAGTGGCTGCGCCACGGCGGTGTCGCGGATCTGGTCCGCGTCGGCCTGGGTGCCGTAGTGGGCGAGGTCCAGTCCGATGGCGTCCGACCACGCGGCGACACGGGCGGCGGCGCCGGGCAGTTCGAGCCAGGGGGTCAGGAAGCCGGGCGTCTGTGCGCCCTGGCCGGGAGCGACGAGTACGAGCACTCTCACACTCTCTCTTGGGTACGGGCACGGCCGCCCGTGGGGACAGGGACGAAGAACGGCAGGGGGTTTTGTGGGCCTCCGACAAAACGCTAGCTCTGAGGGTCCCCGTCGACGAGACGTCCCAGGATCAGCGCGATGCGCAAGGTGAACGCAGAGCGTACATCCGACGGCGACCAACCGGTGACGTCAGTCACACGTCGAAGCCGGTAGCGCACGGTGTTGGGGTGGACGAACAGCATCCTCGCGGCACCCTCAAGGCTGGACGCCTGCTCCAGATAGACGGCGAGGGTCTCCAGCAGTGCGGAGCCCGCCTCCTCCAGCGGTCTGTAGATCTCCTCCACCAGCTGCTCGCGCGCGCCGGGATCCCCGGCTATCGCACGCTCCGGCAGCAGATCGTCCGCCAGCACCGGCCTCGGCGCGTCCTGCCACGCGGAACACGCCTTGAGCCCGGCGGCGGCGGCCTGCGCGGAGCGGGTCGCGGCGAGCAGGTCGGGTACCACAGGGCCCGCGACGACCGGCCCGGCGGCGAACGGCCCGATCAGGGACTTCGCGACGGCCATCGGATCGTCGCTGCCGCCCGCGATGACGACGAGCCGCGAGCCGAGCACCCCGGTGAGCACCTGGAGCTTGGCGTGCCGCGAGGCCCGCCGGATCGCCTCCACCGTCAGCTCGGAGTCCCCGTCCGGCGCGGTCCCGAGGACCACGCACACATGTTCGGGCGCGCTCCATCCGAGGGCGGCGGCCCGGCTGACGGCGCCCTCGTCGGCCTCCCCGCTGAGAACGGCGTTCACGACGAGCGACTCCAGCCGCGCGTCCCAGGCACCGCGTGCCTCGGCGGCCTGGGCGTACACCTGGGCGGTGGCGAAGGCGATCTCACGGGCGTACACCAGGAGCGCCTCGCGCAGCACGTTCTCGTCGCCGGGGGCCGCGACCTCGTCGATCGCGCTCTCCATCACCTCGATCGTGGTGCGGACCATCTCGACGGTCTGACGCAGGGTGATGGCGCGGGTCAGCTCGCGCGGAGCCGTCCCGAACACGTCGGTGGAGATGGCCTGCGGGGCGTCGGGACGGCGGAACCACTCCGTGAACGCGGCGATGCCCGCCTGGGCCACCAGCCCGATCCAGGAACGGTTCTCCGGGGGCATGGCCCGGTACCACGGCAGCGTCTCGTCCATGCGCGTGATGGCCTGGGCGGCGAGACTCCCGGAGGATTTCTCCAGCCGCTTCAGGGTCGCGGTGTGGGCGTGGGCGGCGTGTGCCGCGGCTCGGGCGTTGCGGACTTCGGGTTCGGGCACGTGGACAAGACTGCCTTATCGGGACGCGAGCATGCGTGGGCGGGTCATCGGCGTCGGGACGCGGGCATGCGTGGGCGGGTCGTCGGCGAGGGCACGGCCCGCCCGCCGACGGGTCTACGGTGGTGCCGTGATCGACGTACGCCGCGCCGACGAGCGCTACCCGGGCGGGGACCCGGCGGCCGGCATCGAGACCCGGCACGCCTTCTCCTTCGGCCCCCACTACGACCCCGGCAACCTCCGCTTCGGCGCCCTGATCGCCTGCAACGAGGAACGCCTGGCCCCCGGTGCCGGCTTCGACGAGCACCCCCACAGCCACACCGAGATCGTCACCTGGGTCGTCGAGGGCGAGCTGACCCACCGAGACTCCCGCGGCCACGAGAGGCGGGTACGCCCCGGCGACGTGCAGCGGCTCAGCTCGGCCGCCGGGGTGCGGCACGTCGAGCGCAACGACGGCAGCGGACCGCTGACCTTCGTGCAGATGTGGCTGGCCCCGCTGGAGCCGGGCGGCGAGCCCGCCTACGACCTGGTCCGCGGCATCGCCGACCCCACGCCGTACGCCGTCCCGGAGGCCGGCGCGATGCTGCACGTACGGCGGCTGGCGGCGGGGGAGCGGACGGCGGTGCCGGACGCTCCGCGGGTCTACGTCCATGTCGTCGGCGGCACCGTACGGCTCGGCCCGCACGAGCTGGGACCGGGGGACGCGGTGCGCGCCGCCGACGAGAGGGACCTGGAACTGGTGGCGGGGGCGGGGCCCGCGGAGGTGCTGGTGTGGGAGATGTCCGCCTGAGAGGGCTCAGCTCGTGCTGGGGTCCTCGGCGTTGCGCCAGAGCGTGAGGTCCACCGAGACGTAGTTGCTGGGGTCGCTCTCCGGCGCGCTGCCCTTGAAGGTGACCAGGGCGATGTGGCCGGAGGTGGTGTGCACGCACAGCTGGCTGCCTCTGGAGAGCTGCGAGAGCGAGACCCGCTCGGCGTACCGGGTCTCCTCGCGGCAGGTCTTCAGGGAACCCTGCTGGGAGTTGTTCAGCAGGACGATCTTGTCGCCCTGGCTGGACAGGGCGTCCTCGTAGACGTCGTAGTAGAAGAGGTCGGCGTCCTCGTTGTCGTAGGAACTGTTGTCCTCGATCGGCTTCGGGGGCGAGTCCGCGAAGCGGATGTAGTAGTCCTTCGGGATGTTGATCCGCTTGTACGTCACCGGCTGCGGGTCGGGCAGCGGTCGCGCACTCCCCGAACTGCCCGTGCCGCCGCTGGTGCCGCCACTCGTCGTCGAGGTGTCCGACGCGTCACCGAGTTCCTTGATGAACGACGCGCAGCCGGTGACGTACAAGC
>NZ_MUBA01000246.1 GCF_002154575.1 Streptomyces bobili
TCGGTGACCGCCTCCTCCTCCAGGAAGTGCAGCTCACCCCCGCCCACCAGGCTCGCGAAGACCGTGGTGTTGCCGAGGTCGGTCGCCTGCCCCTGCAACACCGCGAACCGGCCGTGCGGACTCCCGAACCCGATGCGGGCCGGCACCGACGACACATAGTTGACCAGCCCGCCATGAGTGACCACGACACCCTTCGGCCGGCCCGTCGACCCCGACGTATAGATCACATACGCCACCTGCCCCGCCCGCACCTCCACCACAGGCGCCGTCACCGGAGCGGCCTCGATCTGCATCGCCACGACGGTGTCGTCCACCGCCACCAGACGATGCCGGCCCGCCGGAAGACCCTCCAGGATCTCCTCCGTCGTCAACGTCAACACCGCACGGCTGTCCCGCAACTGGAACGCGATCCGCTCCGCGGGCTGGCCGGGGTCGAGCGGGAGGTAGCCCGCGCCCGCCTTCCACACCGCGAAGATCCCGACCAGCATCTCCACACCCCGCGGCAGACACAGACCCACCACCGACTCCGCACCCACCCCCTGCACCCGCAGGAAATGCGCCAGCCGATTCGCCCGCACCTCCAACTCCGCATACGACACCCGCACACCCGCCTGCACCACCGCCACCGCATCCGCAGACCGCGCCACCTGCGCCGCGAACAACCCCGGCACCGACGAACCCAAAGCCACCGGCACGGCGGTGTCGTTCCACTCCACCAACACCCGCTCCTGCTCGCCCGGCGACAGCACCCCGACCTGACTCACCCGGGTCGCAGGCGCCTCCACCAACTCCGCGAGCACCCGGCCGAACCAGTCGGCGATCCGTTGAGCCGCCCCTTCGTCGAACAGGTCCGCCGCTGCGGTCACCGCACCCCGCACGCCGGCCGGTTCGCCCTCCGTTCCGAAGACCTCCCCCACCATGACGTCGAGATCGAACTTCACCGCGGGCCGCGCTGTGGAGATCAACTCCGCTTGAAGGCCTGGGAGTTCCATCCGGCCATCGGCGATGTCGTTGATGGTCAGGACTACCTGGAAGAGCGGGTGCCGGGCCAGCGAACGGGTCGGCGCCAGCTCCTCCACCAGCCGCTCGAAGGGCACATCCTGATGCTCGAAGGCGCTCAGCCCGGCTTCCCGTACCCGGCCCAGGAGTTCGGTGAAGGTGGGATCGCCCGACAGGTCGGTGCGCAGGACCAGGGTGTTCACGAAGCAGCCGACCATGTCGTCCAGCGCCTCGTCCGTCCGGCCCGCCACCGCCGACCCGATCGGGACATCCGTGCCCGCGCCGAGCCGGGACAGCAGCACCGCCAGCGCGCCGTGCAACACCATGAACGGCGTGACACCCTCAGCCCGCGCCAGTTCCAGCAGCCGTGCGTGCGCCGTGCCCGAGATGGCGAAGGCAGCCGTGCGTCCACGGTGGCTCGCCAGCGCCGGGCGCGGCCGGTCCGCCGGTAGCTCCAGCTCCTCCGGGATGTCCGCCAGAGCCTCCCGCCAGTACGCCACCTGGCGCGCGAGGACGCTCTCCGGGTCGCTCTCGTCGCCCAGCAGCTCCCGCTGCCACAACGCGTAGTCCGCGTACTGCACCGGCAACGCGGCCCACTGCGGCGCCTGTCCCGCACACCGCGCCGTGTACGCGGAGGAGATGTCCCGGGCCAGCGGGCCGATGGACCAGCCGTCGCCCGCGATGTGGTGCACCAGCACCACCAGCACGTGCTCGTCCGGCTGCCCGGTCCCGAACAGCCAGGCCTTGAAGGGCACTTCGGCCGACAGGTCGAAGACATGGCTCGCGGCACCGACCACCGCGACCGCCAAGTCCGACGACGGGTCGGGCGACGACGGGTCGGGCGACGACGCGGCCGGTTCCGGCAGGTCGGTCATCGCCGCGAGCTGCTCGTACGCCCGGCCGGAATCGCTGACGGTGACGTGCTCCAGCTCCCAGTCCAGTTCGTCCATGCCGAGGACCCGCTGGTACGGTTCGGCGCCGTCGACCGGCAGGATCGTGCGCAGGGCCTCGTGCCGGCCGACCACGTCACGCATCGAGGCCGCCAGCGCCGCGGTGTCCAGCACGCCGGAGAGCCGCAGGACGATCGGGGCGTTGTAGGTGGCGCTGGGGCCTTCGAGCCGGCCCAGGAACCACAGCCGACGCTGGGCGAAGGAGAGCGGCACCCGGTCGGGGCGCTCACGTGGCCGCAGCACGGGGCGCGCCCGGCCCGCATCCGGCAGCCTGGCCGCCAGGCCCGCGACCGTGGGGGTCTCGAAGACGGCCCGCATCGGCAGCTCCACGTCCAGCAGGCTGCGGATCCGGCTGACGAGCTGGGTTGCGAGCAGCGAATGTCCGCCCAGGTCGAAGAAGTCGTCGTCGGCACCCACGCTCTCCAGCTCCAGCACCTCGGCGAAGACCGCGCACAGGGCCTCCTCGCGGGCGTCGGCCGGCCCCCGGCTCGCACCGCTCGCACCCGTGGCGTACTCCGGCGCCTGGAGCGCCCGCCGGTCCGGGCCGCCGCCGACCGCCAAAGGCAGCGCGTCGAGCACGACCACGGCCGACGGCACCATGTACGCGGGCAGTTCGTCCGCCGCGTACTCGCGGATCAGCTGTGCAAGCTCCGCGTCACCGGCGTACGCGGACGCCTCGTCCCCGCTCATCGCGACGTAGGCGATCAGGCGCTGCTCCCCGGGGGCGTCCTCCCGGACGATCACCGCTGCCTGGCCGATGGCGGGGTGGGCGGCCAGGACGGACTCGATCTCGCCGGTCGCGATCCACAGGCCACGGAGCATCGCCTGCCCGTCCGCGCGGCTCAGGAGTTCCAGCCCGCCGTCGGCTTTCCAGCGCACCCGGTGGCCGGACCGGTAGAGGCGCGACCCGTCCGCGGCGAACGGGTTGGCCACGAAGCGGCTTGCCGTCAGGCCGGCGCGGCCCAGGTACCCGCGCGGCACGCCGGCGCCCGCCAGATAGAGCTCGCCCGCCACTCCCGGCGGGACCGGGTTCAGCGTCGTGTCCAGCACATAGGCCCGGCAGTTCGCGGCCGGGCGGCCCAGATGCACCTCATCCCCTTGCGGTGCACCGGCCTGAAAGCCCTCCAGGCCGGTGAATCCCTCGGCTCCCTCGAAGCCGGCGCCGCAGTTCGCCAGTGCGCCGTGGGAGATGCCCACCGGACGGGGCCGACCCAGCTGTCCTGGCGCGGCTGTCACCTGGGCCAGGCCGTGGCTGAACACAGGCAAGCCCAGCGGACCGCTCTCCAGGCCGCGCACCTGCTCGGACACGGACGGGTCGTCCAGCGCCACCACACGTGCCCGGCCCTCCAGCAGCGCCGGGGGCACCTCGCCGTCGCAGACGACGAGCTCTGTCCCGCTGTCCGCGAGCACGGCGGCGATCCAGTCGGCGGGCAGCGCCGGGTCGATCGGCAGCCGGGCGCCGCCGGCCCTCCACACGGCCAGCGAGGCCACGATCAGGTCGACGCCCGGCGGCAGACAGAGACCGACCACCGACTCGGCGCCCACACCCTGGCTCACCAGATACCGTGCCAGGCGGTTCGCGCGCGCGTCCAGCGCGGCGAACGGCACCCCCGCACGGTCGGCGGCCTCCGCCTCGAGCAGCTCCACCGCCGACACGGCCGACACGACCGGCGCCGGCCCGGCCGACGTGTCGTCCCACTCGACCAGCACGCGCCGGCGCTCCTGGGCGGACAGGACGTCGATGGCGGCGACGCGAGCGGTGCGGTCGGCCGCGGCGAGGCCCTGAAGGATCCGGAGGAAGCGCCGGTAGATGTCCGCTTCCGGCTCCAGCCCGCGGGCGTCCGGGTTGACGTCGACGTCCAGTTGGAGGCCGGCGCCGGCCCGCCTGTCGTACACGTCGATGCTCAGGACGTCGATCGGCCCGTTGGAGAGGTTGTGGGCCGTGGTGGTGCAGCCGCCGAAGTCCAGCGCGTAGTCGAAGGACATGGAGTTGACGACAAGGTCGCAGAGCGGACTGCCGTCGAGGAGCTTGAGATCGCGGAGGATGTCCTCGTACCGGTACCGCTGGTGACGGCTCGCCAGGCGGATCTCGGCGCCGATCTGCCGTAGCAGCTGCGCCACCGTCGTGTCCTGGCCGACGGTGAGGCGGATGGGCAGGATGTTCGAGGTCATGCCGGGGATCGCGTGCGCCCGCCCGCCGGCCCGTCCCCGCGCGGGGATGCCGACCACGACGTCCCGCGTGCCCGTGGTCCGGTGGTGGTAGAGGGCCGCCGCGGCGATCGACAGTCCGGTCAGGCTGGTCCCCAGCCTCCGCGCGGCCCGCTTGAGGGCACCGGTGTCCTCAGCGCCGAGCTCGCCGCCGTACCGGGTGGGGACCTGTGGGAGCTGACGGGGCTTGTGCCTGGCGGGACGTCCCGCGCGGGCGACCTCCGCCAGTGCTCCGGTCCAGAATTCCCGGTCCTCCGCCAAAGCGGGGGAGGACCGGTAGGCGCGGGCCTCGTCGAAGAGGACGGAGACCGGTTCCAGGGCTGGTGCGGGGTCGGCGTCCGGCTCGGCGGAGAGCGCGTTGTAGTTGCGCTCCAGGCGATGGGCGAACAACTGGCCGCTGTATCCGTCCATGACGAGGTGGTGGCCGTAGTGCAGCCAGTAATGGCGGTCGCGGCCGACCTTGATCACGGCGTGGCCGGTCAGCGGCCCGCCGAGGAGGTGCAACGGCCGGCGCAGTGTGCTCAGCATCCAGGACCGGGCGACGGCGTGGGGGTCGGATTCGGCGCTGACGTCCAGAGTCTCGACAGGGAGGTCGTCCGCGGTGGCGAGATACTGTCGCGGCTCACCGTCGGCCATCCGAAAGCGCAGCCGGACCGTTTCGGCCTCGTCCACCGTGCGTCGCAGGGCCTCGGTGAAGCGCTCCTCGTCGAGGTCGCCGCAGATCTCCAGATACTCCGCGATGTTGTAGACCGGATTTTCCGGGGCGAGTTGCTGCGCGTACCAGACTGCGAGCTGGCCGGGCATAAGTTCCTGGGTTTCACCTCGAGTTGCAGTCACGCCTGCACACCCCCACCGATCAGACTCATCGGCTGGAGCAGCAGAGAGCAGCCGCCGCCAAGGCATGCTGATTGCCGTCCAGCCTTCAAGGACAAAGCTGCGACGTGACGTTCTGGCATTCCCGGTACAGGCAGGGGCCACGTCCTGCCGGTTTCACTATGCGGGACCTCAAGCTGCTGATCAACACTTCACAAATCGCGGGCGGCAAGGGGGCGATGAGATGCCACGCTGATTCCCCGTTTCCCGCGTTTAACTGGGTCAGTGCCTCACTTGAACAGCGGTCCGGATCGTGCACGCTCAGAGGCGGCGGCCGTGCGCTGCCGGCTGGGACACCATCTCGATCGCACTTGACAGACGCTCCCGATGAATGAGAGAGCGGGGATAAATGATCGTCGATCGTCCACCGAATGATCGATTCGGCCGCATGCTGCGCAATGCGCGAAGGCATGCGGGAATGACGCAGACTCAGCTGGCCGAGATCTCCACGGTGAGTGTGCGGACCATTCGCGACCTCGAACTCGACCGGACGGGTGCGCCGCGTGCGCAGACGGTCCTGCTGCTGGCGGGCGCGCTGCTTCTGAACCGGGTGCAGCAGGCGGAGTTCGAGGCCGCCGCGGGGTTCGCTGTCGGCAGGCCGCTGTACGACACGCTGCCGGACCTGCCCACCGCTCTCACCTCTCTGGTCCCCCGCACGGTGGAGACGGCCTCGCTGACCGGGTTGCTGCGGTCGCCCGGCGTCCAGGTGGTCCAGGTGACGGGTGCCCCCGGCATGGGCAAGACGTCCCTGATCCAAGGGGTGGCGAGCCGGCTGCACAGGACCGAGTTCCTGCCCGTGATCTGCCTGGATCGCAGGGGGTCCGCGGCGGACGGCGGGTCGGAGATGCCGCGGGGACTGATCGGCGGTGTCGCCGAGGTGATCGGATGCGGCGCCTCGCTGGAGGACGTGGCCGGGGGTCTCGCCGGCAACGAGGTCCTGCTCACCGTCGACGGCCGCGACCTCGACGACCGGGACCAGGAGGATCTGCGAGGGCTCCTTCAGCGCTGCCGCGGCCTGAGGGTTCTCTACGAGACCTGTGAGATCTCGTCGGTTCCGCTCGGTGTGGCGACGTACTCGGTACCGCCGCTCGGCGTCCCGAGCCCGGGTCATGCGATCGGCGGCGGCGCCTCGGACGTCGCCGATTATCCGGCGGTGCAGTATCTGATAGCGCGTTGCGCCCCGATCTATCCGGACGCGCTGTCGGATCCCAGAACGCTCGACGCACTGTCCGGAATATGCCGACATCTCGACGGAATTCCATCGGCACTCGAATCGGCCGCCTCCTGGCTGCTGGTCTATGAGCCCGCGGAACTTCTGCGCATCGCCGAATCCGCGCCGGCCCGGATAGCGGTGTCCCCGTCCGGGGCCAACGGCTCGCTCATCTCCTGGATGCGCCACGCCATCGCGTCGCTTCCCATCGTGGAGACGGACGCCCTGCGCAGGCTGGCCGAATCGCGCCCGTGGACGGTACGCGACGCCGTCGCGCTCCTCGGCTGCCCGGTCGAATACGCCGAGAGAATCATCCACGGCATGTGCACGCACGGACTCGTGCGCCGCATCGCGTCCGAGACGGGAACACCGCAGCGGTTCGCGGCTCTCCACCTCGTGCGACATCTGATCCGGCCGGAGCACGCACCCGAGCGTTTCCCCAGCGCCTCGGCGCTGCCCGGCGCGCACAACACCACCTGTCTCTCCGTCACATGACTCCCCCCGTTCCCCCGCCGGGCGCTTCCGCGCCGCCCACGGAACTCGTGGTCGCGCCGGTGACGATCACGCCCACAAAGCCGCTCACGCCCACCCATGTCAAAGGCCTGATCTGGACCGACCTCATCGCCAAGGCGACGGCACAGGTCACCGGCGTGCGGCTGGTCTGGAACAACCGCATGGCCACGATCACGGTCCAGTCGACGGCCTTCTGGCGGTATCTGGACGTCACGGAGCCCGAGAAGGACTGGAGCGGCGAAACGGAGCAGGGGATCGGCGAGCGCTACGTACGTTTCCACAGCGAGCGCCGGGAGTTGGACCGCCGAGCCCTTCAAGGGTATCTGCGCCGAGCGGACGAGGACGGCTGGATCCATCCCGCCGGCCGCCGCATGCTCCAGCTGTGGCGGGGCCAGCTGGATCTGCTGGGCATCGGTGATCCGGGGCTCGCGGACGACCGCCCGCTGGCCATGTCGGCGGCGTCGCTGACCGACGCGCTGGCAGCGCACGGTCTGCTGATCGACCACCGCCGGTACGGCGGCCCCGTCCACCTCGACGGCTCGCGCCGGGGACTGCCGCTGCGGCAGCTGATCAGTGGCGACGGGCTCCCCAACTACCTCCTGCCGATCCTGCGCGAGCTGATCCCCATGGTCCGTCCCGCACGCACCTTCCTGCTCATCCACGACGACGGCCTCACCGCCGACTACGTGCTGCTCGCGCACGTCCTGACCACCTTCGGGGCGGACGTGGCGCGCCTCGCCATCAGCCGCGTTCCGGTCGACGGAGCGGCCCTCTCCAGCCGTTACGGCGGCTGGCGGGGAGTGACGCTCACCGACCTCTCCTCCTCCCCCGGCACCGCCGGCCGGGCCGCCTACCGGCTCGGGATGCGCATGTACTTCGCCGGCACCCTGCACCGGGATTCGGCGCAGTCGTTCCGGATGCCGCTGCTGCGCCGGTGCGTCGGCCGAGCCGCCCGCCTGCTCGTCCAGGCCCCCACCGGGTCCGAGGGCCCGCCCGGGGCGCGGCTGACGGCGGAGCTGTCCCGGCTCCAGGCGCAGCAGGGGTACGTGGACCCGTACCGGCTGATGAGTTCCCTGCACGGTGCCGGTGCCCTCCCGCTGACCCCTGTCCTCCGGGCGATCTGCACATGAGCGCGCCCTGCGGCACCGCGATGCTCACCGCGGCCGCTCAGGCACGCGTGGCCGCGGTCGGCGCTCTTCCCGCCGCCCCGGGACTCGATGTCGCCGTGGTCGTGGCGCACCTCGACGCGGCGGCGTTCATCCGCGGCGCCGCCGGCTTCGCCCTGGCCGTCCCCGAGGGTCTGCGCGACGGCTGGTACCGGACGTTCACCCGCACCGTGTTCCTGGCGGGGCAGCCCGCCGCCCTGGCCGGCCGACATCCGTATCAACACGTCACGCCGGACGGGCAGTTGGCGTGGTACGGACCGGCTCCCCGGCGCGCTCTGACCTCGCTGTCCCGGCTGCTGCGCGCCTTCTCGGGCCCGGCCCCGATGGAGGCCCCGGCCGGGGAGCTCGCGGTGACCGTCCCTGGGCCGCCCACCGGGCACCACGTCGAGGTCGCGCTCGCCGTCGGCGGGGTGAGCACCGGCGCGTACCTGGTCCACGTGCATCACCTCGTCGCCGAGGCGTCGCTGCGCGGGCTGATCCGGCCCGGCGACACCCTGCTCGTCGAACACCGGCCGGCCCTCGCCACCGCGGACTTCCGCGACGCCCTCGACCCCACCCGGGCCGGCTCGGCGCAGACCCGGATCGCCCCCGCCCGGACCGGCGCCGGGGACCTGCGCCTGTTCGGCGTGCTGACCTCGAACCGTCACGGAGGAGACCACTGAATGCAGGCGACACGAGTTCTCGCGGAACACCGCCGTTTCCTGGACACGTTGGACCACCCCGAAGCGGTGCAGCGCGATCTGCTCACGACCGTCCTGGAGCAGAACGCCGACACCGCCTTCGGCCGCGAGCACGGGCTCGCCGGGGTCCGGACCGTGGAGGAGCTGCGCAAGGCGGTGCCGATCCGCACCCACGAAGACCTGATGCCGTGGATCGAGCGGACGATGAACGGCGAGCGGAACGTGCTGACCGCCGACGACCCGCTGGTCTACTTCTCCTCCAGCGGGAGCACGGGGCGGGAGAAGCACATCCCGGTCACGCGGACCTACCTGCGGAGCACCTTCCTGCCCTTCTACCACGCCAGTTTCGCCCCCTTGTTGCAGACGCTGCCGGATGCCCTCGCGGCGCCCGAACGGGTGCTGAACCTCTGGCAGGACCCGACCTCGCCCATCGCCCGGACCAGCACCGGCCAACCGCACATCGGAGCGAGCCAGTTCGACTACCGCAAGATCGGCGAAGACTCCGCCTCCGGCCCCGGCATCCACGCCCCCTGGAGCCGCATACCCGAGGAGCTGGCATCGGCCAGTCCCTGGGACCGCAGCTACTACAAGCTGCGGCTCGCCGCCGAGCAGGACATCCGGCTGCTGATCGGCATCAACCCCGCCATGGTCGCCGCCCTGCCCTACCAGTTGCGCGAACTCTGGCCCCGCCTGGTCGAGGACGTGCGGGCCGGCACCCTCGACGGCCGGCCGCACACGCAACCCCGTCCGGAGCGCGCGGACCAGCTCGAGCGGTACGCCGCGGCCTTCGGCACGCTGTACCCCTACCACCTCTGGCCGCACCTTTCCGCGATCTTCGTCTGGAACAGTGGGCTCGCCTCCCTCTACCTTCCTCGGGTGCGGGAGATGTACGGGCCTGGCGTCCAGCTGTTCTCCGCACCGATCGCCTCCTGCGAAGGGCCGGCCGCCGTGCCGGTCGACCGCCACCCCGGCGGCGCCCCGTTGTACCTGCCGGGCTGTGTGTACGAGTTCGTGCCCGCCGACCAGCCCCTCACGGCCGACAGCCCGACGATGCTCATCCCCGAGCTGGAGGAAGGCCGCGACTACCACCTGGTGTTCAGCCACGTGGGCGGCATGTACCGCTGTGCGGTGAC
The DNA here is from genome assembly GCF_002154575.1 of Streptomyces bobili. GTDB lineage: Bacteria > Actinomycetota > Actinomycetes > Streptomycetales > Streptomycetaceae > Streptomyces > Streptomyces bobili. Next base: position 9,733 of record NZ_MUBA01000246.1, read on the forward strand.
GGACGTGGTCCGGGTCGTCGGGAAGGTCGGCCGCACCCCGCGAATCGAGTACGCGGGCCGCAACACCACCCGGTCCGCCGCGGGCGAGGAGCTGACCGAGGCCGCCGCGCTGCGTGCCCTGGGCGCCGCCTGCCACGACACCGGCGGGGAGATCCGCAACGCGACCTACCGCCTCGCCCCCGGAGGAGCGCGCTACCAGCTCGCGGTCGCCTTCGCGGGCCCGCCGGTCGCCGCCCTGGCCGACGCCCTGGACGTGCGCCTGGCCGAGCAGTGCGACGGCTACCGGGAGGGCCGTGCGGGCGGGCGGATCGGACCGGTGGAGGTGATCGCCGTACCGGAGGACGCCTTCCTGCGGGAGTGGGAGCACGTCGTACGCGCCGGGCAGCGCCCGCCCCGGGTCAAGGACCGGATCTTCCAGCCCAGTACGCAGGCGTGGGCGCGGATCACCGCGGGTCGCGAGGCGTCCGCGGGGCAGGCCGTAACGGAGGGCGGCACCGTATGAACGAGTCGATACCCGGCCGGGGGCAGTACTCCGAGGACGCCCGCCGGCAGCGGCTCGGCTGGCTGCGCGGCCGGAGCGGCAGCGCGCTGGCGTCGCTGGAGACGACCGGCCTGGACGCGCAGAAGCTGGTCGGAAACGTGGAGAATTTCGTCGGCTCCCTCGAGGTGCCGGTCGGCCTGGCCGGTCCGCTGCGCTTCGCCGGCGACGCCGCGCGCGGGGACATCGTGGCGCCGCTGGCCACCACCGAGGGGGCGCTCGTCGCCTCGGCGTCGCGGGGCGCCCGCGCCCTCACACGGTCCGGTGGGGTGACGACGGCGGTGCTGTCGCAGCGGATGAACCGGGTACCCGCGTTCGAGTTCGCCGACATCGCCACCGCCCGGCGGTTCACCGGCTGGCTGCGGCAGCGGCGTGGCCTGCTGGACGAGCAGGTCCGCCTGGTGTCGCGGCACACCCGTCTGGTGGACGTCGACCCGTACCAGATAGGCCGCTATCTGCACCTGCGGTTCGTCTTCGAGACGGCCGACGCCGCCGGTCAGAACATGACCACGGCGGCGACCTGGCAGATCTGCCGCTGGCTGACCGACGCCCTGGCCGAGGACGAGAGCCTGCGGCCCGTCGGCATGTTGCTGGAGGGCAATCTCAGCGGCGACAAGAAGGTGACGGCCGGCTCCATGCTGTTCGGCCGTGGCAGCCGGGTGACCGCCGAATGCCGACTGAGCCGTGAGGTCATGGCGGCGGTCCTGAAGACCACCCCCGAGGCCATGGTCAAGGGCTACACCGCGACGGTCATGGGCGCCCAGCACGCCGGCATGACGGGGTACGGCATCAACGCGGCCAACGTGGTGGCGGCGCTCTTCCTGGCGACGGGGCAGGACGTGGCGTGCGTCCACGAGTCGGGGGTGTCGCTCTTCTCGCTGGAGAGGGACGGCGACGGAGTGATCGTCACTCTTCTGCTGCCCAATCTGGCCGTCGGCACCGTCGGCGGCGGCACGGCGCTGCCGCACCAGCGCGACCTCCTGGAGATGCTCGGCTGCGCGGGTGCGGGCGGCGTCCGCCGGTTCGCCGAGATCGTGGCCGGGTTCGCCCTGGCGCTCGACGTCTCCACGCTGGCGGCGGTCGTCAGCGGGCAGTTCGCCGAAGCGCACCAGCGGCTCGGCCGGGCCCGACTCGTCAATTGGCTGCAGGCTCCCGACGACCTCAACACGGCGCTGCTGCAGCCGGTGCTCGCGCAGGGACTCGACGACCCCGGGGTCCATGTGACCCGGGTGGAGCACCTGCCGCAGCTGCACGGCGACGGAATCGCCAGCGAGCTCGGTGCGCTGGGCGAGAACCGCAAGCTCACCGGCATTCATCCGCTGCGGGTGAGCTGGACCGACGGCGACGGCTGCGCCCATACGGCCGACCTCGTGGCGAAGGTCAAGTCGCGGGGCGAGGAGATCGTCGCCGGCATCGCCCGGCTGGTCTCGCTGTGCGGTGCGGAGGTGGCCGACGCCTGGCACCGCTGGGGCGGCTACACCGAGTTCACCGACGCCCACCGACGGGAGCTGTCGGTGTACCGCCGTACGGACGGCCCGCTGCGGGAGCTGCTGCCCCGGTGTTTCGGTCTCCTGGAGGACGACGAGCGCGAGGCCTATGTCGTCCTCATGGAGCGACTGCGCCACGACGGGCAGCCGTGGACCCGGGACCGGGTCCGACTGGCCCTGCGCGCGATCGCCTCGGTCCACGGACACTGGCTCGGCCGGGAGGAGGAGTTGCTGGCAGAGGGCTGGCTGCACCAGGTCCCCGATCCCGCGCTGCTGGCCAAGGCCGGTGAGCTGTGGGCGGCCCTGGTGCGGCACGCGGCGGCGGATCAGCCGGAGTTGCTCGACGCCGACGGGCGGGACGCGGTGCTCGGCATCGTCGAGGACGCCGGCAACTGGACGCAGGAGCTGTACGCCCTGCCCCGGACACTGGTCCACAACGACTTCAACCCGCGCAACCTCGCGGTGCAGGACGGCCGCGTGGTGGCGTACGACTGGGAGCTGGCGGTGGTCGGCCTGCCGCAACGCGACGTCGTGGAACTGCTCGCGTTCACGCTGGGCGAGGACGCGACGGAGGCCGAGGTGGCGGCGATGCTCCAGCTCCACGCGCAGGCGGTGGCCGCCGTGTCGCCGCGGGCCGCGGAGCTGGTCGCCGGCTGCGACTGGCGGCGCGGATACCAGCTGGCGCTGCGGGAGTTCCTGATGACGCGGCTGGCACTGTACGCCGCGGGGCACACCCAGCGGCAGTTCGACTTCCTCCCCGGGGTGGTCCGGACGGCATTGCGCCTCTGGCACCTCGAACAGGCGCAGGGAGGTGTCTGAGATGCGGGTGGCCGTGGTCGGCATCGACGGCACCGGCAAGACCACGGTGCTGCGCAGCATGCGTGAGACGGACGGCATCACGGCGATCCACGCGATCCGGGCGCACGAAGACCCGGCCAGTCCGGTCGCCGAGCTGTCCCGGATGCTGGCCGACGCGTCGGCCGCGGCCGACGCCCTGGGCGGGGTGCACCTGAAGCTCGCCGCCCTCGCCCTGCAACTGCACCTCTACGGCCCGGCGGAGCGCCAGGCGGCCGGACAGGGCCGGACGGTGCTGGCCGACCGGCACCCGCTCATCGACCCCCTGGTCTATCTGCCGCTGTTCGGGCGCATCGAGACGGACGACGCCGAGCCGGGCGCCGACGTGCCGGCCTGGTGGCAGAAGCAGGACGCGGCCGCCGCTCGGGCGGTACGGACCTGGCTGCGCGAGTGCACGGGCGGCGAGGACCCGTGGTCGGTGGGCGCGGACCTGCTCCAGCTGGGGACCAGGCCGCCGCAGGAGATGTTCGACGGCCTGGTCCGGCGGTTCGGTGTCGCGGCACCCGACGCGGTCCTGCACCTCGACCTGCCCGTGGCCGAGGCGGTGTCACGCACCCGGGGCCGGGACCGCTCCCACGAGCTGCACGAGACCACGGAGTTCCTGACGCGGGCCCGGCAGGGGTACGCGGCGGTGCTGGAGTGGCTGGGCGCCCACCGGCCGGAGATCGCGGTGCGGCGGATCGACTGCTCCGGCCGGTCCGTTCCGGAGGTCGCCGAGCAGGTCCGGCGGGTCCTCGGCGACCTGGGGCGTTAGGGCCTCTCGTTCGGATCAGGCCGGGCTCACCCTTCGGCCGCCTTGAGCGCCGCCACCACCTGGCGGATTGTGGGGTGGCGGTAGAACTGGCGGAGGCGGAGGGTGGGCATGCCCTCGGCGCGCATCGCGGCGTTGCTCTTCACCGCCACCGTCGAGTTGCCTCCGGCTTCGAAGAAGTCGTCGTCCAGCCCGATCGGGACACCCAGCAGCTCTTCCCACAGCTTCTGCAGCCACGCGGCCAGAGTGTCGTCCGCCGTCGGCGTGTCGTCCTGGCCGGCCCCGGTGGTGACAGCGGGGGCGGGCAGCCGCGCCACGTCGACCTTGCCGCTCGTGGTCAGCGGAAGGGCGTCCAGCTCCGTCACGGTCGAGGGGACCATGTAATCGGGCAGGACGGCGGCCACGTACCGGCGCACGGCCTTCACGTCGCTGCCGTCCAGCACCACATAGGCGTCGAGGCGCCCGCCGTGCGCGGGGTCCACGACCACCGCGGCGGCCCGGACGTGTCCGCTCTCCAGCAGCACCGAGCGGATTTCGTCCAGCTCGATCCGGAAACCCCGGATCTTGACCTGGCTGTCGATGCGCCCCAGATGCTCCAGCGCCCCGTCCGGGCGCAGCCGCCCCAGGTCGCCGCTGCGGTACATGCGGCCCCCCTGGTACGGGTCGGTCAGGAACCGTTGCGCCGTCAGGTCCGGCCGGCCGACGTACCCCTGCGCGACACCGGCCCCGCCGACATGGATCTCGCCGGCCGCACCGGGAGGGAGCAGCCGCCCCGCGGAGTCCAGGACGTAGACGTGCCAGCCCGGCAGCGGGGCGCCCACCGAGCGGGTCGCGGAGAGCGCGAGGTCGCGGGTCACGGTCTGGGCGGTGACGTGCACGGTGGTCTCGGTGATGCCGAACATGTTGACCACCTGGCACCGGTCGCCGGGGTAGGCGTCGAACCACGGCAGCAGCATCCTGGCGTCGAGCGGCTCACCGCCGAGGATCAGCAGCCGCACCGGAAGGCCGCTGTGGTCGACGGACAGGAGGTTGGCGAGCGCCGAGGGCGTCTGGCTCAGGACGGTGACCCCGTGCGCCACCAGGAGTTCCCGCAGTTGCTCCGGGTCGCGGGAGGTGTGATGGGGCACGATCACCAGCCGGCCGCCGGTGAGCAGGCAGCCCCAGATCTCCCACACGGAGAAGTCGAAGGCGCTGGAGTGGAAGAACGTCCACACGTCCGCCGCCCCGAGCCGCATGCCGGCGCGGGTGGCCTGGACCAGGCTCAGGACGTTGCCATGGGGTACGGCGACGCCCTTGGGCCGCCCGGTGGAACCCGACGTGTAGATCACGTACGCGGTGTCCTCGGTGCCGCCCTGCTCGCCGGTGCTCTCCGGCACGTCGTCCCCGAGCAGCTGATCGGGCGTCACCGTCCGGTACGCCCGCTGCCGCGGGGACTCGGCGGACCGGGTCACCAGCAGGCGTGCCTCCACGTCGTCCATGGTGTACGCCACCCGCTCGGCCGGGTACGCGGGGTCGACCGGGACATAGGCCGCGCCGGTCCTGAGCACACCCAGAAGCACGGCGATCTGCTCGGCGGACCGGTCCAGGCATACGCCGACCCGGTCACCGGCGCGCACCCCGTGCGCCTTCAGGTTGGCCGCGAACACCCCCGCCAGCCGGTCCAGTTGCTCGTAGGTGAGGTCGACCTCGTCGTCGGACACCGCCAGGGCATCGGGTGCGGAGTCCGCCACCGCGGCGAAGGCCTCGTGCACGGTGGCCGCCGGGGAGGGCGCCGGGGGCACCGAACTGCCCAGGCGCACGATCCGGTGCCGTTCGGTGTCGTCGAAGAGCTCGATGTCGGCGGCCGGGGGCCGTCCGGCGCCCGCCGACCCGGCGTACACGTGCGCGACATGCCGTACCAGCTGCTCGCCGATGGCGGGGCAGGCGTGGCTCAGCAGGTGGTCGCAACGCAGCCAGAGGCGGTGGTCCGCCCGGCGCTCGAGGGAGAAGGTCAGCGGGAAGGCCGGCGCGAGGGAGGGCAGGTATGCCTCGTCCGCACGTAGCGGTTCCGCGCCGCTGCCCGGCAGCGTGCCTGCCACCACCGGGGAATCCGCCTGTGCTGTCCCCTCGGGGGTACCGCTCACCCGCACGGCGACGGCTGGGTCGGAGCCGACCGTGACCTGCTCGGTGTCGTCTGCGTCGTAGCGCTGGAGCGTCACGGCCAGGGCCGTCCGCAGCTGCTGTTCGTCGGCCGGGGCATCGGACGGCAAGGCCGCCCAGGCCGTGGCGAACCGGTCGCCGTCGCCCTCCCCCAGCCCCCAGCCGGGTGGCGCGCCGATCGGCACCGCCGGTATGTCACAGGCGCTCCGCGCGAGGTGCTCGAACTCGCCGCACACCGCGTTCCAGTCCCCGCCGACCGACCTTGCGGCCAGGCGGCGGAGTCCGGCCGCGTCCAGCAGTGCCCGCGGGGCGACGGCCACCAGGTCGGCCGGACCGTCCGGGTGGCAGAGCAGCAGCGCGTGCGCCTTCTCCACGACCGCCGCCTCCTCGCGCCACGCCTCGACGGCGCCGGGCCCGGTCGACGCCTGCGGCACGTCCACCACACGGAAACCGGCGCCGGAGAACCGCCGCCTCACCGATTCCACCTGCGTCGGATCGCTCAGCCGGAGCCGGACCGCGTGATTGTGTGCCCTCGCCATATCTGCGCTCCTCCACATCGCCGAACCATCGAGCATGCTACGAGGCCGTGATCAGCGCGAAAGGCAGTTTGAGCGGCGACTCGTCGGCAACGCACATAGCGCCCCTCCCCCGACAGGCGCCCCAGGTGTACGCGGAACTGCCGCACAATCACCTCCCGCACTGCCGGTGCCGACACCGGGGGCGCCCTAATCTCGGTGCGATGACAGCAGGTGGAGGAGCTCCCACGGCTCCGGTCAGGAGAAAGCTCCCGAATGGGATGCACGTCTTCAGCCTCAACGGCAACGAGACGGACTACCTGTACCGCGAGATCTTCAGCGACGAGTCCTATATCCCGCCGCGGGGCTGGGACGTTCCCGCGAAGCCGGTGATTCTGGACATCGGCGCCAACATAGGGCTGTTCACCCTCTTCGCCATGGAAAGGTGGCCCGACGCGAAGGTCTTCGCCTTCGAGCCGGCGCCCGATGTCTTCGACGCGCTCCGGCGGAACACCGGGCACCTCCCCCACGCCCACGCCCACAACGTGGCCCTGGGCGACGAGGATCAGACGCGCGAGCTGACGTACTACCCGAACTACACCATGATGTCGGGTTTTGACGCCGATCCGGAAGTCGACCGAGGGCTTGCGTCGGCCTTCATCACCAGCGCCGCGGATTCGCTCGACGGAGAACTCCGGGACGAATTCATCATCGCGGCGGAGGAGCTCGTGGACGACTGCCTCAGCGAGCGGCAGTTGGTGCGCTGCGACGTGCAGCGCGTGGAGACGTTCGCCGGACGGGCCGGCATCGACCGCATCGACTTCCTCAAGGTGGACGTGGAGGGGTTCGAACTCCGGGTGCTGCAGGGGATCGGCGACGGGCTGTGGCCGGCGGTCCGGAACGCCGCCATCGAGGTCGCCGATCGCGACGGAGCGCTCCAAGAGGTGCTCTCCCTCCTCGAAGGGCACGGCATGTCCACCTCCGTCCGGCAGGCCGCCGAGTACCGGACCAGCGATCTCCACACCGTCTTCGCCTGGCGGGTGGGGTGAGATGGCGGCCACCTCTCCGGCGACGGACCCGCGCGCGCTGCTCTCCGCCAAGCGCTGGGTCGTACGCCCGCAGCGGATCCCGGACGCGCGTATCAGGGTGTTCTGCTTCCCCCACGCGGGAGCCGGGGCTGCCGCGTTCACCCCGTGGGCCGGACGGCTGCCCGCCGGGGCCGAGTTGTGCGCCATCCGCTTCCCGGGGCGGGAGAACCGGATCGACGAAGCGCCGTTCGACGACCTCCAACTGCTGGTGGACGCTCTGGAACCGGCTGTCGCCGCGCTGAGCGACCGGCCCTTCGTCCTCCTCGGACACTGCTCGGGCAGCGTGATCGCGCTGGAGCTGGCACACCGGCTCCGCGACAGACACGGGAAGCGGCCCGAGGCACTGGTCGTCTCCTCCATCGCGGGCCCCGTCCGGCGCTCCTCGGAGTCGATCCATCTGCTCCCGCGGGAGGAGTTCTTCGAACGCGTCGCGCTGTACGGCGGGATCGACGAGTCCGTGCTCGGCGACCCCGAGATCATGGATGTCTTCGAACCCACCCTGCGCGCCGACTTCCGTATCGCGGAGGAGGGGACGACCGAGCACACGGAGCGGCTGGACGTCCCCATCGTCGCGGTGGGCGGACGGCACGATCCCTTTGTCGGCTTCGAGGACCTGTCGGCCTGGGGCGAGGAGACCAGCACCTCGTTCTCGGTGCATCACCTCGACGCCGGTCACTTCGTGCTGAACGAGACGATGGAGCGGTTGGTGGCGGCCCTGCCCGCCCACCTGCGGCAGGCCGGCGTGGAGGAGCGCCCGCCTCGCCCGGCGCTCTGAGCCCGGCACTCTGAGCACGTACGGCTGCGGGCCGCCCGGTTCATCTCGGGCGGCCCGCAGCTCACTTGGACGGAGAAACGCCTCTGCCCGGCCGTCGGCCGGCCGGGCAGAGGCTGTTGCCGACTAACTCTCCATGGCCTCGACAAGACTCTTGGGCCGCATGTCGGTCCAGTGCTTCTCGATGAAGTCGAGGCATTCCACACGACCCGCCTCACCGAACGCGATCTTCCAACCGTCAGGTGCGTCCGCGAAGATCGGCCAAAGGGAGTGCTGACCCTCTTCGTTGACCAACACGTAGTAGTTGGCATCGGGGTCGTCGAATGGATTCGTCACCACGCCGTCCTTTCCCAGGTGATGTGAAATCGGGCGTCAGGTCAGGGCCATCCCCCGATCAACAGCGGCCATCGGAGGCTAATCAATCGGCAGCGATCACCACACCCTCGTTCAACTGCGCCACCGCACCAGTTGAACATCTTTCCCTCAGCCACCAGCGACGATACATCGCCCGACAGGCCCGTGGAGGTCGGTGCGGCGCCCCCGCTCCGCCCCTCCCCCGGTGCCGCGACGGGCCGCGGTTGTGCCCCCGTTCCCAGAATGGGTACGGTCGCCGGGCGTAGAAATCACCTGATGTCACGGTCTGCTGTGCTGATCGCGCACGTACTCCGAAAGGCGACCGAATGAGGGCATCGGACCTCGACAGATCCGCCCGGAGCGGGCCGAAGTCGCGGCCTGCGGCAGTGATTTCCGGACTGGGGACCTGCCTGCCGAAGACAGAGATCGGCAATTCGTCTCTTCCGGACGACCTGCAGACCAGCGACGAGTGGATTCGCACCCGCACCGGAATCGAGTCCCGCCGCCGGGTCACCCCTGACATCTCGGTGATCGACCTGGCCTGCGAGGCCGCCGGGAACGCCCTGCGTTCCGCGGGGACGGACTCGGTCGACAGCCTCGTCTTCGCCACGACCACGCCGGAGCGCCCGTGCCCCGCCGCGGCGCCGGAGATCGCGCACCGCGTCGGGCAGGGCGGCATTCCCGCGTTCGACGTCTCCGCGGTCTGCAGCGGCTTCCTGTACGCCCTGGCGTCGGCCGGCGCCCTCATCACCGCGGGGATCGTGAACAGCGCCCTCGTCGTCGCCGCGGAGACCTACTCCCGCATCGTCGACCCGACGGACCGGTCCACCGCCGTCCTCTTCGGCGACGGGGCCGGAGCGGTGGTGCTCCGCGCGGGTTCGTCCGACGAGCCCGGTGCGCTCCTCGCGTACGACCTGGGCAGTGACGGCGCGGGCGCGGAGCTGATCCGGGTTCCCGGAATCCGCGAGCAGCCGACCGGTGACCGCTGGTTCGCCATGGCAGGACGGACGGTGTACCTCCAGGCCATCGAGCAGATGGCGAACTCGACCCGGCGGGTGCTGAAGGACTGCGGCTGGAGTCCGCGGACACTCGACCTACTGGTACCGCACCAGGCCAACGCGCGGATCGTCGAGGCGCTGGCCAGACGGCTCGAGCTGCCCCCCGAGCAGGTGGTGTGCGGGCTGAGCCGGATCGGGAACACGGCGGCCGCCTCCATCCCTCTGGCGCTGGCCGGAGCGCTGTCGAGGAACGAGCTGCGGCCCGGCGCCCGAACGGCACTCACCGCCTTCGGCGGCGGTCTCAGCTGGGCGTCGACAGCCCTGGTCTGGCCGCAGCTGACCGCCATCACTTCAGAGGTCTGAGGGGATCTCAGAGGTCGAGATCTCAGAGGTCTAGGGGAAGGAACCCACCTGTGTTCATCGATTACCTGATCAATCTGCTGGGCACCGTGTACAAGGTTCCGGGGACCATCGATCCGGACAGGTCCTTCGTGGACCTGGAGGTCGACTCGCTCTCGCTGGCGGAGCTCGGCGCGCAGTTGGAGGACGAACTCGGCGTCGAGGTCGCGGAGGAGGACCTGAGCAGCCTCACCACCGTCTCCGAGCTGGCCAGGCTGTTGGAGTCACGCGGAGCGGACATACCAGCATGAGCACGAGCAGACACACGAGCAGACATCGGTCCCCCGAGGTGGTGATCACAGGCCTCGGGATGGTGACACCGGCCGGAACCGACACCATGACCTCCTGGAAGGCCGTCTGCGCCGGGCTGCCCACGGCGGCCCCTGACGCCCGGCTCCAGGGCCTGCCCGTGGACTTCAGCTGTGCGACCTCCGGGTTCGACGCGAACCGGCTGCTGGGTACCGACGCTCGCCGCATGGACCCCTTCTCGCAGTACGCCGTCGCCGCGGCCCGCGAGGCCGTCGCCGACGCGGCTCCGGGCGACGGGGGCTGGGATCCCGCACGCGTCGGAGTCCTGATGGGCAGCGCGTGCGGGGGCCTGGGGACGTGGCTGGAGCAGGCTGCGCGGCTGGCGGAGGCGAGGCCGCGACCGGTCAACCCGCTGGCGGTCCCGAAGGCCATCGGAAACATGGCGGCGGCCTCCGTGTCCATGGATCTGGGCCTGCACGGAGTGTCGCTCGGCCTCTCCACCGCGTGTGCGTCCGGCGCGTCCGCGCTGGGGTTCGCGCTCGACCTGCTGCGGGCCGGCCGCTGCGACGCGGTGCTCGCCGGGGGCACCGACGCCGCGGTGCTGCCCATCACGTCCGCCGGTTTCGACCGGCTCAAGGCGCTCTCCCGGCGCCGCGACGCGCCTTCGGCCGCCTCCCGTCCGTTCGACCGGGAGCGCGACGGCTTCGTCCTGGCGGAGGGGGCCGCGGTGCTCGTACTGGAGCACGCGGAAGCCGCGCGGGCGCGCGGCCGGCGGCCGTACGCGAGGCTGCTGGGCTACGGCGAATCCTCGGACGCCTACCACCTCACCTCTCCCCACCCGGAGGGGAAGGGCGCACAGCTCGCCATGCGGCAGGCCCTGGCGGACGCCGGGGTGTCCGCGTCGGAGGTGGCGCTGGTCAACGCGCACGCGACCAGCACGCCGCAGGGGGACGCCGTCGAGGCGCGGCTGATCGAGCACTTCTTCGGCTCGCACACGGCGGTGACCTCCACCAAGGGGGTGACCGGCCACATGCTGGGCGCGGCCGGCGCCGTCGAGGCGGCGTTCACGGCGCTGTCCATCGACCACGGCGTCATCCCGCCGACCGCCAACTTCGAGACGCCGGGCGCCGACGTGGCCGACATCGACATCGTCCATCGCACGGCCCGGCACGCCCCCGTCCCGATCGCGGTCAGCAACGCCTTCGGGTTCGGCGGCCACAACGCGGTGGTCGTCCTCGGCCGCCCCTGAGCCGCGGCGCCGCACCGCTCCCGTTCAACTGCGGCAGTGTCCGGCGGACAGCGCCCTCGCCTCGCGGGGACGGGCTGGCCTATCTTCTGAATCTTGGTGTCCGTTCGGGCAAGGGGCCCGATGTCTTGTGGGGTTGGTGGCATGGTTACCGGTCATGTGGTGCGGTTCGACGGCGTTCGGGGATTCGGGTTCATCGCGCCTGAGCATGGAGGGGAGGACGTCTTCCTGCATGTGAACGATCTGCTGATGCCCGAGCATCAGCTGCGCCCGGGGCTCGTCGTCGAGTTCGAGGTGGAGGAGGGGGATCGCGGGCTCAAGGCCTCGTCCGTCAGGCTGCCGGAGGGGGCCGAGGTCAAGCCGGCCGGCGCGCGCGCTGCCGGCGCCGGAGCGGTCGCGGCCAGGCAGGCGGACGGGGACGAGTCCCTGTGTGACGTGCTGACGGCGTCCGAGTTCCTGCATGAGGTGACCGACACGCTGTTGTCGGCCGCGCCCTCGCTCACGGGGGCGCAGATCATGCCCGTGCGCGACGGGCTTCTTCGGTTCGCCAAGAGCCACGGGTGGACCGAGGGCTGAGCAACGGCAGGGAGGGGGTGCGCGACCGCACCCCCTCCCTGCCGCTCTGCCGGGACCTTCCTACGTCGCCCCGGAAAAGCGCCCCACCTTGTCGAGCACGTCGGCGCTGTACAGGCGAAGCGCCTGCTGATAGGCGAACTCCGCCATGTAGCGCCGGAATTCGTCCGCGGATTCCTCCGCGAGCTGCAGCATCCGCCGATTGGCGACGACAGCGGGACCTCTCAGCCGCTCGAGGCTCCGCTCGACGGCTCCGTCCAGCTCCTCGTTCTCGTGGACCTCGTCCACCAGCAGCCGGGCGTCCGGTTCGGCGGCCCGGACCCGGCGGCCCTCCAGGATGATCTGCCGGGACAGACGGGGGCCGGCCGCCCGTACGAGTCGCAGGGCGGCGGCGCCGGGGATGATCCCCTCCTTGGCCGCGGGGAGGCTGAGGTAGGCGTCCGAGGCGGCGATGACATGATCGAACACCAGCAGGAGCTGGGCGCCGCCGCCGATGGCGAACGTGTCCACCACGGCGACCCAGGGCTTCTCGACCGTCGGCCTGCGCCAGCTGTCGCTGTCCTGCGGACGAATGCCGCGCAGGATCTTCTGGATGTAGCCGAGTTCCCGGCGCAGGAGAAAGTCGACGAGCGAGATGTCGCCGCTGTGCAGCGACTTGAGGTTGATGCCGGCGCTGAACACCCGCCGCCCCCGGTACCGGGGATGGGTCATCTCTCCCCCGCGCAGCAGGCAGACCTCCACCTCGGGATCCAGCAGCGCCAGATCCACCGCCGTCTCCATGTCGTCGATCTGACGGTTGTCCTCGGCGTTCAGGCAGTCGTCGCGGCACATCGTCAGGCGTGCCACGCCGGCGGTGCGCTCGATCCGCACCGACCCCAGGTCCGCCGCGCCCGTGGCGGCGTACCCGGCGTACAGCGCGAGTGCGCGGGGCGTCGGCCGGAGCTGCGACTCGACCAGGTGCGTGCCGGCCGTCGGCGAGCCCAGCAGCCGGCTGAAGAAGATGCCCTGGTCGATCTCGTGGCCCTCCTTCTCCGCCTGCGCCACGCTCCGTTCGGCCGCCAACTGGTCGCCGGTGGGGACGAGGCCGGGGAAGGCCGTCGCGGCAGCCTCGGCCAGCTCGGCCAGGCTCAGGCCGCGGTCGCGGTTCGCCGTCAGCTCGTCGTAGACGGCCTCCGCGTGCGCCTCCATGAAGGCGGCGCGCAGGGTACGGGTGCCGTCCAGCGCCGCGGCAGCGATCTCGCGCTCGCGCACGGACCGCTCCCGCGGCGCGGGCAGGGCGGCCAGCCGGTCCTGGGTGCGCCGGGCGGCCTCGGCCAGCACGATGCGGGCGCGGGCCAGCTCCCCCCGTACCGAAAGGGCTGTGTCGGGCCCGTGCGCCCGGACCGGGGCGGGCCCGATCACGACGCCACCTCTACGGCAGCGCGCCGCAGTGCCCGGTCGCAGGCGGCGAGGTGGGCACCGAGAGCGTCCTCGAAGGCGATGGAGGAGGCGTCGAAGATCAGCTGCCGGCGTATCGCCAGCTCGCTTCCCGAAACCGGGGCGAGCCTTTCGCCGGCGAGTTCCAGGGCCCGCGCCGGGTCGTCCGCCACCTCGTCGACCAGATGCACGGCCAGCGCCTCGGCCGCCGCCACGGGAGTGCCGAAGAGCGCGGCCCGACGGATCACGGAGGCGCCCGCGGCCTGCCGGCCCAGGCGGTAGAGCGCCATGCCCGGCCAGGTGGCCCCGTCCCTGACCGGCAGCACGAGACGGGTCGTTTCGGTGGCGATGCGGTAGTCGGTGGCCAGCAGGGCGTCCAGCGCCAGTCCGCCGCAGTCGCCCTCGGCGACGGCGATGGTGGCGGCCGGCAGCCGCTCCAGGCGGCGCAGTGCCCGCTCCCACTTGCTGACCAGCGACACGGTGAGGTCGTCCGGCCAGGGGCCGTCGGGGGTGCCGAAGACGTGGACGACCAGGTTGCGGCCGTCGGTCTCGACCCTGCCGCAGGCTTCGACGACCGCGCCGACCCATGCGGCGGACAGCGGCTGGCGCCCGTCGAGCCGTAGCACCCGGTCGTTGTCCTGATGATTCATCTGCTTCTCCGTCACCATTGCACCAGCGCTGTTTCGATGGTCGAGCCGGGCCCCATGGTCATGAGGGCTCCGTAGTCACCGACCTCGGGGGACCGCTCCCGGAGCAGTCGGTCGTAGGAGAAGAGGAACGAACCGCTCGAAACATTGCCGTAGTCGCGCAGCACGCCGGTGGTGTGCCGCACGTCGTGACGGGTGAGGCCGAGGTTGATCCGGACGGCGTCGATGACCTTCTTGCCGCCCGAGTGCACGAGCCAGTGGCTGACGTCGCTGCGGCGTATCCCGGCGCGCGACAGCAGCCGGTCGACGACCCGCTCGGCGTGGGCGCCGACCACGTAGGGGATCTCCGGGTCGAGGTAGAAGCTGAACTTCGCCTGCTCGTCGTCCCAGTCGTAGCGCATGGCCCCGATGGCGTCGGTGATGAGGTGGCTGGCGAATCCCAGGATGCGCGGGCTGCCGGGCGCCGACGGCACGAAGGCGGGGCCACTGGCGGCGTCCAGGCTGTCCGCCACGAGGCAGACCGCCGCGGCGCCGTCGCCGAACAAGCTGTTCACGACGGCCGTTCGCATGGTCGAGTCGATCACGTACGCGGCCGAGCAGGCCTCCACGCAGACCATGACGGCGACCTTGCCGGGGTTGGCCGCCGACCATCCGGCGACGGCGTTCAACGCGTTCAGCCCGGCGTTGCAGCCCATGCCGACGATGTCGACGCGGCTGGTGCCGGGTGAGAGCCCCATCTCGCGGATGAGCAGGGCGCTCAGGCCGGGAGTGAGGAATCCGGTGGAGGTGACGCAGCACAGGTAGTCGACGTCCGCCAGTTCGTAGCCGGAGCTCTCCAGGCAGGCGTGCACGGCGCGCGCTCCCATGTCCAGCGCGATTCTCTTGTGCTTGGCGAGCAGTTCGCCCTGGGGCTCGGCGAGGCGGCTGCCGTCGCTGCCTCGGGGCGGGATGGTGAGGTGACGCCGTTCGATGGCGCTGTTGAGGAAGACGGAGCGGACCTTGGGATCGGTGATCCCGAAAATGTCCAGGACCTCCGGCTGTGTGTACGAGGCTTCCGTGGTCGCCGTACCGACGCCGACGATGCCGACGACGCCCGTGCTCTTGCTCTCGGTGGCGTGCGGTTGCGGGAGAGCCGCGTGGAGGGTCATCGGTAGGTCCATCCCCACATGCGGGTCTTGCTTCGTATGGTGCGTAGCGCTGCTGACAGGTCGATCACCCTTCTGGTGAGATGGCGGACTGGGCTCTGATGAAGCGCCCCAACCGTTCGATCCCCCGCCCGATCTCGTCGCGGGTCAGATAGCTGACGGAGAGGCGGAGGCCGTGCTCGCCGCCGCCCTCGGGGTAGAAGTACGACAGGGGCGTCCAGATGACGCCGAACTCCTCCGCCGAGCGTTTCAGCGCGGTGTTGTCCGCGCTGAACGGCACCTGGACCGAGAGGAAGAACCCGCCGGTGGGCTTGTTCCAGCGGATGCCGAGCGCCGTCCGCTCGTCCTCGGAGAACTCCTGGTCGAGCTGGTCGAGTACGTCGCGCAGCGCCTTGCCGTAGTAGGCGGATGTCCGGGTGTTGAGCTTCGAGGCACGCCCGTCGGCGGAGAGGAGCATGCCGGCCACGACGGCCTGGGAGAGCGCCGAGGTGTTCACGGTCACCATGCTCTTGATCTTGGTGAGTTCGTCGGCCAGCAGCCCGGTGCGGCCGGTCGCGTCGACGACGCTCTGATCGGCGACGACGAAGCCGACCCGGGCCCCGGGAAAGAGCGTCTTGGAGAACGAGCCCAGGTGGACGACCCGGCAGTGGCGGTCGAGCGCCTTGAGCGTGGGCAGTTGCCGGCCGGGGCTGACGACCCGGTACGGGCTGTCCTCCAGCAGCAGGATGTCCTCGCGCGCGGCCAGTTCGAGCAGCTCCCGGCGGGTTTCCAGGGCAATGGTGGTGCCGGACGGGTTGGCGTGGTCGGGGATCACGTAGAAGGCTCGGGGGCGTCGGCCGCGCGCCCGTTCGGCGCGGATCGCGGCCTCCAGGTCGGCGCAGCGGAAGCCGTCGGGGTGCTCCGGGACCGCGGCCATCTCGGCGTCGAGCAGCCGGCCGACGCCGGTGATGCCCATGTAGCAGGGACTGGAGACCAGGATGACGTCCTGTCTCCCGGCCACCAGGGCCCGTACGGTGAGCAGCATCGCCTCCTGGGCACCGACGGTGACCACGATCGACTCCGGGGCGACGTGGATGTCCTCGTCCAGGCTCAGCCAGTCGGCGATCACCTCGCGGATCAGGCCGGCGGTCGGACCGTACTGGAAGAGCGCCGACCGGACGTCGCCCGGGGTGGCTCCGCCCTTCTCCAGGTGCTCCTGGTAGCGGCTCAGGTACTGGGTGATCTGGTCCGTGTCGAAGAAGCCGTCGTAGGGGCGGCCGGGTGCGAAGGAGATCGCCTGCGGATAGCGGTGGGTGATTCCGTTGAGGAAGTTCATGGTGTCCAGCACCGGGTCACCGAGGCTGCCGTGCAGCTCGTCCATGCGGAGCCGGGCCGGGCCCGTCACGATACGGCCACGTGGTGGCGTTCCAGCGCTGCGTACCGGGCCATGAGGGCGGCGGCGCCGAGCTCCGGGGAGCCGTGGGGCTGGACGAGGTCGTAGGAAAGGGTGCCGCGCTCGTGGGGCGAGCGGCCGAACGCCTGCAAGAGGTACGCCCCTGGGGCGCCCTGCGCCAGCACCTGCGCGTCGCGCAGGCCGGCGAGGTCGGGGAAGTGTCCGGCGAGCCGGTCGTCGTGGGCGTCCGGGGCGGGGAGGAACTGCATGCCGCGTGCTCTCAGCTCCCGTACGCCGGAGACGATGTCCGGGCTTCGGAACGCGAGGCTCTGCACCCCCGGTCCGCCGTTGCGCTCCAGGAAGCCGACGAGCGGGTCCTGCGGCGTAGCCGTCGCCGCCGGTGCCGCCAGCGCGAGCGTGACGCGCTCGGACGCGCTGCGCAGCACGGGCGGTTCCGTCGGTGCGGAGAGGCGGGTGAAGCCGAACGCGTCCTGGTAGAAGGCGGCCAGGTGGGCGGTCGTCTGCGGCTCGGCGCAGACCGCCACGTGGTCCAGCAGACGGATCCGCTCCACCGGGGGTGGGGGCGCCGTGCCCGCCGCCACCCACCGGCGCCCCGGCGGTGTGCTGCCCGCGGGGCGCCGGGGCAGCAGGGTGTGACAGACGTCGCCGAATGCCTTCAGCCGCGGGACCCCGTAGCGCGAGGGGGCCGGTCCGGCGCCGGCCGACCGTGCCGCCTCGTAGGTCGCCGTCACGTCGTCGCAGGCGAGGGCGATGTCCGCGATGCCGTCGCCGTGCTGGTGGAGGAAACCCCAGATCCCGTGGCCGGTGGTGACCACCAGCCGCACGTCACCCTGGCGCAGCAGGGTGGAGCTCCGGTCGACCTCCACGGCTTCCGCGGCCACGGTGAAGCCCATGGCCGAGACGAAGTGGTCGACCATCGACACCTTGTCGCGGGTGAACAGCTCGACATGAGCGATGTCGTGAACAGCCACTGAGAGTTCCTCCTGACCTGTGCGGTCACGGATGTCGATGGTCTCCGGATGCCGGCGGTTTCCGGATGCCGGCGGTTTCCGGATGCCGGCGGTTTCCGGATGCCGGCGGGAGCGGGGCCCTCGGGCGGGGTGTGCCCGGCTCGTCCGCCGGAAGGGAACTACCAGCGCCACTCCTGCTGGCGGTAGAGGTGACCGGCCGGGATGCCACGCTCCTTGCACCAGTTCAGGAACTCCTCGATCTGCTTGATCTGGTACGTGTCCTCGGTGTACGTGGTGGCCATGACGTGACCCAGCCACGGTTCCTCGCCCATGGC
This sequence comes from Streptomyces bobili, assembly GCF_002154575.1. Lineage (GTDB taxonomy): Bacteria > Actinomycetota > Actinomycetes > Streptomycetales > Streptomycetaceae > Streptomyces > Streptomyces bobili. The sequence continues at coordinate 27,583 of NZ_MUBA01000246.1, forward strand.
GTACACGTACGCCTCGCCGGCCCCCAGCTCCGTCATGATCGCGGCGGCCTGCTCGGCGTTGGAGCCGGAGAGCTTGCGCGAGTTGCTCATCTTCTTGGTGATGGGGATCGTCAGCAGTGCCTGGTAGAGCCAGGTCAGCGGCGCGCCGTCGCACTCCATGCCGAGGAAGGCCATGTCCGCGGTGCCCAGGTGCTTCTTGATGTAACGGTAGAGCGAGGGTTCGATGCCGGAGGAGTCGGCGCCGATGAAGACCTTCTTGCCGGCCACCTCCGCCCAGTACGTCGACTTGGCGCGGATGTCCAGGTCGCAGTGCTCGCCGAGGAACGGCGTGGCGGTGACCTTGCCGCCGGGGAACTCGATCTCGTCGAAGTCGTCGACCTCGAGCACGGGGAAACCCTGGTGCCTGAGCATGAGGGCCATGGACGGGTCCGCGAGATTGCCGCGCGCGCAGCGGGGGACGACGATCTTCCCGATACGGCCGCGGAGCTGCAGCAGTGTCTCGAGAACGATGTGGTCCTGGTGACCATGGGTGATCAGCACCAGGTCCATGTAGTCCGGGAGATCGTCCAGGGTGTAGCGGTCACCGGCCGTGCTGTCCGCGCTGATGAACGGGTCGGTCACGATGGCGGCCTGCGGCGTCTGCAGCACCAGGCAGGCGTGCCCGAAGTAGCGGATACGGCCGCCGGCGTCGATGTGCCGGTCCTCGGCGAGACTGGGCCGGTCGCTGAGCATGCCGCGCAGCTGCTCCGCCTGGGCGTCGTTCAGCTCCAGCGCGTCGCGCAGACGGCCGAGGCCGGTGGGGTGCACCCGGGCCTTGAAGAGCTCCTCCAGACCGGGGTGACGGAACGGCAGATCGAGTTCGAGGACGTCCGGCGTCGTCAGCCGGGGCGTGCTGAGAATGAAGGGGCGCTCGATCCCGGTCTCGAACGACAGCTGCACGGACTGGCGCGACTCCTGGTAGACGTCGCTGGTGTAGACGAGCGGCTCGATGAAGCGCATCTGCGCCTGGTTGTCGGTGTCGTAGGCCAGCTCGACCAGACCGCCCAGCTCCGGGGGGAGCTTGGGGTACAGCGGGGTGAGGTCGAAGCCGGTGGCGTTGGCCCGTAGCAGTTCCTGCCCTTCGGCTATCGCCTCGGCGAAGCGGAGGATCGCGGCCCTGTCACGCTTGATGCCCGCCAGGAGGTCGCGCACCTCGTCGGCGCGCTCCTCGGCGATGTTGATGAAGTAACCGCCGCGCAGGTCCGGATTGTTGCTGGCAGCCACGTGCACCTGCGGGGACTGCAGATACGACTCGAGCAACGGCACCTGTAGGAATGCGAGGTTCATCGCGGACTGCACGGGTGCCATGGTGTACGGCCAGGCGAAGAATCTATCCAGCAGCGGCTCGACAATAACCTTCGACCGCAGGAACAACGACTCGTCGGCCATTTTCGAGACCCCTCCAGAGGAATGTAAGAGAAACTGCATGCCCGTCAGACATGCTCGCCCGACTCCCGACGGCACCGCATGCGTCGGCCGTGTATGTATCGGAAAGGGGTGAAGCTTTCGCACCGATATCGGGCTGACATCAAGGGCTGGTCACATCGGCAGTATGGTTCCGGTTCCAGGCGATGGAACGATACTCCACGGTGCCGTGGCCGCCGCCTCGCCGTTCAACTGTGCCCGGGGCGGCAGTTGAACGGGAAAGGACGGCCATCGGGCCACTCATGCTGGCATTGACCAGGGCTGTCGCGCCATGATGCATCGCGGGCGCGTGGATTTCTCCGTGGCCTGACGTGGCGCTCACCGAAGGGCACGCCGAGGAGGGGGCCATCCACCATGAGAATCCGCAACGCCTCGTATCGGATGGTCCCCTGACAGCCGTGCGCGCGGGTACTCTCCGCGTTTCCGGCAGGAAGTGAAAAGCGCCCCATGCCTTTTGTCAAGACCAACGACATCCAGCTCTCGTACCAGCGTTCAGGCAGCGGTGAACCCGTCCTCTTGATCATGGGCTCGTCCGCCTCCGGCCGCGTCTGGACCATGCACCAGACTCCTGCGCTGAACCGGGCCGGATATGAAACAGTCACCTTCGACAATCGGGGCGTGGCCCCGTCGGACGCACCGGCGGGCGACTACTCCATCGCCGAAATGGTCGCCGACACGCGGGGGTTGATCGAGGCGCTGGACTTCGGCCCGTGCCACGTCGTGGGGTCCTCCATGGGTTCGATGATCGCCCAGGAGCTGGCGCTCGCCTCGCCCCATCTCGTGCGCTCCGCGACGCTCATGGCCACCCGGGGGCGCTCCGATGTCTTCCGTCGGGCCCAGGCGGCTGCCGACCGGGAGCTGCGGGAGAGCGGGATCCGGCTGCCGCCCAAGTACACGGCCACCAGGACCATGCTGGAGATGCTCTCGCCGGCGACGATGGACGACGAGACCACGGCCTCCGTATGGCTGGACATGTTCGAACTCACCGGCGACAACAGCGTCGGCGGCCAGTCGGCGGCCGTCTCGGCGCTCGGCGACCGACGTGCGGCACTGCGCGGTATCACCGTGCCGTGCCAGGCCGTCGCCTTCGCCGACGACCGCGTCTGTCCCCCTCGCCTGGTCGCCGAAGTCGCGGAGGCGATACCCGACTGCGGCCTCACCACAATTCCTGACTGCGGCCACCTCGGATACCTGGAACGCCCCGACGCGGTCAATTCGGTCCTCATCGAGTTCCTCGACATGCACCGGGGCACGACACCGCGGCAGCGCACGGCAGGCTCGCCGGTACCTGTCGCCGGATCTTGATCCGATTCATTTTCTCCATTCAACGCGAGAAAACCAGAGAGCGAGACAGTTTCCGTGAGCGTGCTGACAAGACCAACCCCGATACGCATCCGGCCGGGCGACGAGTCGGCCGAACGTCAGCGGGTCAGGCCGGGCACGGTGCGGCGGATTCTTCCGTACGCCCGGCCGTACCGTTGGCAGATCGCACTGCTGCTTACGGTGACCGTCATCGATGCCTGCATCGCGGTCGGCAGCCCGTTGATCCTCAAGCTGATCATCGACCAGGGCATCATTCCCAAGGACTTTGATCGCGTCGTGTGGCTCAGCATCGGGCTGGCCGGACTGGCCCTGGTGAACGCCGGGGCCGTCTTCGTCCAGACCTGGTGCTCGAGCCGGGTCGGCGAAGGCGTCGTCTTCGACCTGCGAACCAAGGTGTTCGCCCATGTCCAGCAGCAGCCGGTCGCCTTCTTCACCCGGACCCAGACCGGCAAGCTCATCAGCCGCCTCAACTCGGACATCGCCGGCGCCCGCCAGGCCGTGACCAGCATCCTCGCCCAGGCGGTCTCCACGATCCTGACCCTGATCCTGGTCCTGGCCGCCATGCTCTACCTGTCCTGGCAGATCACGGTGGCCGCCCTGGTGATGATCCCGGTGTTCCTGATCCCCGTGCGGGTGCTCGCGCGCCGGATACAGCGGCTCTCGCGGTCGATGATGGAGCAGGACGGCGAGATGAGCGCGCTGATGACCGAGCGCTTCAACGTCTCCGGAGCGATGCTGGCCAAGCTCTACGGCCGCCCGCAGGACGAGAAGGAACTGTTCGCGAGCAAGGCCGGCAAGGTCCGCACGCTGGCGATCAGGCTGGCCGTCTGGGGACGGCTGCTGCCGATCATCGTCACCGTGCTGACCACGTTCACCACGGCCCTCGTCTACGGCCTGGGCGGCGCGCTCACCATCGACGGCGCCATCCAGTTCGGCACGCTGGTGGCCATGGTGGCGCTGCTGATGCGGCTGTACGGGCCCGTCAACGAGCTGTCGTCCATGCAGGCGACCGCGACGGTCGCCCTGGTGAGTTTCGACCGGGTCTTCGAGATCCTCGATCTCAAGCCGCTGATCACCGAGCGCCCCGGCGCCAAGGCCCTGCCGCCGGGGGCCGGGAGCGGCAACGGCTCGGCCCCGTCGGCCCCGGACGTCGCATTCGAGGCGGTCTCCTTCCGATATCCCAGCGCTGACGAGGTGTCACTGCTCTCGCTGGAGCTGCACACGAGCAGCAAGGCCGACCGGTCTGGGGCGAACGCGCCGGACGTGCTGCACGAGCTGAGCTTCCACGCCCCCGCCGGCAAGCTCACGGCACTGGTCGGGCCGTCGGGTGCCGGCAAGACCACCATCACCCAGCTGGTGCCGCGTATGTACGACACGACCTCGGGCACCGTGCGCATCGGCGGTCACGACGTCCGCGATCTGAGCCTCGCGTCGCTGGGCGAGAGCGTCGGGGTCGTCACCCAGGAGTCGCACCTCTTCCACGACACCCTGCGCGTCAACCTGTCGTACGCTCGCCCCGGGGCCGGCGAGGAGGAGCTGATCGAGGCGTGCAAGGCCGCGCTGATCTGGGACACCGTCAGCGCTCTGCCCGAAGGGCTCGACACCGTCGTGGGTGAGCGCGGTTACCGGCTCTCCGGCGGCGAGAAGCAGCGGATCGCGCTGGCCAGGCTGCTGATCAAGGCTCCCCCGATCGTCGTGCTCGACGAGGCCACCGCGCACCTGGACTCGGAGTCGGAAGCGGCGATCCAGCAGGCTCTCAGGACCGCCCTCGCAGGCCGCACCTCGCTGGTGATCGCGCACCGGCTCTCCACCATCCGCGAGGCAGACCAGATCCTGGTCGTCGACAGCGGCCGGATCTGCGAGAGCGGCACTCATGAGGAGCTGCTCGCGGCCGGGGGGCTCTACGCCGATCTCTACCACACGCAGTTCTCCCAGCAGGCGACGGACCGGTTGCCCGAGCCGTCCGAGCCGTCCGAGCCGTCCGAGCCGTCCGAGCCGTCCGAGCCGTCCGAGCCCTCTGCGGCGAACGCGGAAGCGTCACCGGCTGGAGCGTGACCGACTCCGCCTCTCGATCACGGAAGCCGGGACATCTCCTGAAGGAGGTGTCCCGGCTTCCGTGATCGTGCCGGTGCACGGGCGACGGGCCGGTGCTCGGGAACGGGGCCGAACATGGCGAAGGGCCCGGGCCTGCCGGTGACAGTTCGACACTGACGCCGGCTCGGCTGCGGGCCACTCGCATGAGTACCGCGGGTCTGGTCGGCTCAGAAGAGCGGCCGACGGATGCGTGCGATGCAGAAGGCGACCAGCAGCCCGGAGAGTGCGAGGTATCCCGCGAACTCGATCCACTGGAATCGCCAGTAGCGGTTTGCGGGCTGATATGCGACGTCGAGGTGCAGGTTCTTCGTCGCCAGACAGGCCTTGACCTTGTCCATGTCGCCGTTGAAGCATTCCTTCTCGTACTGAGCGACGGTGAAGGGCTTGTTGTCCGCCTCGAGCATCGTATGGGTGCTGTCCAGCATCCATGCTCCGGAGATGTTGTATCCCTTGATCTGCATCTTGCTGTTCTCGTCCCGGATCGCCTTGAACTCGGTGTCCGCTTCCAGGGCCACCGTCGCGGTGGACGGCTCCTGCAGATGCGGGCGGATCCCGAACGAGGTGATGACCTGGAACGCGGCGACCACAGCCAGCGCGACCACCATGGCCGGCAGCGTACGCCGGATCAGAAGTCCCATGGTCACGGCGAGCACGAAGGCGAAGACGGCGTACGCGAGCGGTGTGATGTTCCTCGACATGAACCCCATGGCGCCGAACCGCTCACCTTGGACAAGGTCGTACGGACTCGCGGCCCAGGTGAGCAGCAGGCTGAACACGCCCACCACGATCACGCTGGCCAGCGCGATGAACGAGAGCTTCACGACCAGCCAACGAGTCCGCGAGACGCTCTGGTTCCAGACCAGCCGGTGCGTGCCGCCCTCGAGTTCACGAGTGATGAGCGGCGCACCCCAGAAGAGGCCGATGAGCGCGGGAACGGAAATGAGCAGGACACTGGCCAGAAAGACCTGCAGTTCGTAGTCGCTCAGGAACAGCTGCGTGGCGCCTTCGCAGTCGCCGCTGGTCTTGCAGCCGACGATGTCCTTGTCATAAGCGTCACGAATCTGCATGCCCAGGTAGATCAGATAGCCCGCGAGGCCCACCAGGGCGACAGCGGCCGTCAGGGCCTGCACACGGAATTGTCTCCAGGTGAGCCAGATCACTGCCGGGCCTCCAAGAACTGCTGCGCCGTCCCGGTCACCGATGCGTACGCGGACCGGCTCATGTAGGCGAGGATGATGTCTTCGAGGTCCAGGTGCGTGGCCTCGGTGAAGTGGTGGGGGATCGGTCCGGTCGAGCGCACGATCAGCGTGGTCTGGCGGTCCGTGTGCGCGGCCTGGATGATCTCGATGTCCTGGGGCAGATCTTCGAAGTCGCCCTGCGCTCCCACCAGTCGGTAGTGCTCGGCCACGAGGTCATCGGCCTCGCCCGCCACCTGAAGGCGGCCGTCACCCAGGACGACCACGTGGTCGCAGATCCGCTCGAGGTCGCCGAGAAGGTGCGAGGAGAGGATGACGCTGGCCTCGAGTTCGGCGACGAACTCCATGAGGTTCTGCAGGAATCCGCGTCGGGCCAGCGGGTCCAGTGCGGCGACCGGCTCGTCGAAGATCAGCAGTTCGGGTCGCTTGGCGGCAGCGATGGTCAGGGCGAGCTGGGCCCGCTGGCCTCCGGAGAGCCTGCCGGCCTTGTGGTCGGGTTTCAGGTTGAGCTGTCGAACCTGCCGCTCTGCCAGCTTCTGGTCCCACCGCGGATTCAGCTCGGCGCCCAGCCGCAGGTGCTCGGCCACGGTGAGGTTCGCGTAGACCGGTGTGTCCTGGGCGACGAATCCGACCCGGGCCAACTGGTCGGTGCCGGCGGCCGGATGGTGGCCGAGGACCTTGATGGTCCCCTCGCTCGGCTGGATCAGTCCGCAGGCCAGCCCGAGGAACGTGGACTTGCCGGCTCCGTTCGGGCCGACGAGGCCGACGACCCGGCCCTCTGGAATCTGCAGATTGCAATCCGCCAGTGCTTCGTGGCGGCCGTACCTCTTCCCGAGGCCTTCAGCTTCTAAGACGAACGTCATTTCCCCTCCTTCATGGAAGTCCGGAATGTGGTGGCGAACAGTGCTTGAATGCTTTCCTCGTCGAGCCCCGCCCACTTCGCCTTGGCCAGCCACTGCTCCAGCTCTTTCCGCAGGGGCTCATGTGCTGTCAAGGAGTCATCCGCGAGCGTGCGGACGACAAAGGTCCCCACTCCCGGCTGAGGTGACACCAGGCCCTCGTGTTCGAGTTCCCGATACGCCTTCAGGACAGTGTTCGGATTGACTGCAACGATGGCCACAACTTCCTTGACCGTCGGCAACTGATCACCGACGTCGAGCAAGCCCAGGCGTAGTGCCTGGCGAACTTGCTGGGCAATTTGGGCATACGGTGCGACACGACTTCGAGCGTCCAGATAAAAGTCGATCAAGGCAATACCTCCTCTCACCTCCTTCACTAGGACCCTAGCACAATAGGCTTACACAACCTTGTGGGTTGATCCGTTCAAGCGGGTTCGGGGCGATGCCTCGGTGTGCGGTCCGCGGTGAGTGCCGGTCGGCCGGTTCGGCGCGGCACCTCCGAGTACCTTCGCGTCGCGGGCGGACAGGGGCTGTCGCCTGGTCAGGTGCGCATACGGCGCCCCGGCCTCTGCCCACGGGCCGGCGAAGTCGGCGCCCGAGGGCCGGAGTTGAGGCAGGCGCAGAGTGAAGCGGCTGGCTCCGCCGCGGGCACGGGCGGTGCGGATCACCGCGGCGGCGAACGTGCCCGCCACGCGCACCGAGTTCACACCGCACCGGCGTCAGCCGATGGCAGCGAGGACCGTGGCAGCGAGTGCGGCGTGGAGAGCTCTGGATCAGGGGCGTTCAGGCCCTCGACCTCGGTGTGTCCGTAGCCGACGCCGAGTTCGGCACAGCCGTGGGCCGGCTTGCTGGTGCCGAGCCGTGGGCCGGCTTGCTGGTGCCGTCCGGTCCGAGACAGACGACGTGTCCATGCCGGGCGGCAGCGGATTGCGCGCCGCTCGGCCTGGCACACCAGCAAAGCCGGCCCGCCGTAAGCGATCAGATTCGAGTGTGCAGCCATTCCGCGATGGCTTCCCAGGCACGTGCCAGCATGTCAGGCCGTGCCATGTCCGAGTGCGCGCAGGGAAGCGGGACGGTGGATGCCTGCCGAGTGAGGTGGGGCTGCCACAGGGTCTCGGCGGAGAAGTCCGCCCGTTTTCCTTCTTCCGCGACGAGAATCAGGGTCTCCCCACCGAATGTGCCGTAATTGTGCCGTATTCTCAGCGTGGCATTGTTGTCGAACACCTGGGCAAGGGAGGCGATTTCCTCCTCGTCGACTCCGCCCATGAGCGCACCGAGTTCAGCCCGGATACGCTCCGCCAGGCGTGCCGTGCCATCGGCCGTCGTACGCCGGGAAGGCACGGTATCGGTCCCCGGCACCGCCGGGAACGCGTCCATGAGGATCAGCGACACCTGCTCCCCCTCGGCCTCGAGCCGGACCGCGATCTCGTGTGCCGGCGTACCGCCGAAGGACCAGCCCACCAGGTAGTAAGGGCCGGACGCCTGCAGACTGCGGATGCGGTCCACATACTCCGCCGCCATGTCGGCGACGGAGCCGGGAAGCGCCCCGGGGCCGTCGACTCCCCGCGCCTGGAGTCCGTACAGCGGATGCTCCTGCGGGATGTAGCGGGCGAACGGCATGTAGCACCAGCTCAGGCCACCCGCGGGGTGGATGAAGAAGAACGCCGGGCCGGTGCCGCCGGTCCGGATCGGCAGCACGTCGCCCAGGGCGTCCTGCACCGACGACAGACCGAACGTCTGCATCAGTCGTGTCGGCGTCGGGTTGCTGATCAGCGTCCGCAGCGACACGGTCACGCCTCTGTCCCGGAGCCGCTGCACCAACGACACCGCCAGCAGCGAGTGCCCGCCGAGCGCGAAGAAGTCGTCGTCCACGCCGACCTCGGGAACGCCCAGGACCTCGGCGAACGCCTCGCACACCGCTGCTTCGAGTACGCCTGAGGGGCCACGGCCTGACGCCGGATCACCACCGAGTCCCGCCTTGTAGTCCGGAGCGGGGAGCGCCTTGCGGTCGAGCTTGCCGTTCACCGTCAGCGGCAACTCGGGCAGGACCACGACAGCCGACGGCACCAGGTGGGCGGGCAGCCGGTCGGCTGCGTAGTCCCGCAGCTCGGGCCCCTGCGCCTCGCCGACCACGTAGGCGGTGAGGCGCTTGTCGCCCGGGACGTCCTCCCGTGCGATCACTGCGGCTTGTCCGACCTGCGGATGCGCGACCAGCACCGCCTCCACCTCGCCCGGCTCGATCCGGAAACCACGGATCTTCACCTGCTCATCCGTACGTCCCAGATACTCCAGCCGGCCATCCACCGACCACCGCGCCCGGTCACCCGTGCGGTACATCCGCTCGCCTCCGCCACCGAACGGGGAGGCCACGAACCGCTCGCCCGTCAGCCCCGGACGGTTCAGATACCCGCGCGCCAACTGCGCACCCGCGAGATACAGCTCACCCGCGACCCCCGCCGGCAGCGGACGCAGCCACTCATCCAGCACGTACACCCGCGTGTTGGTCACCGGAGTGCCGATCGGCATCCCGCCGTCCTCCGCACCGGCGGCAGGCTCGCCGGGACCCACCGTGCAGGTGACACATCCGACCGTCGCCTCGGTCGGCCCGTACTCGTTCACCACCGTCGCCGACGGATTGGCCCGACGCCAACGCTCCAGCACGTCCACCGACAACGCCTCACCACCCACCACCAGGTCGCCCGACAGCTCGGCTCCCGCGGCCAGCTCGCCCAGCAACGCCAGGTGGCTCGGAGTCACCTTCAGGAACGTGCACCCGCCTTCTGCCGACAGCGCCTCCCGTACCCCTTCGCTCTCCGTCAGTTCCACCACCCGCACACATCCACCGACCGTCAGCGGCCCCAACAGCGACGTCACCGTCAGGTCGAAGGCCACCGAGGAGTGCAGGCCCGCCACCCCACGCAGACCCGTGTACCGCTCAGCACACCACTCCAGATAGCCCACCGCGCCCCGCTGGCTGACGACCACGCCCTTAGGACGCCCCGTCGACCCCGACGTATAGATCACATAGGCCGGATGTGCCGGCACCAGCGGACCAAGCCGCTCAGCGTCCGTCAGCTCCGCGCCCGACAGCCCGGCGAGCCGCTCCTCGACCTCAGGCTCCCCCAGCGCCACACACGCCACGCCACCGGACAATCCGGCAACATGACCGGCCGTCGTGATCAGGCACACCGGAGCCGCGTCACCCACCATGAAGGCGACGCGTTCCGCCGGATAGCCCGTATCGATCGGCAGATACGCCGCCCCCGCCTTGAGCACGGCCAACACCGCCACCACCAGCTCGACGGAGCGCGGCAACGCCAGCCCCACGACGCGCTCCGGGCCCACCCCGTCGGCCACCAGCAGCCGCGCCAGCCGGTTGGACCGCGCATCCAGCTCCCGATAGGTCAGCGACTGCCCCTCGCAGACCACGGCCACCGCGTCCGGAGTCCGCGCGACCTGCGCCGCGAGCAACCCGGGCACCGTCGCATCCGACTCCGGCGCCGCGGTGTCGTTCCACTCCACCAAGAGCTGGTCGTGCTGGGCCTCGTCGAGGATGTCGACCGCCGACAGCGAGCTGGCCGGGTGGTCTTCCAGCGCGGTGACGAGGTTGTCCAGGCAGGTGTGCAGCAGCCGGCACACCGCCTGCCCGTCCACCGAACCCACCGCATCCACAGTCAGTCCGAATCCGGAACCGAGATCGTCCACCGAGACGGCCACCGGATAGTTCGTGGCCTCCCGTGTGAACACCGTCCGGATCCGCCTGGGCGTGGTGTCCGCCTCCTGGCGGGGCTCCGCGGCCGGACGCTGGCTGTGGCGGTAGTTGAAGAGTGAGGTGAACAGGGGACTGCCGCCGGGTACGCCGCTGGCCTGCTGTGCGAGCGTCAGCGGGGCATGCTCGTGCACCAGCAGTTCCGCCAGCTGGTCGCGCACGCCCTCCAGTGCCTCACCGACCCCCACGCTGCCGACCCGGACCCGGACCGGCAGTGTGTTGAGGAACAGCCCCGGTACCCGGTCGGCGCCCTCACCGGCGTTCATCCGCCCGAACAACACCGTGCCGAACACGACGTCGTCACGCCCGCTGAGGGTGGCGACGACCCGGGCCCACGCCAGATGGAACACCGACGCCGGACTCACCCCCAGGCCGCGGGCGGCCTCCCGCACCCGGGCGCTGATCTCCTCATCCACGCGCAGATGCGAGCGCAGCACACCACTGCCGTCGCCGTGCGCATCGAGCAGTCCGTACGGGGCGGTGGTCTCCTCCACATCACCCAACAGCCCGGCGAAGTAGTCCTGGTGCTCCTCCCGGGTCACGCCCAGCCGCGCCTGCGCCACGAAGTTGCGGAACGGCAACGGCTCCGGAAGTGAATCCTCCCGGCCTGCCATGAACGCGCCCATCTCCTCCAGCAGCACGTCCTGTGTCGTGTGGTCCTGGACCAGGTGGTGTATCCGCAGCAGGGCCAGCCACCGGCCCTCACTCGCCGGCTCCGCAGCCGTGTGCACATCGATCAGCGGGGCACTACCGATGTCCATGACCGAGCCTGCCGCCGTGATCAGCTCCTGCACCGCGGCCTTGCCGACACAGCTCAGCTCCACCGGAACAACCGGCAGGACGGCCTGGCGGGTGACCACTTGGACCGGCTCGCTCAGGCCCTCCCACACGAAGGCTGTGCGGTAGATGTCATGGCGGTCCACCACCCGCTGCAACGCCCCAAGGAACGCGTCCAGCCGCTCCCGCGAGTCGAACGCGATCACCCGCGGCGCCGCATATACGTCCGCGCCGCCGTCCGCCTGCAACAGGTGGTGGAAGAGGATGCCTTCCTGGAGGGGGGCGAGGGGGTAGATGTCCGCGATGTTCGCGGCGCCGCCCGGTATCCGCGCGACGATGCGTTCGACCTCCGCGACCGACAGCTCCACCAGGGGGAGCATGTCGGGGGAGAGACGGTCCGCGCCGTCCGGGATCCCGTTCGCCGGCACCACGACCGGTTCCGGAGCCGCGACCGCGGCCAGACCGGCCGGCGTCGGCGTCTGGAACAACGCCCGCACCGACACCGACACCCCCCGCCCACGCAACCGCTCCACCAACGACACCGCCAGCAACGAATGACCACCCAGCACGAAGAAGTCGTCATCGACTCCCACCACAGGCACGCCCAGGACCTGGGCGAAGGCCTGGCACAGGATCTCCTCCTGCACCGACCCCGGCGCCCGGCCACCCACCACCGACACACCCGCATAATCAGGAGCCGGAAGGGCCCCGCGGTCGAGTTTGCCGCTGCCCGTCAGCGGCAGCGCCTCCAGCACCACCACCGCGGACGGCACCATATGGTCCGCCAGCCGCTCCCCCGCAAAACCACGCACCGACGCCACCAGCACGGCAGGATCGGTGTCCTCATCGTCAGCGACCACGTAAGCGATCAGCCGGACATCACCCGGAGCGTCCTCGCGGGCCACCACCGCCACCTGCGCCAGCTGCGGATGAACCGACAGTGCGGTCTGGACTTCGCCCGGCTCGATCCGGAAACCACGGATCTTCACCTGGTCATCCGCACGCCCCGCAAACACCAACTCCCCGTCCGCCGTCCAGCGGGCCCGGTCACCGGTGCGGTACATCCGCTCACCCGCACCACCGAACGGACACGCCACGAACCGCTCACCCGTCAGCCCCGGCTGACCCACATACCCCCGCGCCAGCTGCACACCCGCGACATACAACTCACCCACCACACCCGGCGGCACCGGGCGCAACCACCCGTCCAGGACATAGAAGCGGGTGTTCGCCACCGGCGTGCCCACCGGCACCACACCACCCGCGACCTGCGCCGCCGTC
>NZ_MUBA01000247.1 GCF_002154575.1 Streptomyces bobili
CCTCCACCCCCACCTCCCACCACCTCTCTCCCGCCTTTCCCGGCCGGGCGCCCTGGGGTACCGCCAGCAAGCTGCGTGCCTGGCAGCAGGGGGCGATGGAGAGATACCTCCAGGAGCAGCCGCGCGACTTCCTCGCCGTCGCCACCCCCGGCGCCGGGAAGACGACGTTCGCGCTGACCCTCGCCTCCTGGCTGCTGCACCACCACGTCGTGCAGCAGGTGACCGTGGTCGCGCCCACCGAGCATCTGAAGAAGCAGTGGGCGGAGGCGGCCGCGCGGATAGGGATCCGGCTGGACCCCGAGTACAGCGCCGGGCCGCTCAGCAAGGACTACCACGGCGTCGCCGTGACGTACGCGGGCGTCGGCGTGCGGCCGATGCTGCACCGCAACCGCGTCGAGCAGCGCAAGACCCTCGTCATCCTCGACGAGATCCACCACGCCGGTGACTCGAAGTCCTGGGGCGAGGCATGCCTGGAGGCGTTCGAGCCGGCCACGCGGCGGCTCGCGCTCACCGGTACGCCGTTCCGCTCCGACACCAACCCGATCCCCTTCGTGGCGTACGAGGAGGGCAACGACGGCATCCGGCGCTCGTCCGCCGACTACACCTACGGCTACGGCTCCGCCCTCGCGGACAACGTCGTGCGGCCCGTCATCTTCCTCTCCTACAGCGGCAACATGCGCTGGCGCACGAAGGCCGGCGACGAGATCGCCGCACGCCTCGGCGAGCCGATGACGAAGGACGCGATCAGCCAGGCCTGGCGTACGGCGCTGGACGCGCGCGGCGAGTGGATGCCGAGCGTGCTGCGCGCCGCCGACCAGCGGCTCACCGAGGTCCGTAAGGCCATCCCGGACGCGGGCGCCCTGGTCATCGCCTCCGACCAGGACTCGGCCCGCGCCTACGCCAAGCTGATCCGGGAGATCACCGGGTCGAAGGCGACCCTCGTCCTGTCCGACGACACCGGGGCCTCGAACCGGATCGACGAGTTCAGCGCGAGCAACGACCGGTGGATGGTCGCGGTGCGGATGGTGTCGGAAGGCGTCGACGTGCCGCGCCTCGCGGTCGGCGTGTACGCCACCACCATCTCCACGCCCCTCTTCTTCGCTCAGGCCGTCGGCCGTTTCGTCCGGTCGCGGCGGCGCGGCGAGACGGCGTCCGTGTTCCTGCCGACGGTGCCCGACCTCCTCGGTTTCGCCAACGAGATGGAACGCGAGCGCGACCACGTCCTCGACAAGCCCAAGAAGGACGGCGAGGAGGACCCGTACGCCGAGGAGGACAAGCTCCTCCAGGAAGCCGAGAAGCAGCAGGACGAGGACACCGGCGACCAGGACATGCTGCCCTTCGAGGCGCTGGAGTCCGACGCCGTCTTCGACCGGGTCATGTACAACGGCGCCGAGTTCGGCATGCAGGCCCACCCCGGCAGCGAGGAGGAGCAGGACTACCTCGGCATCCCCGGACTCCTGGAGCCCGACCAGGTGCAGATGCTGCTCCAGAAGCGGCAGGCCAAGCAGATCGCGCACAGCCGCAAGAAGCCGGACGGGGAGGCCGACCTGCTGGAGCTGCCGGCCGAGCGGCGGCCGGTCGTCTCCCACAAGGAGCTGATGGACCTGCGCAAGCAGCTCAACACGATGGTCGGCGCGTACGTCCACCAGAGCGGCAAGCCGCACGGCGTCATCCACACCGAGCTGCGCCGGGTGTGCGGCGGTCCGCCGAGCGCGGAGGCGACGGCGGGGCAGCTGCGGCAGCGCATCGCCAAGGTGCAGGAGTGGGCGACCCGGATGAAGTGACGCCTCGGGGCGTCCACCGGCACGTCGGCAGGGGGCGCTCGGCGCCCGTCGCGCACCGTACGTATAGGGACAAACACAGGTAGTCCATACCGGCCAGTGACCGGATTCTGGACGGAGCCTTCCGCTCAGCGAACCTGCTTCGCTACTGTCCCGCTACGCACACGCCCCGTGGCAGCGCCGCCGCGGAGCGCAGCCGTGAAGCGACCGGGTCCGGACACGCCGGGCCCCTCTGCCGATCGGCGGCCTCTGACGCGCGTCGCTGACGGGACTCGGCGACGCATCCGCCGCTGTGAAGGCCGCCGACCCCTCACTACTTAAGGAGTGGGCGTCGTGACCGCGGAGACCTCCCAGACGCTCGACAGGGGACTGAGGGTCCTCAAACTGCTGGCCGATACGGACCACGGGCTGACCGTCACCGAGCTTTCCCACAAACTGGGCGTCAACCGGACCGTTGTGTACCGCTTGCTCGCCACCCTGGAGCAGCACGCCCTCGTCCGACGTGACCTGGGCGGACGAGCCCGGGTCGGACTCGGCGTGCTCAGGCTGGGGCGGCAGGTGCACCCGCTGGTACGCGAGGCCGCGCTGCCCGCGCTGCGGTCGCTGGCCGAGGACATCGGGGCGACCGCCCATCTGACCCTGGTCGACGGGGCGGAGGCGTTGGCCGTCGCCGTCGTCGAGCCGACGTGGACCGACTATCACGTGGCCTACCGGGCCGGGTTCCGGCATCCGCTGGACCGGGGAGCGGCCGGCAAGGCGATCCTCTCCGCCCGGCAGCGGACGGCTTCCGGGGAGCCCGGCTACACGCTCACCCACGGCGAACTGGAGGCCGGCGCGAGCGGGGCGGCGGCGCCTCTGCTGGGCGTGACGGGCGTCGAGGGCAGCGTGGGCGTCGTGATGCTGGCCGACGCGGTGCCGGAACGGGTGGGGCAGCGGGTGATGGACGCGGCGCGGGAGGTGGCGGAGGCATTGCGCTGACCGCGCGGCTGAGCGTG
The DNA here is from genome assembly GCF_002154575.1 of Streptomyces bobili. GTDB lineage: Bacteria > Actinomycetota > Actinomycetes > Streptomycetales > Streptomycetaceae > Streptomyces > Streptomyces bobili. The sequence continues at coordinate 2,777 of NZ_MUBA01000247.1, forward strand.
CCGAGGGGCGTTGTGGTGAGGGGTGGGTCGCGCGGCCCGGCGCGAACGGGGTGCCTCCCCCAGGCCCTGAGGCACTGGGGCAGGCAGCCGCAGGCTCAGGCCGCGCACGGCCCGCGACGGGGCCGCGTCGGCAGTCGCGTTAGATTGACCCCGTGCTCTCACGCCTCACACGTCCCCGGGCCCTTGCCGTCTGCGCGCTTCCGCTGGTGGCGTTGTTCGCCACCGTGGGGCTGGCCCCGTTGCCGTTCTCGGTGGCGCAGCCGGGGATGACGGCGAACGTGCTCGGTGAGAACAGGGGCACGCCCGTCATCACGATCTCCGGCGCGCCGACCCGTGACACGACCGGGCAGCTGCGGATGACGACCATCGAGGCGACCGGCCCGGACGCGGACATCACCCTGGCCGATGTGGTCGACGGCTGGTTCCGTACCGACCAGGCCGTCATGCCGCGTGACTCGGTCTATCCCGCCGGCGACAGCACGAAGGAGATCGAGCGGTACAACACCGAGCAGATGGAGGAGTCCCAGGACACCGCGACCGAGGCCGCCCTGCGCTACCTCGACCGCACCGACGACGGCATCGAGGTCACGCTGAAGCTCGCCGACGTCGGCGGCCCCAGCGCGGGCCTGCTGTTCTCCCTGGGGATCATCGACCGGCTCGACGGCGACGGCAGCGGGGGCGACCTCACGGGCGGCCGTACGATCGCCGGTACGGGGACCATCGACGCGGACGGCAAGGTCGGCGCGGTCGGCGGGGTGGCCCTGAAGACGCAGGCCGCCCGCCGGGACGGGGCGACCGTGTTCCTGGTGCCGAAGGCGGAGTGCTCGGACGCCAGGTCAGAACTTCCCGAGGGCCTGCGGCTGATCCCGGTGTCCACCCTCAAGGGCGCGGTGAGCGCCCTGACCGCCCTGGAGAAGGGCGACGGTTCCGTCCCGAGCTGCTGACGGCCCCGCTTTACACAGAACCCGCCCTATTTCACGAACCCCTCCGCCTTCATCCAGTCCAGGGCGACCTGGTGCGGGTCCTCCCCGCCCACATCCACCTTCGCGTTCAGTTCCTGGGCGACCGCGTTGTCGAGCTTCGCGGTGACCGGGTCGATGACCTCGGCGATGGCCGGCCATTTCTCGAAGGTCTTGCTGTTGATCACGGGGGCCGCGTTGTAGTTGGGGAAGAACTTCCTGTTGTCGGCCATCACCGCGAGGCGCATGGACCTGATGCGGCCGTCGGTGGTGAAGACCTCGCCGTAGGTGCAACTGCCCTTCGCCGTCTGGGTGTAGATGATCCCGGTGTCCATCTGCGTGATCCGGTCCGCCGGCACCTTCATGCCGTACGCCTTCTGCATGCCGGGCAGTCCGTCCGCGCGGTTGGCGAACTCGCTCTCCACGCACAGGCTGACGGCCTTCGGGTCCGACCGGGACAGCTCGGCCACCTCCGACAGCGTCCTCGTGCCGTACTTCTTGAAGCTGGCCTGGTTCATGGCCAGCGCGTAGGTGTTGTTCAGCCGGGACTGCGGCAGCCAGGTCACCCCGTTGCGCACGTCCGCGTCACGCACCGCCTGCCACTGCTTCAGCGGGTCGGTGATGGGCTCGCTGTTGCCCTGGTACGTGATCCAGGCGGTGCCCGTGTACTCGTACATGGCGTCGGCGTCGCCCTTGCGGATCGCCTCGCGGCCGCCGATGGAACCCTGGATGCCGGTCCGGTCCAGGACCTCCGCGCCCGCCGCCTCGAAGGCGATGCCCATCATCGCGCCGAGGATGAGGCTCTCGGTGAACGACTTGGACGTCACGGTGAGGTCGGCGCCCTTCAGCGGCTCGCCCTGCCCGATCGAGCCGGGGGAGACGTCGTCGACCATGGGGGAACCGCTGGTCAGGCCGCAGGCGGAGGCCAGCATCAGCAGCCCCGCGAGACAGAACGGCACCCTTCTCACTGTCCCACCTCCAGGCCGCGCGGACGCAGCAGTACCTCGGCCAGCGAGGCCAGCCAGTCGACCAGCAGGGCCAGGGCCACGGTCAGGACCGAGCCCAGCACCAGGACCGGCATGCGCTGGTTGGTGATGCCGGTGGTGATCAGTACGCCCAGTCCGCCGCCCCCGCCGAAGGTCGCCAGGGTCGCCGTGCCGACGTTCAGGACGAGCGCCGTACGGACGCCGGCCAGGATGAGCGGCACCGCCAGCGGCAGCTCCACCCGGTTGAGCACCCCGAGCGGGGACATGCCGATGCCGCGGGCGGCCTCCAGCAGTGACGGGTCGTTCGCCTTCAGGCCCGCGATGGTGTTGGAGAGCACCGGCAGGATGGCGTAGGCGATGATCCCGATGAGGGCCGCCCGGCGGCCGATGCCCAGCCAGATCACCAGCAGGGCGAGCAGACCGATCGCCGGGGTCGCCTGGCCCATGTTGGCGAAGGTCATCGCGACCGGGGTGGCCTTGCGGAAGGCCGGCCGGGTCAGCAGGATGCCCAGTGGGATGGCGATGATCAGCACGAAGAAGGTGGAGATCACCGTCAGCTGGATGTGCTGCCACAGCGCCTTGGACACCTGCCCGTCGGCCAGCGCGTTCTCGGAGAGCGGGTCCAGTTCGGCCTGCGCGAACCACAGCCAGGTGGCGAGGAGCATCACGACCAGGAAGGCGGGCACGAGGGTCAGCTTCTGCCAGCCGATGCGGCGGCGCGGGGGAGCGGCCGGCGGAGCCGGGGGCTCCCCCTCCTGGTCCAGCCGGTCGTCGAGGCGGTCGTCCGCCCCGTCGTCCAGCCGGTCGTCCCGTTCGCGGGTGCTCACGCCTTCGCCTCCCCGCCGGGGCCCTCCTGTTCCGCGTGCGTCTGCGCGGCTCGGGCCTCCTCCAGTTCGTGCTGGGCCTCCAGCGCCTCCAGCCGGTCGGCCTCCAGCAGTTCGTGCACCGAGTTCATCAGCGTCTCCATGTCGACGACCCCGATGTACGCGCCGCGCCGCCCGGTGACCGCGACCCGCCCGGTGTTGTCGGTGAGCACCGCCTCCAGGGCGTCCCGCAGGGTCGCGTCCCGGGTCACCGTGTCCGTGACGAGCGTGCCGGCGCGGGCCAGCGAGCCCTTCGCCCGCATCAGGTCGCCGCGCCGCAGCCACTTGTAGGGCCGCCCGCGCTTGTCGAGGAGCAGGATCTCGTTGGTCCCGCTGGACCGGATCCGGTTGAAGATGGCCTGGAGCGGATCGTCGACGCTCACCGTCGGATAGTCGGTGATCTCCACATCCCGTACGCGCGTCAGGTTGAGCCGCTTCAGGGCCGCACCGGCGCCGACGAACCCGGACACGAAGTCGTCCGCCGGGTTGGTGAGGATCGCCTCCGGGGTGTCGAACTGGGCGATGTGCGAGCGCTCGCGCAGCACGGCGATCCGGTCGCCGAGCTTGATCGCCTCGTCGAAGTCATGGGTGACGAACACGATCGTCTTGTGCAGTTCGTGCTGGAGCCGGATCAGCTCGTCCTGGAGGTGGTCGCGGGTGATCGGGTCCACGGCGCCGAACGGCTCGTCCATCAGCAGCACCGGCGGATCCGCCGCCAGCGCCCGCGCCACGCCGACCCGCTGCTGCTGGCCGCCGGACAACTGGCGCGGATAGCGGTGGTGGAACTCCCCGGGGTCCAGCCCGACCAGGTCGAGCATCTCCTCCACCCGGTCCTTGATCCGGCCCTTCGGCCAACCGATCATCTTCGGCACCAGCGCGATGTTCTGCGCGACCGTCATGTGCGGGAACAGCCCCGAGGCCTGGATCGCGTAGCCGACCTTGCGGCGCAGTTTCACCGGGTCGATGTCGGTGACGTCCTCGCCGCCGATGCGGATACGGCCGCCGCTCGGCTCGATCAGCCGGTTGATCATCTTCAGGGTCGTCGACTTCCCACAGCCGGACGGCCCGACGAAGATGACGATCTCGCCCGCCTTGATCTCCATGTTCACGTTGTCCACGGCCGGGCTCGCACTGCCCGGGTAGCGCTTGGTGAGGTTCTCCAGCTCGATCGCGGCGCCATGGGACTCAGACACGGATCCCCCTCGGAATCGTCAGCCGTCCGAGAAGGACGTACGCGGCGTCGAACAGCAGGGCCAGCACGATGATCCCGAGGGTGCCCGAGAGGACCTGGTTGAGGGCGTTCTTGCTGCCCAGGGAGGCCAGGCCGCGGAAGATCTCGTTGCCGAGGCCGGGCCCGGAGGCGTAGGCGGCGATGGCCGCGATGCCCATCAGCATCTGCGTCGAGACCCGGATACCGGTCAGGATCGGCGGCCAGGCCAGCGGCAGCTCGACCCGCGCCAGCCGCATCACCCTGGACATCCCGATGCCCTTGGCCGCGTCCACCAGGGACGGATCGACGCCCCGCAGGCCCACGATGGAGTTCCGCACGATCGGCAGCAGCCCGTACAGCGTCAGCGCGATCACCGTCGGCGGCACGCCCAGGCCGACGACCGGGATCAGCAGACCGATCATGGCGAGGGACGGGACCGTGAGGATGGTGGAGGTGGCCGTGGTGGCGAGGTTCCCGGCCCAGTCGCTGCGGTAGGTGACGACCCCGAGCAGCACGCCGATCAGGGTCGCCAGGACCATGCACTGGAACACGGCGCTGGCATGCTGGTAGGCGTCGGTGAGCAGTTGCTGGTGCCGGTTGCCCACGTACTCCCAGAAGCTCACACGCCCTCACCCCGTCGCTGTGCCCGGCCCTTCCCGTGTGTCCGCCGCCTGCTCCACCAGCGGGATGATCCGCAGCGGAACGGGGTTCTCCATCACGATCGCGGTGGAGGCCCGGACAATGCCATCAAAACCGACGACCCGGTCGATGACCCGCTGGAGATCGGCGTTGGAGCGGGCCACCAGCCGGCACAGCATGTCCCCGGTGCCGGTGGTGGTGTGCAGCTCAAGCATCTCCGGGACGGTCGCCAAGTGGGCCCGTACGTCGGCCCCTTGACCCTGCCGGATCTGGAGGGTGGCGAACGCGGTGACCGGGTAGCCGAGCGCCGCCGGGTCCACCTGCGGACCGAATCCGCGGATGACTCCATTCGACTGAAGACGGTCCAGCCGCGCCTGCGCGGTCCCCCGGGCGACCCCCAGCCGCCGGGACATCTCCAGCACGCCGATCCGCGGCTCCCGTGCCAGCAGCACGATGATCCGGCCGTCCAGCTGATCGATCGCCACATCCGCCTCCCAGATGGTCACCCTGTACAGAAACGCCGCCGAAACCGCCGTACCACTGAACAGACTGACCAGTGGTAGAGCGAACTATTGCGCACCTTGCAGGGTGGGGGTGAGGCTTCGGCTATGACGCAGACCACACACCACACTCCCGACACCGCCCGGCAGGCCGATCCCTTCCCGGTCAAGGGAATGGACGCGGTCGTCTTCGCCGTGGGCAACGCCAAGCAGGCGGCGCACTATTACTCCACCGCCTTCGGCATGAAGCTGGTCGCGTACTCCGGACCGGAGAACGGCAGCCGCGAGACCGCCGCCTACGTCCTGGAGAACGGCTCCGCCCGCTTCGTGCTCACCTCGGTGATCAAGCCCGCCACCACCTGGGGCCACTTCCTCGCCGAGCACGTGGCCGAGCACGGCGACGGAGTCGTCGACCTCGCCATCGAGGTCCCGGACGCCCGCGCCGCGTACGCCTACGCCCTGGAGCACGGCGCCCGCTCGGTCGCCGAGCCCTACGAGCTGAAGGACGAGCACGGCACGGTGGTGCTGGCCGCCATCGCCACCTACGGCGAGACCCGCCACACCCTCGTCGAGCGCGGCGGCTACGACGGCCCCTACCTGCCCGGCTACGTGGCCGCGAGCCCGATCGTCGAACCGCCGGCCCACCGCACCTTCCAGGCGATCGACCACTGCGTCGGCAACGTCGAACTCGGCCGGATGAACGAATGGGTCGGCTTCTACAACAACGTCATGGGCTTCACCAACATGAAGGAGTTCGTGGGCGACGACATCGCCACCGAGTACAGCGCCCTCATGTCGAAGGTCGTCGCCGACGGCACGCTCAAGGTCAAGTTCCCGATCAACGAGCCCGCCGTCGCGAAGAAGAAGTCCCAGATCGACGAGTACCTGGAGTTCTACGGCGGCGCGNNTCCGCACCATGCGCGCCGCCGGCGTCCGGTTCCTCGACACCCCCGACTCCTACTACGACACCCTCGGCGAGTGGGTCGGCGACACCCGCGTGCCCGTCGACACCCTGCGCGAGCTGAAGATCCTCGCCGACCGCGACGAGGACGGCTACCTGCTCCAGATCTTCACCAAGCCGGTCCAGGACCGCCCGACCGTCTTCTTCGAGATCATCGAACGCCACGGCTCGATGGGCTTCGGCAAGGGCAACTTCAAGGCCCTCTTCGAGGCGATCGAGCGGGAGCAGGAGAAGCGCGGCAACCTGTAGCGGCCGGTTGCCGAAACGGCCTCCCATCAGGAGAACTTCGGCACCTTCGCCATCGACGGCTCGCCCAGCGCCACCAGCGCCGTGCGGGCCGTCCGCGCGTGCAGCGGGGAGAAGTACGGGTTGATCCGCAGCGCCTCCGCCAGATGCCGCCGCGCCGCCCCGTCCCGCCTCAACTGCCGCTCGATCATGCCCCGGTGGTACATGTACGGCGCGCTGCGCACCGTACCGTCGTGCGCCCGGTCGGTGGCGATCACGGCGTACCGCAGCCCCTCCTCGTGCCGCCCGGACCGGTGCAGGGCCCAGCCCAGCGCGTCCGCGACCTCGATCGCCGGCCGGCGTTGCCACAGCGCGCCCAGCCGCCGTACCGCCACCGCGGGATCCCCGTGGTCGGCCTCGAACCAGCCCAGCAGCAGTTGCCCGTCCACCCCGCCGGCCTCCTCCTCCCGGACCCGGTCGCGCAGCAGGTCGTACTGCACCCGCGCCGCCTGGGCCATCCCCAGCGACTCGTACAGCTCACCCAGCTCCAGCGCGTACTGCGGCAGCGGCTGCTTGGCGAGGGCCACCTGGTAGGCGCTCAGCGCCTCCGAGGTCCGGCCGAGCGCCGCCTGCGCCCGCCCCTGCCCGGCCTGCGCGGCCCGCTGGTCGGGATCGAGCCGCACCGCCTCCTGGAAGTGCCGCAGCGCCGCCTCCCGGTCACCGCGCTCCCAGGCGAGCTGCCCGGCCCGCTCCAGGTACGCCGCCCGTTCGGCGGGGGAGACGGCCCCGGCCGCCGCGTCCGACAGCGCCGCCGCCGCGTCCTCGCGCCAGCCCCGGTCCCGGTAGACGGCCGCCGCCCGCGCCAGCACCGCGGGACCCGAGCGCAGCTCCAGCAGCCGGTCCAGCGCGGCCTTCGCCTTCTTGTGCTCGCCGAGTCCGGTGTAGGCGTCGATCAGCTGCGGATAGGCCGTCCAGCGCCGGGGGGCCGCCTTGCGCGCGGCCTCGCCCCAGGACCGTGCGGCCGGGAAGTCACGGCGGGCGTTGGCGAGGGCGGCCAGACCGACCAGCGCCTCCGTGTTCCTCGCCGGCCGCACCGACAGGGAGGTCCGCAGCGCCCGTTCGGCCTTCGGATAGTGGGCGGCCGTGTCGGCGGTGCGCCGGCCCTGCTCGACGTAGGCGGCGCCGAGGACCGCCCAGGAGCGGGCGTCCTTCGGATGCGCGCGCACCCGGGCCTCACGCTCGCCGATCAGTACCGCCAGGTCGGGCAGCGCGGCGGCCACCCCGGTACGGACCGCGGCCTGCGCCTGAGCACCAGGAGCGGGCGCCGGCGCGGTCCGGTCCGCGCCCTCGCCGGGCAGGCACAGCAGGACCCCGCCCAGCACCAGGCAGCCGGCCAGCGAGCCGATCAGCACGCGCCGGCGCGGCCGGGAGCGGGCCTGCGACTCTCCGGGCCCCGTCCCTGGCGGCGAATCGGCGGCTTCACTGGCTTCGGCGACGGTTTCGGCAGCGCTCTCCATGGCGCTCACTGTGCGTCAGCGCGAGGACCGCGGGTCGGTATCCGCCGGGTGCCGCAGACGGGGTTCACACCGATGGCGGCGGGTGCGACGCTGTGATCATGAGCCGTATCGAAGCCCCCCGCGACGAGGTGACCGGCAACCTCCTCGACCGACTGCTCGACGGCCTGCCCGCCGAGGCGGTCCTCACCGACCCCGATGTCACGGCCGCCTACGCGCACGACATGGCGAGCTTCTGCCCGGCCGGCACCCCGGCCGCCGTCGTGCTGCCGCGCACCGTCGAACAGGTCCAGCACGTCCTGCGCACCGCCACCGAACTGCGCGTGCCGGTCGTCCCGCAGGGCGCCCGCACCGGCCTGTCGGGCGGCGCCAACGCCTCCGACGGCTGCCTCGTCCTCTCCCTGACGAAGATGGACCGCATCCTGGAGATCAGCCCCGTCGACCGCATCGCCGTCGTCGAACCCGGCGTCGTCAACGCGGTCCTCTCCCGCGCCGTGGCCGAGCACGGACTGTCCTACCCGCCGGACCCCTCCAGCTGGGAGATGTGCACCATCGGCGGCAACATCGGCACCGCCTCCGGCGGCCTGTGCTGCGTGAAGTACGGCGTCACCGCCGAGTACGTCCTCGGCCTGGACGTCGTCCTCGCCGACGGCCGCCTGATGTCCACCGGCCGCCGCACCGCCAAGGGCGTCGCCGGATACGACCTCACCCGCCTCTTCGTCGGCTCCGAGGGCTCACTGGGCGTCGTCGTGCGGGCCACCCTGGCGCTGAAGCCCCAGCCGCCGCGGCAACTCGTCCTGGCCGCCGAGTTCGCCTCCGCTGCCGCCGCCTGCGACGCCGTCTGCCGGATCATGGCCGACGGCCACGTCCCCTCCCTCCTCGAACTGATGGACCGTACGACGGTCAAGGCGGTCAACGAGCTGACCCGCATGGGTCTGCCGGAGACCACGGAGGCACTCCTCCTCGCCGCCTTCGACACCCCGGACCCGGCCGCAGACCTCGCCGCCGTGGGCGCGCTGTGCGAGGCCGCCGGCGCCACCCAGGTCGTCCCGGCCGAGGACACGGCCGAATCCGAACTCCTCCTCCAGGCCCGGCGGTCCTCGCTGGTGGCCCTGGAAGCGGTCAAGGGCACGACGATGATCGACGACGTGTGCGTGCCCCGCTCCCGGCTCGGCGACATGCTGGAGGGCGTCGAGCGCATCGCCGAGAAGTACCGGCTCACCATCGGGGTCTGCGCCCACGCAGGCGACGGCAACACCCACCCCACGGTCTGCTTCGACGCGGCCGACCCCGACGAGGCGCGGCGCGCCCGCGAGTCCTTCGACGAGATCATGGCGCTCGGCCTGGAACTGGGCGGCACCATCACCGGCGAGCACGGCGTGGGCGTGCTGAAGAAGGAGTGGCTGGCTCGCGAGCTGGGTCCCGTCGGCATGGAGATGCAGCGGCGGATCAAGCAGGCCTTCGACCCGCTGGGCATCCTCAACCCCGGCAAGCTGTTCTGAGACCGGCCGGCACCAGCCGCGCGCGGTCATTCACCGTCCTTCGACTCGTCGGACGGCCACGGGTCTCGCAGCCACAGGTCGTCGGCCGGCAGCGGGGCGAGCAACTCGGCCAGCGCCTCGTCCAGGCCGAGCTGCTCACCCTCGGTCCCCGGCGGCACCACCCGCAGCGTCCGCTCCAGCCAGGCCGACACCTGCGCCGCGGGCGCCTCCAGGAGGGCGTCACCGTCGGGTGAACTCAGCGCCATCAGGACGACGCTTCGCCCGCCCACCTTCGTCGGCCACACCCGCACGTCCCCGTGCCCGCACGGCCGGAACACACCCTCCACGAGGAGTTCGCGGGCGAACGTCCAGTGGACGGGGTACTCCGAGTTGATGTGGAAGCCGATGTGGATGGCGAAGGGGTCGTCGCTGCGGTAGCTGAGCCGCGCCGGGACCGGGATGCTGCGCTCCGGTGACAGGACGAGCTTCAGTTCCAGCTCCCGTTCGACCACGGTGTGATGCATGTCCGTTTCTCCTCTCGGTACGGATCCGTACGCAGGGGAGAGCGAGGTGCGGGCCGAGCATTACGCGGGTTCGGAGAACTTTTTTCGCGGCTTCCGTCGGGCCGTCGTACGGCCGTCGTGCGAGCTGCCCGTCGGGCTGTCCGTCGGGCCGCGATCGCGGCCGTCCGAACGTGTGAAGGCCATGCACGCCGTTGCCCGGAAAGGAGT
>NZ_MUBA01000248.1 GCF_002154575.1 Streptomyces bobili
GGGGGTGGCGCGCAGCCGCTCCAGGCAGACGGGCCACGGCCAGTCGGCTTCCGGGCGGGGTGGCAGCACGCCGTGCCGCGCCAGCACCGCGAGCAGGTCGCCGACGCGCACCGGGTCGGGATGGCTCACGTGGTAGACGCCGGGCGGCACCCGCCGGGGACCGGTGGCGACGGTGGCGATCAGGCGGGCGAGGTCGCCGACGTCGACCAACGACAGCAGGGCACGCCCGCCGTCCCACTCGGCCGGCACCCGCTCGACGAGTTCCCGAAGGCCGGGCACGGTCCAGCGGTCACCGGCCCCGAGGACCAGCCCCGGCCGCAGGACGACCGCGCCGGCCTCCCGCGCGTAGGCCTCCCCTGCCAGCCGGGTCCGGCTCACGGCGGAGACCGGCTGCGCGGGTATCTCGTCCACCGTGATGCCCCGGTGCGGGCCCGCGCCGTACACCGCGGCCGTCGACAGGTGCACCACCCGGCGGACGCCGGCCCGCCGTGCCTCGGCCATCAGCGCACGGGTGGCGTCGACGTTGACCGCCTCACACAGCCGCTCGTCGCCGCCGATGTACGAGGCGAGATGGACGACCACGCGCGCGCCCTCGCAGAGACCGCGCACCGTGTCCGGGTCGGTCAGGTCGCCGCGCACCCACTCGACGGACCCCGCCCGCCCCCCGTCGTCGGGAACGGTCCGGACCAGCGCGCGCACGCGTGTTCCCCGGCCTCCGTCCGTCAGCGCGCCGAGCGCGCGCGACCCGATGAAGCCGGTCGCGCCGGTCAGCACGAGCGTGCCCTCGTCGCTCCTTGCCGTGCCGCCGTTCAGGGGGATCCTCGCTGTCTCCTCGCGGCGCCCGCCGGGCCGGCCGCCGTCACCGCGGTCAACGACCGGGCGGGCGCGACGGGTTCCCGCCCGGTCCACGACTCGCCGATTGGCCTTGGCCCGCCGGCGCTCCCACCGCCTACCGTCGCCGCATGCGGATTCGTATCGTCGACGCCTTCACCGACCGTCCCTTCGCCGGTAACCCGGCCGGGGTCCTGCTGCTCGACGCCTTCCCTGGCGACGACCGGCTCCAGAACGTGGCCCTGGAGGTCAACCACGCCGAGACGGCGTTCGCGCACCCGCTGCCGCCCGGCGGCGAGGCCGACTGGGCGCTGCGCTGGTTCACTCCCGTCACCGAGGTGACGATGTGCGGTCACGCCACGCTCGCCACCGCGCACGTCCTGCACAGCACGGGCGCCCACGCGGGGCCCGTGCGGTTCGCGACCCTCAGCGGGGTGCTGGTCGCCACGCCCGCCGAGGACGGTTCGATCACCCTGGACTTCCCGACCGCCCCGCTCTCGCGCGTGGACGTCCCGGCGGGGGTCGCCGAGGCACTGGGCGCCGAACCGCTCACGGCCTTCGACACCGGCCCGAACGTCGGGGACCTGCTGGTCGAACTAGCCGACGAGAAGACCGTGCGGGACCTGCGCCCCGACCACCAGGCCCTGTGCGCCCACTCCGCGCGCGGCATCATCGCCACCGCCCGCGCCGAGCAGCCCGGTCTGGGCCACGACTTCGTCTCGCGCTGTTTCTTCCCGAACGTCGGCATCGACGAGGACCCGGTCACCGGCAGCGCCCACACGGCGCTGGCCCCCTTCTGGTCGGAGCGCCTCGGCCGCACCGAGCTGACCGGCCTCCAGGCCTCACCGCGCTCCGGTCACGTCGGTACCGAACTGCGCGGCGGGCGCACCCTGTTGAAGGGCCGCGCGGTCACCGTCATCGAGGGCGACCTGCTCGCGTGACCGGCGCCGGGCAAGGGACGTACGGCCGGCGCTCACGCCGTGGGCAGCCAGTCGACCTTGCCCGCCAGCAGCGCGTACCCGACGAAGGCCCCGATGTCGAGCAGGGAGTGCGCCACGACCAGGGGCCCCACCCGGCCCCAGCGCCGGTAGAGGTAGACGAAGACCAGGCCCATCACCATGTTGCCGATAAACCCGCCGATGCCCTGGTAGAGGTGGTACGAGCCGCGCAGTACGGAGCTGGCCATCAGCGCGCCGACCGGTGTCCAGCCCAGCTGGCCGAGGCGGCGCAGCAGATAGCCGACGACGATGACCTCTTCGAGGATCGCGTTCTGGAGCGCGGACAGGATCAGCACCGGGTACTTCCACCACACGTCGGGCAGCGCCTCGGGGACCACCGTGAGGTTGAAGCCGAGGCCGCGGGCCGCGAGGTAGAAGGCGATGCCGGAGCTGCCGATGACCGCGGCGATCGCGGCACCGCGGCCGAGGTCGAACCAGGGTCGGGTGCGGTCGAAGCCGAGGGTGCGCAGGCCCCGTCCCTCGCGCAGCAGGAAGTGCGCGACGAGCGCGACGGGGACGAGCGAGCTGGCGATCCCGAACAGCTGCCAGGCGAGATCGAGCCAGGGGCGGCCGGGCGCGGCCGAGGCGTTCAGGGTCGCCGCCTGGTCCCTGAGGCCGCCCGGCTTCGTGACCGATCCGACAAAACTGATCAGGGCGGACACCCCGCTGGCACCGAGCGAGACGCCCAGGACGAGCAGCGTCTCGTCCCGGAGGATCCGTCGGGAGAACTTCTCCTGCGGAAAAGAATCAGCCACCTACCGGGCCTCCACCTTCACACCTGCCGCACCACCGTCGGACGTCACAGCTTGCCCGATCCGTGCGATGCGACCGGCGGCGACCCCCTCTCCGTCCGGAGAACCCCGGACGAAGGGGACCGCGGTGGCTCTCACCCCGTGGGGACAGGCTCCGGCAGCCCCACCGGCCAGGTGTGCGCCGGCTCCCCCCGATGGCTCAGTTCCGCGTACCGCCGGGTCGTCGCCGCCAGCGCGGCGTCCCGCGGCAGTCCGGCCTCCAGCGCGCGGTGGAAGGTCGCCACCTGCCAGCTCGCCCCGTTGGTCCGGCGCCGGCACCGCTCCTCGATGACTCCCAGATACAGATCACGGTCGGCCGGCTCCACCCCCCACGCGTCCAGCCCCGCCTCGGCCAGCGGCAGCAGTTCGTCGCGTACGAGGCTCACCGCGTCGACCTCCGCGACGCCGCCCAGCCGGCCTCGCCGGGGCCAGCGCAGCCGGGCGTCGATGCCGTAGCGGCAGGCGGCGTCGAAGTTGGCGGCGGCGGTCTCGAAGGGCAGCCGCGTCCATACGGGCCGTGACTCCTCGGCCAGGGCGCGGACCACGCCGTAGTAGAAGGCAGCGTTGGCGACGACGTCGGTGACCGTGGGGCCGGCGGGCAGGACACGGTTCTCGACGCGCAGGTGCGGGACGCCGTCGGCGATGCCGTAGACGGGACGGTTCCAGCGGTAGACGGTCCCGTTGTGCAGGACCAGCTCGGCGAGCTTGGGGGTGCCGCCCGCCGCCAGTACCTCCTGCGGGTCCTCGTCGTCGCAGATGGGCAGCAGCGCGGGGAAGTAGCGCAGGTTCTCCTCGAACAGCTCGTACGCGGAGCTGATCCACCGCTCGCCGAACCAGGTCCGCGGACGCACGCCCTGTGCCTGGAGTTCCGGTGGCCGGGTGTCGGTGGCCTGCTGGAACAGCGGCGGCCTGGACTCGCGCCACAGTTCGCGGCCGAAGAGGAACGGTGAGTTGGCGCCGATGGCGATCTGGGCGGCGGTGACGGCCTGCGCGGCGTTCCAGACGTCGGCGAAGCGGCCCGGCGTGACCTGGAGGTGCAGTTGCACGGAGGTGCAGGCGGCCTCGGGGACGATGGACTTCGAGGTGCAGGAAAGGTGCTCGACGCCCTCGATGTCGAGGGTGAACTCCTCGCCGCGGGCCGCCACGATCTGATCGTTGAGGAGGGTGTAGCGGTCGACGTCGGAAAGGTTGGAGGAGACCAGGTGGTCACGGTCCAGAGTCGGCAGAATACCGATCATCACGATTCCCGCGTCGACCTCTCCCGCCTTTCGGTGGGCATATGCCAGCGACGTGCGGAGTTCCTCCGCGAGCCGGTCGAATACCCGCCCGCCCAGCCGGTGTGGAGCTATGTTGACTTCCAGGTTGAACATGGCCAGTTCTGTTTGGAAATCTCGGCTGGCGATCCGCTCCAGCACTTCCCCGTTCAACATTTTCGGCAGACCGTCGGCGCCCGCGAGATTCAGCTCGATCTCCAGCCCCATGAGGTTCTTGGGGCGGTCGAAACGCTGCTGGGCCAGCAGCCGCTCCAGCACCGTCAGGCACTGTCGCAGCTTGTCGCGGTAGCGCTGACGATCGGACAGGTCGAACGCGCCTGCCACGACCTTCTCCCCCATCGGGCGTCCCTCCTCGCATGGGCGGTCCGAGGATCCGGCCGCCGGTGTCCCGGGGTCAGGGGGGATGATGCCCAGCCCCGTCGATCGATAACGTCACCTACCCGGCACGGCACCCGCTACTCTGACCGAAGCGGCCGTAAGTGACCGGAGGCACATTCGTCGGGCATGAAGCAAAGGGCAGATTCACGAACTCGGGATCTCGTGAAAAACACCGACGAGAATAGGCCGACCGCCGCACGCACATATCCTGAGGTCATCGAGCCGTACGCCGCTCTGAATCGGGATGATTCACGCGTATCGCCGTCCGAATGGAATCTTGCCGAGTGTCCAGGAAGCGGCTAGACGAAACACAGTCTGAACACGTGTCGTATAAACTCCGCGAACAAGGCAGAGAAGGTGGGCACACCGCGGTCGAAGGAGCCTGTCGTCGTCTACGAGACGGACGGCAGGCCACAGGCGCACCCCTGTTCCCAGACCCGGCCCCCGCCTCTTTGACCTCACCTTGAGAGCTGACAGCGCCGTCCGCCCCACCCACGCCCTCGTGCCACCGTGCCTGTCGAATGAGAGGCGACCCACCATGCCGCTGCATGTCCCCCCGGCTCCCGCGCCCGCCCTGCGCTCCGTCCTCACGGCACTCGGTTCCCCCACCGCGGTCCGCGAGGCGAGGACTTCCTCCCTGCGCACCGCCCAGGGACCCCTCACCCCGGAACTTCCACTGCCCGTGCACGTCCTGGACCGGATCACCCCCGAGGGGATGTCCGCGACCAGGCTGGCCGGCTGGCGCTTCCTGATCCGCTGCGGCGACCGGGCGCTGGCCGCGGCCGAGACCCGGCTGACCCCGGACGGCTGGGCCTTCTCGCACTTCTTCGAGGGCCCGTACCTCGCCTCCACCGAACTGGCACTGCAGCAGTCCGAGTCGACGGCACAGCCGTACCAGGCGCGACTGCTGTCTCTTCCGAGCCTGTACATGCTCACCCTGTGGCTGCACGGCGACTGCGCCTCGGACGGCACCACCGGCCATCCGGCGCCGACCGACCTGCTGGTGCCACTGGCCCCGGCACCGCCCGGCATCGCCGCGCACCGTCCGCACCGGGTCGCCGAACTGCTGCCGGTCCTGACCCTGCGGGTGACCCGGCCGCCCCTCCTCGGCTCGCCCGCCTGACATGTACGCCCGTGCCCCGCCACCGCGGTTCCGGTGGCGGGGTACGGTGCGATGCGGTGCCGGGCGGTCCGAACGCAACGGCCCATGCCGACTAGCCCATTCGGTCGGCCGAAACCACCCGAAGTGACGGTGCGGTGGGAATGAACCGCCCGCGCGGGTGATGCGTCATGAACCTGTGAGGAGCGGTGCCGCGAAATCCCTGCGGATCGACGTCCGTGGGGCAACACTGGGTTCCGACCGACTTATCACAACGGGGGGCGGCCATGAACGACGTTTCACGCCGCGGGACAGACACGACACACCTTCCACACACCACGCCAGAGCGAGAGATCCCCTCCATGTGCCAGCACCAGCCACCGTGCCCGACAGCCGACTCCGCCGACCGGGAATCCGCCCGCCTCGCGGCGCACCACCCGGAACAGGGCTGGAGCCTGCTGTGCAACGGCGTCCTGCTCTTCGAGGACACCGGCGAGATCCTGCCCGACGGCCGGATCATCGCACCGCACCGCCCGCTGGCCGGCAGCCGGATCGTCACGGCCGCCTGAACAGTACGCACCGCATGAGCAGCACCTTCTGAGCAGCGCATGAGCAGCACCGCATGAACGGCACCGCTGAACAGCAGCGCCGCATGAGCAGCACCGTCCGATCGGAGCACGCTCGTGAGACCACCTGATCAGCAGGCCTGAGCAGCACCGCCTCGGCACCACCCGGACGGCATCGACGAACACCGTCCACCGAACCGAGGGGCCGGACCGCAGCCGCCGCTGCGCGCCGGCCCCGACGCGCGTCCAGCGGTGCTCACTCCGCGTAACCCCGCGGTTTCCCTCCTGTTCCTCTTCCCACGGGCCCTCGATTTCCGGAAGACTCCTGGAAGTTCCGGAGCACGGATCGGCGAGCAGAGGTGGGCACAGTGGCGGCGGACGAGACGGCACCCGCGCCCCGGGGCAAGGTCACCATCACCGAGATCGCCCGCCGGGCCGGGGTCTCCGTGCCGACCGTGTCGCGGGTGGTCAACGGCCGCTCCGACGTCTCCCCCGCGACCCGCGCCCGCGTCGAGGACCTGCTGCGTCTGCACGGCTACCGCAAGCGCCCCGCCGCCCTCCCGTCCCGTGCCGCCCTGCTCGACCTGGTCTTCAACAACCTGGACTCACCCTGGGCCGTGGAGATCATCCGCGGGGTCGAGGAGGCCGCACACGCCGCCGGGGCCGGCACGGTGGTGTCCGCGATCCACGGCCGCACCGGCGACGCGCGTGAGTGGATGCGCAATCTGCGGGCCCGCGCCTCCGACGGCGTCATCCTCGTCACCTCGGCCCTGGAACCGCCGCTGCACGAGCAGTTGCGCATCCTGGGCGTCCCCCTGGTGGTCGTCGACCCGATGGGCTCCCCCGCCTTCGACACCCCGACGATCGGCGCCGCCAACTGGTCCGGGGGCCTGGCCGCCACCGAGCACCTGCTCTCCCTCGGCCACCGCAGGATCGGCCTGATCGCCGGGCCGCCGCGGCTGCTGTGCTCGCGGGCCCGTTTCGACGGCTACCGGGCGGCCCTGGAGGCGGCCGGCGTCGCCCTGGACGAATCCCTGGTCGTGCCGGGCGACTTCCACCCCGAGTCCGGCTTCACCGGCTGCAACGCCCTGCTCGATCTGGCCGAACCGCCGACCGCTCTGTTCGCGGCCAGCGACCAGATGGCGCTCGGCGCGATCGAGGCGCTGCGCCGGCGCGGCCTGCGCGTCCCTGAGGACATGAGTGTGGTGGGTTTCGACGACCTGTCCGAAGTGCGCTGGTCCGCACCGCCGTTGACGACGATCCGGCAGCCCCTCGCCGACATGGGCCAGCTCGCCGTCCGTACGGTCCTGCGCCTGGCCCGCGGCGAGCGGCCGGACTCACCACGGGTGGAACTGGGCACGGAGCTGGTGGTGCGCGCCAGCACCGCACCACCAGCTCCCGCCCCCTGACACCGCCCCACGCCGGGCGGCCCTCGCGTCGACGCCCCGCTTCAGGCGCCTCTGCTCAAGTCCCGCGGGGACTCTTCCGCTTGAACGCCGCTGCTTCAGCGCCTCTACTTCAGCGCCGCTGCTTCAGCGCCTCTACTTCAGCGCCTCGCGGATCGCGTAGTACGCAGGCTTCGGCGCGAGCTGCTCGTCCCACGGCAGGGCCGCCCCTTCACCGGGGAAGAACGCGGGAATCCACGAGTATTTGTCCGTGTAGTCCCAGATGGTGATTCCGGCACACCGCCGCACCGCGAGGCACGCCTCGGTCATGTCCCGGTACCAGTCGGCCTGTTGGGCGAGCTTCTCCTCGGTGGCGGGCAGCTCCATCCGTACGTCGACCTCGGTGAGCGCGGTGTCCAGGCCGAGGCGGGAGAAGCGGCGGAGGTTGTCCTCCAGGCTCGTCGGATAGCCGTACTGGAGGGCCAGGTGGGCCTGAAGGCCGAAGCCGTGCAGCGGCACCTTCTGCGCCTTCAGCTGCTTGGCGAGGGTGTAGTAGGCGTCGCTCTTGGGTCCGACGGCCTCGACGTTGTAGTCGTTGAGGTAGAGCTTGGCCCTGGGGTCGGCCTGGTGGGCCCAGCGCAGGGCGTCGGCGATGTAGCCGGGGCCGAGCGTCTTGTAGAAGACGGTCTCCCGGTAGGTGCCGTCCTCGTTGAACGCCTCGTTGACGACGTCCCAGGCGTAGACCTTGCCGCGGTAGTGGCGGACCTCGGTCTGGATGTGCTTCTTCAGGACGGCCCGCAGTTCGGTGGCCGTCCACTCCCGGTCGGTGAGCCAGCCGGGCAGCTGGCTGTGCCAGACGAGGGTGTGGGCGCGGACCTTCTGGTGGTTGGCGCGGGCGAGGTTCACGATCTCGTCGCCTGCGGAGAAGTCGAAGACGCCCTGCTGGGGCTCGGTGGCGTACCACTTCATGCCGTTGCCGGGGGTGATCATGTCGAACTCGTCGCCCAGGATCTTCGTGTAGGGGGCGTCCGTGAGTTCGGGGTTGTCGGTCGCGCTGCCGAAGTAGCGGCCGTGGCGCTCGGCGAGGTCGGCGAGCGTCAGGGGCTTCTCCTGCGCCTGTGCGGCCGGGCCGGTGGCGACACCGGCGCTGACCAGGACGGCGGCGAGGACGCCGGCGAGTCTGAGCCGGGTACGGGAGGTGCGGGGCATGGTGCGACTCCTCACGATGGGTGGTGTCGTGCGGCCCGCCGTCGCCTTCCCGTCACGAGGCCGGGAGCACCTCCCACGCGCTTGAACAGCGGTGGAGGAAAGGCGACGACAGGCACTAGGGCCGTACTCCGCGGGCGCGCGTCATCCCTTCGTGGCGCCGGCGGTGAGGCCGCCGACGAGCTGGCGCTCGGCGACGGAGTAGAAGGCCAGGGCGGGGACCATGGCGAGGACGAGATACGCGAAGACGCGGGCGTACTCGGCCGAGTACTGGCCCTGGAACTGCTGCACGCCGATGGGGATCGTCCACCAGGTGGAGTCGGTGAACACCAGCAGCGGCAGGAAGAAGTTGTTCCAGCTGGCCACCACCGCCAGCACGGAGACCGTGCCGAGGGCGGGGCGGGCCATGGGCAGCAGGATCCGCCAGAAGAAGGCGAGGGGGCTGCAGCCGTCGAGAGTGGCCGCCTCCTCCAGCTCGGGCGGGATCTGCTGGAAGAAGCCGCGCAGGATCACGATGGTCATCGGCAGCCCGAAGGCGGCCTGCGGCAGGATCACGCCGAGCGGGTTGTCCAGCAGCCCGAGCTGGCGCAGCAGCAGGAACAGCGGCAGGGCCGCCACCGCGAAGGGGAACATCAGCCCCAGCGTGAACAGGGTGAACAGCACCTCGCGGCCACGGAAGGCGAACCGGGCGAAGGAGAACGCGGCGAGCGCGGACACCGCGACCACCACCACCGTCGTACCGATCGCGATGAGCGTGCTGCTGCCGACGAGTTGCCAGAACGCGGCGGTGCCGAGGATGTCGGTGTAGTTGGAGGTCACCCACGACTCGGGCAGGCCGATCGGGTTGCGGGACAGCTCGTCGGTCGTCTTGAAGCCGGACAGGACGGCGTAGACGAGGGGGACGGCCATCGCCGCGCCGACGGCGACGAGAACGAGGTGCAGCGGAAGGTTTCGGCCAGTCTTGCGGTCGCTCATGCGCCGCCTCCTCTCAGGGTCGTGGTGGCCCCCTCCAGATCGCGGCGCAGGACGAACCTCTGGTAGGCGAGGGCGAAGACGAGGCTGATGACGAACATGGCGACACTGATCGCGCTGGCGTAGCCGACCTGGTAGCGCTTGAAGCCGTACTGGAACATGGTCACGGCCATCGTCTCGGAGTGGTGGTCCGGGCCACCCGCCGTGGTGACCCAGACCAGGTCGAACAGCTGGACCGAGCCGATGATGGACAGGAACACGCTGATCCGCAGGGTCGGTGCGAGCAGCGGCAGCGTGACGTGACGGAAGCGCTGCCAGGGGCCGGCGCCGTCGATGAGCGCGGCCTCGGTCAACTCCGCCGGGATGGACTGGAGTCCGGCCAGGTAGAGCATCATGTGGAAGCCGAAGAACTTCCACGTCATGACGAGGAAGAGGGTGGCCATGACGGTCGACGGGTCGGCGAACCACTCCCCGCCCAGGCCGTCCAGACCGACCGCGCCGAGCACATGGTCGGCGAGACCCTGGTCGGGCGCGAAGATCATGGCGAACAGCACGCCGGTGATCGCCTCGGAGAGGATGTACGGCGCGAAGAACAGCATCCGGTAGACCGCCCGGCCGCGGATGCGCTGGTTGAGCGCGACCGCCAGGGCGAGCGCGAACGGCAGCTGGACCACGAGCGAGAAGAGAACCAGGACCAGGCAGCGCCACAGGTCACCGACGAAGACGGGATCGTCGAGAAGACGGGTGAAGTTGTCGACGCCGATGTAGTTCTCGGGCATGCCGAAGCCGCCCCAGCGGAAGAACGAGGCGTACAGCGCGAACAGCATCGGCAGCAGCACGAGCACGCCGAACAGCACCAGGGCGGGCACCTGGAAGGCTACGGCGGTGAGCCAAAGGCGGGTGCGCCGCCGGCCCCGCCCCCGGGCCGCTTCTGCGGCCGGGGGCGGGGCACCGGCGTCCGGGCCGCTGCGCTTGTCCGGAAGGTAGGTCGAGGTCATTGCGGGCTACTGCTCTTCCTTCGCGACCTTGGTGATCGACTGGGCGACCTGTGCGGATGACTTGGAACCGGCGATGAGCGCGGCGACGCTGTCGTTGATCTCCTGGCCCACGGCCGGCGCGTACGCCTGGTCGAGGTAGAGCTGGAAGCCGGTGGCCGCCTTCAACTGGGTCTGTACGGCCTTGAGGTTGGGGTCGGTCAGCGCGCTCTCGGCGGCGGGTACCACGGGCAGCACACCGGTCTCCTTGACCAGTGCGCTGTCGGTGGCGGCCGAGGCGAAGAACTTCAGGAAGTCGACCGCTTCCTGCGGGGCATCGGCGCGCAGGGCGTGCCCGCCGCCTCCGCCGAACACCTCGGTGAGTTTGCCCTGCCCGCCCTCGACCTCGGGGAACGGGAAGAACCCGAGGTCGGCGCCGAGCCCCTTGCCCGCGTCGGCCTCCACGACCGGGGCCCACTGGCCCATGAGTTCCATCGCGGCCTTGCCGTTGCCGACGGAGGCGGCCTGACCGGTCGGGCTGGAGTATGCGGCGCCCAGGAAGCCCTTCTGGAAGGGCTGGAGGTCCACCAGGTCCTGGAGGTGCTCCCCCGCCTGGACGAAGCCGTCCCCGGTGAAGTCCTTGTCCTTGTCGGCCTTCTGGAGGGCGTCGAGTCCGGCGGTACGCATCGCGAGGTACGCCCAGTAGTACATGCCGGGCCACTTCTCCTTGCCCGCCAGGGCGATCGGGGTGATGCCGGCGGCCTTCAACTTCTTTACGGCGTCGAGGAATCCGCTCCACGTGGTGGGCGGCGCGCTGACGCCGGCCTGCTTGAAGAGGGCCTTGTTGTACCAGAACCCGATCATGCCGATGTCGAAGGGAATGCCGTAGGCCTTGTCGCCCAGCAGGTACGGCTCCTTGGCGACCGGCAGCAGACCGTCCGCCCAGTCCTTGGTGCGGTCGGTGAGGTTCTCGACGAGTCCGGCGTCCACCTGCTGCTGCAGAACGCCGCCGCCCCACGTGTGGAAGATGTCGGGCAGCTTCCCGGAGGCGGTCAGCGCTGTCATCTTCGACTTGTAGGCGTCGTTCTCGAGTTGGACGATCTTGACCTTCACCTTGGGGTTCTGGGCCTCGAACTGCTTGGCGAGACGGGCCCAGACGTCCTTGGTCGGCTGGGTGGTGGAGATGTTCCACCACTCGATGGTGGTCGTCCCCGACGATCCTCCGTCCGAGTCGCCGCCGCAGGCACTCAGTGCCGTCATGCCCACACCGGCCGCGGCGGAGGCCGCCAGGAAGCCTCGTCGGGAGAGTCCCGGGTCGCCCATCATGCGCTCCTTGGGGTACGGAACGGCCCCCACGGCCGTCCTGAGATCGAAAGTTTCGGTACGAATCCAGAAAGCTTCGCTGCTGCCGCACCCTAGAGACAGCGCCGGACGAGTGGCAACCCCTTGAACACAGAGAAATTTCCGCACTTCCGTCAGACGGGCGACAGATCCAGGGTCCGAAACATTCGACTCACTTGACGAACATTACGAAGCGGACTGTAGAGGCCCGTCCAGAGAGGGACAAGACCGCGCGTCGGCACCGCCGAAGGGGCGGGAGATGCCCGCCCCAGCCGCAGCACGGAGGGCGACCGCCCCACGGCATACCGCCGGTCGACCGCGCCACGGACATACCGCTGGGCGACCACCCGAGGAGCCCGCCGATGACACCCCGTAGCCGCCGACGCCCCAACTCCCCTCGACCTCAGTGGACGAAACTGCTACAAGTCGCCTGCTTTCAGTCAGGCATCACCCACCGCGCCAGTCTTAACGGAAGCTTGACGCCGTCGGCCCCGAGATCCGTGGGCCCATGCGTCACTCTCCGCTTACGCTGATGCCGCCGTCCGCGTCATGGCCGGAAACCGCAGGTTGATCCCCCACACGCCGAGCGCACATCAGGAGCCCGCCGATGGCCACCACCGAGCACCCGCCGCCCAGTCGCCTGCGCGCCTGGATGCTGGAGGGCCTGTCGGACATGGGCAAGGGCGGCGGCCACCAGGGTCCGCACGCCGTACCGGAACCGGCCGACAAGGGCCGGCCCTGGTACCGGGTGATGTGCCTGACCGGCGTCGACTACTTCTCCACCCTCGGCTATCAGCCAGGCATCGCGGCCCTCGCCGCCGGCCTGCTCTCACCGATCGCCACGATCGTGCTGGTGGTCGTCACCCTGGCCGGCGCCCTGCCGGTCTACCGCCGGGTCGCCGAGGAGAGCCCGCACGGCGAGGGCTCGATCTCCATGCTGGAGCGGCTGCTGTCCTTCTGGAAGGGCAAGCTGTTCGTCCTCACACTGCTCGGCTTCGCCGCCACCGACTTCCTGATCACCATCACCCTGTCCGCGGCGGACGCCTCGACCCACCTCGTCGAGAACCCTCACCTGACGGACGCGCTGCACGACAAGCAGGTGTTGATCACCCTCGTCCTGGTGGCCCTGCTCGGCGCGGTCTTCCTCAAGGGCTTCCTGGAGGCGATCGGCGTCGCCGTCGCCCTGGTCGGCGTCTACCTCGCGCTGAACGCGGTCGTCGTGACGGTCGGACTGTGGCACGTGGCCACCGAGAGCCATGTCGTCACCGACTGGTCGAACGCCCTGACCGCCGAGCACGGCAACGTCTTCGTGATGATCGGCGTCGCCCTGATCGTCTTCCCCAAACTCGCGCTCGGCCTCTCCGGCTTCGAGACCGGCGTCGCCGTCATGCCGCACGTCAAGGGCGACCCCGGCGACACCGAGGAGCGGCCGGCCGGCCGCATCCGCGACACCAAGAAGCTCCTCACCGTCGCCGCCGTCATCATGAGCTGCTTCCTGATCGCCACCAGCTTCATCACCACCCTGCTGATCCCGGAGAAGGAGTTCGAGCCCGGCGGCGCCGCCAACGGCCGCGCGCTCGCCTTCCTCGCGCACGACTATCTGGGCAACATCTTCGGCACCGTCTACGACGTCTCCACGATCGCCATCCTGTGGTTCGCCGGCGCCTCCGCGATGGCAGGCCTCCTCAACCTGATGCCCCGCTACCTGCCCCGGTACGGCATGGCCCCGCACTGGGCCCGTGCCGTGCGGCCCATGGTCATCGTCTTCACCCTGGTCGCCTTCCTGGTCACCTGGATCTTCGACGCCGACGTCGACGCCCAGGGCGGCGCCTACGCCACCGGCGTACTGGTGCTGATCAGCTCCGCCGCGATCGCGGTGACCATCGCCGCCCACAAGGCCGGACAGCGCAAGGGGACGATCGGCTTCGCGGTCATCTCGGCGGTGTTCCTCTACACGACGGTCGTCAACGTCATCGAGCGCCCCGACGGCGTCAAGATCGGCGCCTGCTTCATCGCCGGCATCATCCTGGTCTCCCTCCTGTCCCGCCTGGCCCGCGCCTTCGAACTGCGCGTCACCAGCGTGACCCTCGACCCCATGGCGGAACGCTTCGTCCGGGACATGGCCAGCCGGAAGATCCGGTTCATCGCCAACGAGCCCGATCAGCGCGACCAGGCCGAGTACCGCGACAAGATCGAGCAGATCCGCCAGGACAACGACGTCCCCGAGCAGGAGGACTTCGTCTTCGTCGAGGTGACGGTCCTGGACCCCTCCGAGTTCGAGGCAGGTCTGACCGTACGCGGCGAGGTCCTGCACAACCGCTACCGCGTCCTCACGCTGGAGTCCTCCTCCATCCCCAACGCCCTGGCCGCGCTTCTCCTCCACGTCCGAGATGCGACGAGCCGCACCCCGCACATCTACTTCGAGTGGACCGAGGGCAACCCGTTCGCCAACTTCCTGCGCTTCTTCCTCTTCGGCCAGGGCGAGGTCGCCCCGGTCACCCGCGAGGTCCTGCGTGAGGCGGAACCGGACCGCGCCCGCCGCCCCCGCGTCCACGCGGGCTGACCCTCCCAGCCGACGGCCCCCGCAGAGCGGCGGACCCGCACACAGGCCCCGCCGCGGGACCTCACCGAGGAGAACGCCACCACCGACGCCGACCTCGGCCCGCCACGGACTCCGCAGCTCCTGTCCCGGCACCCCACTGCCGGTCCGCGAGCCAGACCCACCGACCGGGCGACACGCCCTCGTCTACCCGCTACGGCATGGCCCCGAAGCCCGCGACAGGGCCCACCAAGCCGCCCCGCGACCTTCGGACGGCCGGTTCAACCCCGCAGCCCCGGTCGCAACCGGCACCCAGCACCCGGATCCGCCCCCTCCCCCGCCTGCCCCTATCGTGACCGGCATGCAGTCCTACACCATCGGCCAGGCCGCGCGCCTGCTCGGCGTGAGCCCCGACACCGCACGCCGCTGGGCGGACGCGGGCCGGGTGCCGACGCACCGCGACGACACCGGACGACGCCTCATCGACGGCAAGGACCTCGCCGCCTTCTCCGTCGAACTCGCCGGGTCGGGCGGCGGCGAGGAGGGGGGCGCCTCCTACACCTCGGCCCGCAACGCGTTCCCCGGCATCGTCACCGCGATCAAGCTGGGGGACGTCGCCGCCCAGGTCGACATCCAGGCGGGCCCGCACCGCCTCGTCTCCCTCCTCACCCGCGAGGCCGTCGAGGAACTCGGCCTGGAGGTCGGCATGGAGGCCACGGCCCGCGTGAAGTCGACCAACGTCCACATCGACCGCGTCTGAGACGCGCCCGCGGCCACCGGCACGGCGGCGAGCACCGCACATGCACACCTACAACCGCCATCGAAGCCGCTCATGCGAAGCGACAAGGGTGTTTCACCTCGCA
The DNA here is from genome assembly GCF_002154575.1 of Streptomyces bobili. Classification (GTDB taxonomy): domain Bacteria; phylum Actinomycetota; class Actinomycetes; order Streptomycetales; family Streptomycetaceae; genus Streptomyces; species Streptomyces bobili. The sequence continues at coordinate 15,218 of NZ_MUBA01000248.1, forward strand.
CCTGCGGCAGTATCATCGCGGCAGGGTCCGTCCAAGGGACCCCGACGACGACGCGACACCGAGGAGTGCACCGTGACGCCCCGAACCGCCCGCCGGGCCCGCCGGACCCTTCCCCTGACGGGCACGGCGGTCGCGGCGCTGCTGGTACTGAGCGCCTGCTCCTCCTCCGACGACACCTCGTCCGGGTCCAGCTCCTCCGCGCCGGGTGCGGCGAAGGTGTCCGGCACGGTGACCGTCTTCGCGGCGGCCTCCCTCCAGGAGACCTTCACGGCCCTGGGCGCGGAGTTCGAGAAGGCGCACCCCGGCACCGAGGTCGTCTTCAACTTCGGCGGCAGCGACACCCTCGCCGCGAGCATCACCAGCGGCGCCCCGGCCGACGTGTTCGCCGCCGCCAGCAGCAAGACCATGGCGATCGTGACGGACGCGAAGGACAACGCCTCCGCCCCCGTCACCTTCGCCCGCAACCAGCTCGCGATCGCCACCCTGCCGGGCAACCCCGACCAGGTCACCTCCCTGAAGGACCTCACGAAGTCCGGCCTCAAGGTCGTCCTGTGCGACAGGACCGTGCCGTGCGGCGCCGCCGCCCAGAAGGCCCTCGACGCGAGCGGCCTGGAGCTCACCCCGGTCTCCTACGAGCAGGACGTCAAGAGTGCCCTCACCAAGGTGGAGCTGCGGGAGGCCGACGCCGCGGTGGTGTACAAGACCGATGTGCGCGCGGCGGGTGACAAGGTGGAGGGCGTGGACTTCCCCGAGTCGGCCGACGCCGTCAACGACTACCCCATCGCCCCGCTCAAGGACGCCCCGAACGCGGAGGCGGCCAAGGCCTTCGTCACCCTCGTGCGCTCCGCCGAGGGCCAGAAGGCACTGACCGAGGCGGGGTTCCTCACGCCGTGACGCCCCCCGCCTCCGACACCCGCAAGGGCGGCCGGCGGCCGGGCCGGATCCGCACCGGCGTCCCCTTCGCCCTCCTGCTGCCCGCCCTTCTGGGCCTTGCCTTCCTCCTGCTGCCCCTGGTCGCCCTGCTGATCCGGGCACCGTGGCACAGCCTGCCCGAGCAGCTGACGAGCCCCGAGGTGTGGCAGGCCCTGCGGCTGTCCCTGGTCTGCGCCACGTCGGCGACCGCGCTGAGCCTGGTGATCGGCGTACCGCTGGCATGGCTGCTGGCCCGCACCGACTTCCCCGGCCGCGGTCTCGTCCGCGCGCTCGTGACGCTCCCCCTGGTCCTGCCCCCGGTCGTGGGCGGCGTCGCCCTGCTGCTCGCCCTGGGCCGCAACGGCGTGGTCGGCCAGTGGCTGGACGCCTGGTTCGGCATCACCCTGCCGTTCACCACGACCGGCGTCGTGCTCGCGGAGACGTTCGTGGCGATGCCGTTCCTCGTCATCAGCGTCGAGGGCACGCTGCGCGCCGCAGACCCCCGCTACGAGGAGGCGGCCACCACCCTGGGCGCCTCCCGTTTCACGGCGTTCCGCCGGGTCACCCTGCCGCTGATCGCGCCGGGCATCGCGGCGGGCGCCGTACTGGCCTGGGCGCGCGCACTGGGCGAATTCGGCGCGACGATCACCTTCGCGGGCAACTTCCCCGGCCGCACGCAGACGATGCCGCTGGCCGTCTACCTGGCCCTGCAGAGCGACCCGGAGGCCGCCATCGCCCTGAGCCTGGTACTGCTGGCCGTCTCCATCGCCGTACTGGCGGGCCTGCGCGACCGCTGGATGACCACGTCATGAGCGCCCCCGACGGCATCCCGCCGGACACCGCCGAGGGCCTCGACGCCCACCTCGTCGTCGACCGGGACGCCTTCCGCCTCGACATCACGCTGAGCGCCGCCCCCGGCGACGTCGTCGCCCTGCTCGGCCCGAACGGCGCCGGCAAGACGACGGCCCTGCGCGCCCTCGCCGGCCTGGTCCCGCTCACCGGCGGCCATCTCCGCCTGGACGGAGACGCGTTGGAGCGTACGCCGCCGGAGGCCCGCCCGGTCGGCGTGGTGTTCCAGGACTACCTGCTGTTCCCGCATCTGAGCGCCCTCGACAATGTGGCGTTCGGCCCGCGCTGCCACGGCGCGAGCAAGGCCGAGGCACGCGCGCAGGCGGCCGGATGGCTGGAGCGGATGGGCCTCGCCGAGCACGCCGTCGCCAAGCCCCGCCGACTGTCCGGCGGCCAGGCCCAACGGGTCGCGCTGGCCCGCGCCCTCGCCACCCGCCCCCGGCTGCTCCTGCTCGACGAACCCCTCGCCGCCCTGGACGCCCGCACCCGCCTGGAGGTACGCGCCCAACTGCGCCGCCACCTGGCCGAGTTCGAGGCGGTCGCCGTCCTGGTCACGCACGACCCGCTCGACGCCATGGTCCTCGCGGACCGCCTGGTCGTCATCGAGCACGGCACGGTCGTGCAGGAGGGCACCCCGTCGGACATCGCCCGGCACCCGCGCACGGACTACATCGCCCAGCTCGTCGGCCTGAACCTCTACCGCGGCCGGGCCGACGGCCACACGGTCCACCTCGTCGCGGGCCCCCCGCTCACCACCACGGAGATCCTCTCCGGGCCGGCCTTCGTCGCCTTCCCACCGAGCGCGGTCACCCTCCACCGCGACCGCCCCACCGGCTCCAGCGCCCGCAACCTGTGGCGCTGCGAGGTCGCGGGCCTGGAGACCCACGGCGACCAGATCCGCGCCGACCTCACCGGCGAACTCCCGCTGGCCGCGGACCTCACCACCATCGCCGCCGCCGAACTCGACCTGCGTCCCGGCGCCCCGGTGTGGGCGACGGTCAAGGCCGCCCAGACACACGCCTACCCGGCCTGAACCGCCCTCGGGCACGCCGGAGGGCCCCCGCCCTGACCGGACGGGGGCCCTCATGACGTACGGCTGTCGGATCAGTCCTCGTACGCGTCCAGCGGCGGGCAGGAGCAGACCAGGTTCCGGTCGCCGTAGGCCTGGTCGATGCGTCGCACCGGCGGCCAGTACTTGTCGGCGGCGGACACCCCGGCCGGGAAGACGGCCTCCTCGCGCGTGTACGCGTGGTCCCACTCCCCGCCCAGCGCGGCCGCCGTGTGCGGAGCGTTCCGCAGCGGGTTGCCCTCGGCCGGCCACTCACCGGAGCCGACCTTCTCGATCTCGCCGCGGATCGCGATCATCGCCTCGCAGAACCGGTCCAGCTCGGCCAGGTCCTCGGACTCGGTCGGCTCGATCATCAGCGTCCCGGCCACCGGGAACGACATCGTCGGCGCGTGGAAGCCGTAGTCGATGAGCCGCTTGGCCACATCGTCCACGCTGACGCCGGTCGCCTTCGTCAGCGGACGCAGGTCGATGATGCATTCGTGCGCGACCAGCCCGCCGGGGCCGGTGTAGAGCACCGGGTAGTGCGGTTCGAGCCGCTTGGCGACGTAGTTGGCGGACAGCACGGCCACCTGTGTGGCCCGCTTCAGCCCCTCCCCGCCCATGAGCCGCACATAGGCCCACGAGATCGGCAGGATCCCCGCGGAGCCCCACGGCGCCGCCGAGATCGGCCCCACGCCCGTAGCGGGCCCGGCCTCCGGCTGGAGCGGGTGGTTCGGCAGGTACGGCGCCAGGTGCGACCGTACGGCCACCGGGCCGACGCCCGGACCGCCGCCACCGTGCGGGATGCAGAAGGTCTTGTGCAGGTTCAGGTGCGAGACATCGCCGCCGAAGTGCCCCGGCTTGGCGAGCCCGACGAGCGCGTTGAGGTTGGCGCCGTCGACGTACACCTGACCGCCGGCCTCGTGCACCTGCGCGCAGATGTCGGCGACATGCTCCTCGAACACCCCGTGCGTCGACGGGTAGGTGATCATCAGCACCGCCAGTTCGTCGCGGTGCTTCTCGATCTTCGCCCGCAGGTCCTCGACGTCGATCTCGCCGTCGTCGGCGGTCTTCACGACGACGACCTTCATCCCGGCCATCACGGCGCTCGCGGCGTTGGTGCCGTGCGCGGACGACGGAATCAGACACACGGTCCGCTGCGCGTCCCCGTTGGCCCGGTGGTATCCGCGTACGGCGAGCAGTCCGGCGAACTCGCCCTGCGACCCGGCGTTGGGCTGGAGGGACACCTTGTCGTACCCGGTGACCTCGGCGAGCCGCTCCTCCAGCTCATGGATGAGCGTGAGATAGCCTCGCGCCTGCTCGGCGGGCGCGAAGGGGTGCAGCTGCCCGAACTCGGGCCAGGTGACCGGCTCCATCTCGGTGGTCGCGTTGAGCTTCATGGTGCAGGAGCCCAGCGGGATCATGCCCCGGTCGAGCGCGTAGTCGCGGTCCGCCAGCCTGCGCAGGTAGCGCAGCATGGCGGTCTCGGAGCGGTGCTGGTGGAAGACGGGGTGGGTGAGGATCTCGTCGCGGCGCAGCAGCCCTGCGGGCAGGGTGTCCTCCGTGACCGCGTCGAGGGCCTCGATGTCGCCCTCGACCCCGAACGCCCGCCAGACAGCGGTGAGCTGGGCCCGCCCGGTGGTCTCGTCGCAGGCGATCGACACCTGGTCGGCGTCGACGAGGTGCAGGTTGACGCCGTTGGTCCGGGCGGCGGCCACCACCTCGGCGGCCTTCGCGGGCACCCGCACGGTCAGCGTGTCGAAGTAGGAGCCGTGCACGACCTCGACGCCACCGGCGGTGAGCCCGGCGGCCAGGACCGAGGCGTAGCGGTGGGTGCGCCGCGCGATCGCCCGGAGCCCCTCGGGCCCGTGGTAGACGGCGTACATGCCGGCCATGACGGCGAGCAGTACCTGCGCCGTACAGATGTTGCTGGTCGCCTTCTCCCGGCGGATGTGCTGCTCACGCGTCTGCAGCGCCAGCCGGTAGGCCCTGTTGCCGTCCACGTCGACGGACACACCCACGAGCCGCCCGGGAAGGCTGCGCGCGAACTTCTCGTGCACGGCCATGTATCCGGCGTGCGGCCCGCCGAAGCCCATGGGCACCCCGAACCGCTGCGTCGTGCCGACCGCGATGTCCGCGCCCAGCTCACCGGGCGAGGTCAGCAGCGTCAGCGCGAGCAGATCGGCGGCGACGGTGACGAGCGCCCCCAACTCGTGCGCCTGCTCGACGACCGGCCTGAGATCGCGTACGGCTCCGGAGGCGCCCGGGTACTGGACCAGTACGCCGTTGATCTCCCGCGCGGCGATGTCGGCCGGGATGCCGTCGCTGAGGTCGGCGACGACGACCTCGACACCGGTCGGCTCGGCGCGGGTCTCGATCACGGCGATGGTCTGCGGCAGCGCGTCCGCGTCGATCAGGAAGAGGCCCTTCTTGTTCTTCCCCATGCGCCGGGACAGGGCCATCGCCTCGGCCGCCGCCGTCCCCTCGTCGAGCAGCGACGCGCCGGAGGTCGGCAGTCCGGTCAGCTCGGCGACCATGGTCTGGAAGTTCAGCAGCGCCTCCAGCCGGCCCTGCGAGATCTCCGGCTGGTACGGCGTGTAGGCCGTGTACCAGGCCGGGCTCTCCATGACGTTGCGCAGGATGACCGGCGGGGTGAAGGTGCCGTAGTAGCCGAGCCCGATCATCGGGTCCAGCACCTGGTTGCGGTCGGCCAGCGACCGCAGTTCGGCCAGCACCTCGGGCTCGGTCCGCGCGCCCGGCAGGTCCAGCGTGTCGGCGTTCTTGATCACATCGGGGACGGCGGCGGCGGTGAGTTCGTCCAGGGAGCCGTAGCCGACCTGCGCGAGCATCTTGGCCCGCGCCTCCTGGTCGGGCCCGATGTGGCGCTGCTCGAAGGGGATTCCCTGTTCGAGGTCGGAGAGCGGAATGCGATGGGCGGTCATTACGGAGGCCTCCTGGTCAGACACGACCTTCGAGGGGCACCACTGGCGGGTACCCGGACGGCCTCCCCCTCTGTCATCTCAACCTGAGAGCTTCACCGGCCACCCGAGGGCGACCGGCTTTCACCGTCGGTGAGAGCGGGAGCCGTCGACGCCGTCGACACCCGCTCTGCTTTCCAGAGTGACCTCGTCCATGCGGTACGTGAGCCTGAGAGATTCCGGGGAGGATTTGCTCCTTCGGCGCCTCCGGCGAACTCCGGAGGACTCTCCCGCACGGGGTCAGCAGCCGTTGTCAGACTACCAGCGAGGTCAATGAGGCCCCCTTCCGAGTGGCCGCCACCCCCGTTGTGCTCTTTTGTAGTGCTTACGGATGAGTTTGCGACCAAGTGGAGGGGTCCCGTGCAGACCGACATCGATCCGCGCAACCTGATCGGCCGCAAGGCGTTCGACCGCAACGGCACCAAGATCGGCACCATCGACGAGGTCTACCTCGACGACGCGACCGGCGTGCCGGAGTGGGCGGCGATACGCACCGGCCTGTTCAGCAGGGACGCCTTCGTCCCCCTGGAGCCCAGCGAACTGATCGAGGGCACCCTCCACGTCCCCTTCGAGCGCGCCCTGATCAAGGACGCCCCCGACTTCGGCGTGGGCCGCCACCTCTCCCCCGACCAGGAACTCCAGCTCTACCACCACTACGGCCTCGACGTGGCCGGCCCTCCCCCGCTCCCGGACCGCGACTTCGGCAGGCTGGCGGGCACGGAGGAGACCTGAACGGACCGGCCGCACGCCTCCACCAGCGCCCCGAGGAGGCCCAGGGGATCGTGCAGGAGCCGGACCCCGTCGGTGACGACGCGTCGTGTGCCGTCGTCGACGGGATCGGTGCGTGCCCAGCCGACCGGGCCGATGCCGACCTCGACCTCCAGACCGGACGCGGTGCGGTGCCGCCATTCGGTGACAGGCCCCCAGGCCCGGTTGCGGATCACCTCGCCCAGGGCGAGTTCACGCACCCAGGCTTCGTCGTCGGCGTACCGGCCCGGCTCGGTCGTCAGCAGGACGAGATCGACATCCGAGTGCGCCCGCGCGCCACCCCGCGCCCAGGACACGACGAGCAGCACCCCACCGACGTCCTCGCGCCCGGCGGCCCATCCGCTGACCCGCTCGACCACCGCCCGCACCTCGTCACGCCGCTCCGCCGAGACCTCCGCCGGGCCCGCGGGCTCCTCCCCGTCCGGCGCCGCGCTCGATCCCGTCACCGGCTGTTCCCCGGCCGCACCGCGGGCAGCTCGCCGCCGCCGTCCGCCGGCCTCGGCTCGTCCGGTCTTCGCCGGACCAACGGCAGCGGATCCGCCGGCTCGAGGGCGGGGTCGTCGATCCGGAACGTCCGCACCCGGCCCACCTCCGAGTCGGGTGTCTCGAACCGCACGGTGACCCGGCCGAGCCCGCTGCCCTGCACCCACCCGTGCCCCAGCTCCGCGTGAAGCACATCGAGGCCGGGCCGCCACCGGTGCTCCGCGGGCGCCGCCTCGGCCACGACGGGCTCCTCCGCCACCTCGTCCTCCGGCGCGTCCGCCCGCTCCTCCTCCGCCGCCTGCGCGAACAGGTCCTCCTGCGTGAAGTCGGCCAGCCCGCTGACCCCGACCCCGAGCAGCCGCACCCCGCCCGTCGTGTCCACCGAGTCCAGCAGCCGGGCCGCGGCCTCGCGCACCACGCCCGGATCGTCCGTCGGCCCGCGCAGGGTCTCGGACCGGGTGAGCGTGGAGAAGTCGTACCGCCGCACCTTGAGCACGATGGTCCGCCCCGACAGACCCGCCCCCCGTAGCCGCCGCACACACCGGTCGGCCAGCCGCCGCACCTCCAGCTCCACCCGCAGGCGGTCGTGGATGTCCACGTCGTAGGTGTCCTCCACCGACACGGACTTCGTCTCCCGCTCGGCCACCACCGGCCGGTCGTCACGGGCCAGTGCCATGGCGTGCAGCGCGTGCCCGTGCGCCTTGCCCAGCAGCCGCACCAGCTCGTCCTCCCCGGCCTCGGCCATGTCCTCGACCGTGGTGATCCCGGCACGCCGCAGATGGTCCCCGGTCGCCGGCCCGACCCCCGGCAGCGTCCGTACGGACATCGGCGCGAGCAGGGCCCGTTCGGTGCCCGGCTCGATCAGCACCAGGCCGTCCGGCTTGGCCTGCTCGGAGGCGATCTTGGCGAGCATCTTCGAGGCGGCCAGCCCCACCGAGCCGGTCAGTCCGGTGACCGCCCGTATGTCCGCGCGCAGCCGCACCCCGGCCAGCCGCGCCGACTCGCTGTCCCAGGCGGCCTCCCCGGCCTCCAGGTCCACGAAGGCCTCGTCCAGGCTGAGCGGCTCCACCAGCGGCGACAGGGCCCGCAGGAGCGTCATGACCTGATCGCTGATCCGGCGGTAGAACGCGCCCCTCGGGAACAGGTAGGCGGCGTTCGGAGCGAGCCGGCGTGCCTGGGCCATCGGCATCGCCGAATGCACCCCGAAGACCCGTGCCTCGTACGAGGCGGTCGCCACCACCCCGCGGTGCCCGAGGACACCCACCACCACCGCCTTCCCGCGCAGACTCGGCTTGGATGCCTGCTCCGCCTGGGCGAAGAAGGCATCCATGTCGAGATGCAGGATGGTGGGCGCGTTTCTCACATCTCCGATGCTGCACCACGCCACTGACATCGACGTCGCGCAGCCGCCCGCGAGCCCCCGGTGCGGGTGTCAGAC
>NZ_MUBA01000249.1 GCF_002154575.1 Streptomyces bobili
GGCGGGACTGGGGCGCGGGCGGGAGGTCGCGGTCGTCGTGGAACCGGCGAGGCGGCTCGCCTTCACCCGGATCAGCAAGGCGCAGGTCGCGCACCCTCAGATCCTGTCCGCTTTCGAGGCGGTGGAGGCGTGGATGAAGCGGGAGGGCCTGGAGTACGACGGCCCGTGCCGGGAGATCTACTTCGCCGACTGGGCCGCGGCGGGCCCCGAGGACCCGGTGTGCGACGTGGCGTTCCCGGTGCGGTGAGGCCTTGACCGGTCCCTGAGAAAAAACCGAGCCCTCTCGGCAAGGACGGCGAGCTCGTCGAGAGGGCCCTTCGGTGCTGCGTATGGAGTTGTTCCGCGGTGCGGTGGCGCTGCCTGTGGAGTCTCTACGCCTTGACCGATGCGACGAAGACGTTCCACGCGTCGGCGGGGAAGTCCAGCACGGGCCCGTCCTGGACTTTGGAGTCCCGTACGGCCATGGCCGCGACGATCGGCGACTTGATCTCGACGCACGCGCCGTTGCCGGTCGAGTAGGAGGACTTGGTCCACGCGTCCGTGATGCCCTGACGAATTGCCATTTTTGCTCCGGATTGCCAGATGTGATGAGTTGCTGTCGCCGCGCGGAGGGCCTGACCACGGCCCACAGCACGGTTTCCGCCAACGTTCTTGCTCGATGGCGTGATCGACGCTACTCGCCAACATCGGTGTACGAAGCGACTATTCACTCGACCGGATGGCATATACCAGGCGGGACTTCCATCCCGACCGGGTCAGGGTGTACCGTGCCGCCCTGCCCCGGCCAGACGGTCCAACCGGCGCCCTAGGTGTACTTCTTGGCGATGTCGGCGATGAACTGACGGGACTGGTCCACGTTCAGGGCCTGCGCCCTCAGGTGCTCGTACATCACGCTGTACTTCTGGACGTCGTTCGGCTTCTCCAGGTACAGGTCGCTGGTGACACCCTCGATGTACACCACACTGGAATCGGCCGCGTCGGGGAACTCCAGGATCGCGTACTGGCCGTTGAGGCCGGGGTGCGCGCCCATGTCGAACGGGATCACCTGCACGGTGACGTGCGGCAGCCGCGACTGCTCGACGAGGTGATCCAACTGATCGCGCATCAGGGACTTGTCGCCCACGATCCGGCACAGCGCGGCCTCGTCCATCACCGTCCACAGGCGCAGCGGGTTCTCCGGCGCGCTGATTCGTTCCTGCCGACGCATGCGCACCTGCACACGCTTCTCGATCTCGGTCGGCGCCGTCTCCGGCAGCGCTCCCGAGATCAGCGTCTCCGCGTACTGACGGGTCTGCAACAGGCCGGGCACCACCTGCGGGTCGTACACGCGCAGGCTCGCCGCGTCCGTCTCCAGGCCGATGTACACGCTGTAGGGGACATCGCCGAAGGCATGCCACCAGCCCTGCTGGCGGGAGTCCTTGGCCATCTGCATCAGCGAGTCGACGATCCGCTGGTCCTCCACCTCGTAGACCCCGCACAGATCGCGCACGTCGCGCTGGCTGATGCTGCGTCTGCCGTTCTCGAGGCGGCTGATCTTCGACTGGGACACCAGCAGGCGGTCGGCGACCTGTTCGGCCGTCATGCCCTTGTCCTCGCGGAGCTTGCGTAGCTCCTGGCCCAGCCGGCGTCGTCTGACCGTGGGATTGACATTGGACGTCACGGGACGTGCACCTCCGGCTGCGTGCCTGTAACTGACACTTTGCGTATCTGCTGTTGAGCAGACTGCCACCAAGGTGCTTTCTACCGCTGGAAAACAAGGGATATGCGGGCGGGGCCGGCCGGTTGACGGATTCCGCCGTGCCGCCGCCCCGACCGGGCCGCTCCCGGACATGCGTCCGCGCGGGGTGGCGGGCCGTGCGTCACGGGGACGTACGGCATCACCACCCCGCGCGGGCCGCGGCGGCTCCCGAACGGGTCTGACGGCCTTACGGCCTCATGGCTGCGACGTGTCGGTGGGACTGCGGCTCAGTGCGCCACGACACGTGCCATGGAGCCTCGGTGCGGTTGCGCCGGAACACCACGGGCGGGTTCCGGAGCCGACCTGCCTCCCGGTCCGGCCGGACGGCCGGCCTGGGCCGGGTTACGACGCGGCTGTGCGACCGCGCCGTTCTGGACGTCCATCACGGCGTGCGCCACGAGGCCGCCCATGGGGTCGTGCCTGATCAGGTCCCGCAACCGGGATCGGGACGAGCGTCCCTCGTTCCCCGGGTACAGGTGCTTGCCGAGACCGACCGCGTGCGCCAGCGCGGCGAGCGCCGCCGTCCGCGGGTCCGGCGGAACGCCGGTGCGGATGGCAGTGTCCAGCCGGGCCTTGATCTCCCGGCTGATCGCCGTCTCCGTCGCCTGGTAGCGCGTCGTCGGCAGCACTCCGCACATCTGTCCCGCCACGGCATGCACCATGCCGCACCGCTCCAGATGTGAGAGGTACGTCTGACGGAGCCCCAGTCGGGGTCCGCCTATCCAATGAACCGCCCGTACGGGAGCGCCACGCCTTCGCAGCAACTCCAACGCGCAGTCCAGAGTCGGATCTCCGGTCGGCCGTGGGGACACCACGGCGATACGATCCCCGTCCGGGGCTATCCGTCCGGCCAGCGCCAGCTCCACTAGCTGTGCTCCGGCCAGACCAAGGTCGAGCGACTGCGGCTGTGCAGTAGTACCCGTGGCCGGGTCCAATGCCAGCAGCAAAAGCTCTTCCGGAATGGTTCTGCGGCTCCTGCCCATCCATGCCTCCCCGCGTGGATGAATGACAGGGTGACCCCTCTCACATTCATCTGTCGAGAGTGCGTGACCGGTTCGTAGTGGAACCAGTAGGTATGTCGTTCTCGTCTACCGCAGGAGCCAAGCCCACTACACAGGACACTGGTACACGGTTCGGACACCGCCGCGAGGCGGGTCCCGGTGGGCGGTTCACGGTTTTCGGCAGGCGCGCGGTCGGCGTGCGGCACAGCGAGGAGGCATCGGTGGCGGGCGAGTCCCCCGACAGGTCGAAGCAGCGCGAGTCGTCGGCAGAACCGACGTCGGGGAGCGCGGGAGCGGTTCCCGAGGCACGCGATCCGCGGCTCGCGGTGGCACGGGACGCCGAGAGCGCGTCCCCCGCGTCCTCGGCCGGTTCCCGGGGTGGTGTGGATACGGCGACGCGGGTGCTCTCGGTACGGGAGCTGACGACCGCCGAGGCGGACGACGAGCCGGGCGCTGAGCCGGACGCCGAGCCGGAGGTGGCGACGGACCTCGAAGCGGCCCCCGAAGCGGACGACCGGACGGACGCCGAACCGGACGCCCAGGTGGACGACGAGCCGGGCGAGGACTCCGTCGAGGGTGCCACCGAGGATTCGGCCGACGACTCGGCCGACGGCGCGGGCGAGAACAGGGACGAGAGCCCGGACACGGACTCGGACGAGCCGGAGGGCTCCACGGAGGCCGAGGAGGCCGCCGAGAGCCCGGAGGAAGCCTCTGAAGGGTCACCGGAGGGCTCCGAGGAGCCGTCGGGGGCCGCAGAGGGCCCGGACGGCCCGGAGGACGCCGAGGACGCCGAGACGGCGTCGGAGGACACCGGCGACCGTGACGATCGGCTGCGCTCGGCCGTGGCCCAGTGGGTGACCTCGGCGGACGCGAAGCCGGACGAGGCATCGGACGAGGCGACGCCCGAGCCGGAGCCCGAACTGGAGAAAGGTTCCGGTAAGTCCGGCAAGTCCGGGAGGTCCGAGGAGGACTCGGCCGCGGCCGATGACGCCACCACCCCCGAGGACTCCGCCACCGACCGCCCGTCCAAGCCCGCGCCCAAGTGGGCGACCGGCGAGGACACCGACGCCGCCGAGGTCGACGACGAAGAGGTCGAGGACGCCGAGGACGCCAAGGACGCGGACGCCGAGGACACGGCGTCCGACGAGCCCGGTTCCCCCGTCGACCAGCCCACCGCCGTCTTCTCGACCCTGCGGCCACCTGCCGAGCGTGAGGTCGATCAGCCGACCACCATGCTGAAGCTGGGTGACCTCCCCAAGGCCAAGCCCGCGAAGCCCGCCGAGCCCGCCGCCGCGAAGGTCACGGAGGCCAAGCCCAAGCCCGAGCCCGGCGCCGAGAAGCCCGAGAAGCCCGCGGCGGCGAGCGAGCGGACCAGCAAGTTCGTGCCGCTCAAGCCGCAGGACGATTCCGCCGTCCGGCCGGTGAGGCCCGCCGCCGACTCCACCGCCGTCGTGCCGCAGATCGGCCCCGAGCGGACGACGCAGCAGCCGCTGCCGCCGAAGCCGCCGCTGGACCTGCTGGCCGAGCTGACGAACACCCCGCCGCCTCCGCCGACCCCGCTGCGGACGCTGGGCCGCCGGCTCAAGATCTGGACGCCGCTGGTCCTCCTGCTGGTGATCGCGTTTGCGATCGCGCAGGCCGTCAGGCCACTGCCGGCGACCGCGCTGACGCTCACCGCCCAGGACTCGTACACCTTCGAGGGCAGCAAGCTCGCCCTGCCGTGGTCGTCCGAGGGCCAGGGTTGGATGGACGTCGACGGCGTGGGCACGATGGACAGTTTCGGCGAGCAGAAGCCGATCGCCATCGGCTCGGTGGCCAAGACGATGACCGCGTACGTCGTCCTCCAGAGCCACGCCCTCAAGACGGGTGAGGACGGTCCCGAGATCACGGTCGACGCCATCGCGGAAAAGGAGGGCGGCTACAACCAGAGCGGCGAGTCCACCCTCAACTCCGTGAAGGCCGGCGACAAGCTCACGCTCCAGCAGGCCCTCTCGGCGATCATGATCCCGTCGGCCAACAACGTCGCCCGGCTGCTCGCTCGCTGGGACGCGGGCTCGGAGGCCGCGTTCGTCGAGAAGATGAACGCCGCCGCCAAGGAACTCGGGATGACGAACACGACGTACACCGACCCCTCCGGGCTGAAGGAGACCACCGTCTCCACGGCCGAGGACCAGGTGAAGCTCGGCAGCGCGGTCGTGAAGATCCCGGCTCTCGTGGCGATCACCAGCGCGGCCAGCTGGACGGACCCTTCCGGATACAACTGGTCGAACTACAACGAGCTGCCCTACAAGATGGGCGCGATCGGCATCAAGACCGGTTCCACCAGTGCGGCCGGCGGCAACCTCCTCTTCGCGGCCCGCAAGAAGGTCGGCGGCGAGACGGTCACCATCGTCGGCGCGGTCCTCGGCCAGCACAAGCCGACCATCCTCAAGACGGCCAACGACGTCAGCAGGACGGCCCTGACCGCCGCCCAGGACGCCCTGGCCCCGGCGACGATCCTCAAGAAGGGCGACGTCGTCGGGTATGTGGACGACAAGCTCGGCGGCCACACCCCGGTCGTCGTCACCAAGGACGTCACGGCGGTCGGCTGGGCCGGGCTGACGGTGAAGCTGACGTTCGCCGGCGACGAGGTCCCGCACACGGCGAAGGCCGGCTCCCAGGTGGGCACGCTCACCGTCGGAGACGGCACCAGCAGCGCGGTGAAGGTACCGGTCGCGCTGCAGGGCGACCTCGTCGAACCGGGCTTCTCGGACAAGCTGACGCGCATCGCCTGAGCCGTCCCGCACGGACCCTCGAGGACGCATCCCGCCGGGCAGCCGCTCGGCGGGGTGCGTGCTAGCGTCACGAAACGGGACAGGTCGGCGGTCGCGGCGACGCGGCCGTGAAACGGTCGCGAACGGGACGCGTCCGAGAGTGGAAGACGGGACACGGGGAGTGCCTTCAGGTGGCCACTGCGGAGCCGAAACGCGCCGACGAAACCGGTCCGGACCCGGACGTCGGCCGACGGGCCCGCGTGCCCGCCCCCCAGTCCGGTGAGCACGACCGCGACCGCGGCACGGGCGATCAGGACCGGGCCACGGCCCCGGCGTCCCCACCGCCACCCGAACCCACACCCGCACCCGCACCCGCACCCGCACCCGCACCTGTCATGAGATCGATGCCCGACCGGGTGGGCGGCTGGCTCCGCCGGCATCTCGTGTTCTCGGTGACGGCCCTGTCCGCCGTACTGCACGTCGCGTGGT
>NZ_MUBA01000025.1 GCF_002154575.1 Streptomyces bobili
CTACCCGCCCCCGCCGGGCAGGGCGGCGGGCGCGGTTCCGGGGGTCGGGGGGCGGCTCACGGCGTCATGGCGTCACGGGCCGACGGCACCGCCGCCCTGCCCGGCGGGGGCGGGTAGCGGTGCCGTGGGTCCGGTGCCGTGGGTCCGGGGGTGCCTTCGGCCGGCCCTGCTCAGCCCTTGGCGGGCGTGCTCTTCCCCGTGGGGGTCTCGCCGGCGGTGTCCGTCGGCGTCTCCACGAAGTCGACCTTGGCCATGCGGCGGTTCATCGACTTCATCAGGCCCCACACCGCGATCGCCATCGCCGCGAACACGACGAAGCCGAGGACGCCGGGGGTGACCTTGTTCTCGTCGACCTCCTTGGCGAGGGGGACGAGGTGCGTCATTGCCAGGCTCACGCTTGCGCTCATGTCAGGCATTGTCGCGGATGCCCGCAAAGAGGTCGTCCTCGGGGAGGGAGGTATCGACGAGCGACTTCGCCAGCTCGTACTCCTCCGTCGGCCAGACCTCCCGCTGGATCTCCATCGGCACCCTGAACCAGCCCCCGTCGGGGTCGATCTGCGTGGCGTGCGCGATCAACGCCTTGTCCCGGATCTCGTAGAAGTCGTCACACGGAACGTGCGTGGTGATCGTGCGCTCCACCCGCTCGAACTCGCTCCACCGCTGGAGCCACTCCCCGTACGGCGACTCCATGCCGCGGTCGAGCAGCGCCTGGTGCAGCGCCTCGGTGCGCGGACGGTTGAAGCCCTGGTTGTAGTAGAGCTTCTGCGGCCGGTACGCCGGACCGAACTCGCTCTCCGGGTACTTCGCGGTGTCGTCCGCGCCCTCGAAGGCCACCATCGAGATCTTGTGGGTCATGATGTGGTCGGGGTGCGGGTAGCCGCCGTTCTCGTCGTAGGTGGTGATCACCTGGGGACGGAAGGAACGGATCTGCTTCACCAGCTCACCGGCCGCCTTGTCGACGTCCTCCAGCGCGAAGCAGCCTTCGGGCAGCGGCGGCAGGGGGTCGCCCTCGGGCAGCCCGGAGTCGACGAAGCCGAGCCATTCCTGCTTGACGCCGAGGATCTCGCGGGCCTCGTCCATCTCCTTCTTGCGTACCTCGTGGATGTGCTCCTCGATGTACTTGTCGCCCTGCAGCTTGGGATTGAGGATGGAGCCGCGCTCCCCGCCCGTGCAGGTCACGACCAGCACGTCCACCCCCTCGGACACGTACTTCGCCATGGTGGCCGCGCCCTTGCTCGACTCGTCGTCGGGGTGGGCGTGCACGGCCATCAGTCGCAGCTGGTCAGTCAAGACTCATATCCTCAGTAAGTCGGCGCCCCCATGGGATGGGGTGCGATCGGCGGCTTCTATAGTGACCGAATCGGGGCGCCAATAATTCCGTGGTGCCGCCCCGGAGCCCCACTTTCGGACCTTCGCCCAACCGGCCGGAGGCCCTGCCGGGAGGACGATCATGAGTACGGCGAGCACGCGACCGCCCGAGGGCCGTTACGGCCGTTCCTCGGATGCGCGCGCGGACCGCACCCTCAAGGTCGCCGGTGGCGTGCTGGGCGCGCTGCTGCTCGCGTTGATCGGCTACTTCGCCTATCACTACGTCGGCCAGAACAAGATCAGCGGCGAGCTGATCACGTTCCAGGTCGCGGACGACTCGGTGCGGGTGCACCTCGAGGTCCGCAAGGACGCCGGCGCGAGCGGTTACTGCACGGTCCGCTCGCAGGCCGAGGACGGCGCCGAGGTGGGCCGCGCCGACTTCCGCTTCTCCGGCACCGACACGCGGATCGACAAGGTGGTCACGCTCCGTACGACATCACGGGGCACCACGGCGGAACTGCTCGGCTGTCACGCCGACTGATCGTCGACCGGAATAGGCAGGCTCTGACCTGCGTTGTCACGGTTCTTAGGGCTTATGTCCTCCCCCTCGGGCCGCTGAATTGTTAGGCTCGTGGTTTCGCCCATCCCTGGAGGAACATGCTTCCGGGTAGGGCGAGCTTTGTATTCCCTGTACCGACGAGGAGCACCCTGTGACCCAGACCAGCGAGAACGTCACCTGGCTGACCCAGGAGGCGTACAACAAGCTCAAGGATGAGCTTGAGTACCTTACTGGTCCTGCGCGCACCGAGATCGCCGGCAAGATCGCGGCCGCGCGTGAGGAGGGCGACCTGCGCGAGAACGGTGGGTACCACGCGGCCAAGGAGGAGCAGGGCAAGCAGGAACTGCGCATCCGCCAGCTGACCCAGCTCCTGGACAACGCCAAGGTCGGCGCGGCCCCGGTGTCCTCGGACGGCACGGTGGCGCCCGGCATGGTCGTGACGATCGCCTTCGACGGCGACGAGGACGACACCCTGGACTTCCTGCTGGCCTCGCGTGAGTACGCGAGTTCCGACATCGAGACCTATTCGCCGCAGTCTCCGCTGGGCTCCGCCGTGGTCGACCACAAGGTCGGCGAGGACGTGCAGTACGAACTCCCGAACGGCAAGAAGGCCTCCGTACGCATCCTCAAGGCCGTGCCCTACCACGGCTGACGCATCCCGGCCGGTCCCCCGGCCGAGGAGCGGTCCCCATTTCCGGTGACGAGACCCCCGGCGCCCCCCGTGGCGCCGGGGGTCTCGTCATGCCGTGCGGTGTGACGCGGTCATGCGGTGCGGTGTCGGGCGGTCACGCGGTGGCCGAGCGGTACTTGCGGACCGCCAGGGTGCGGAATATGAGGATGATCAGCACCGAGTAGATCAGCGAGGCCCAGACCGGGTGCTGCATGGGCCAGGCGTCGGACGCCGACTGTCCCGGGTTGGCGAACAGGACGCGGCAGGCCTGGACGGTGGCGCTGAACGGGTTCCACTCGGCGATGTGGCGCAGCCACGGCGTCATGTTGCCGGTGTCCACGAAGGCGTTCGATATGAAGGTGACCGGGAAGAGCCAGATCAGTCCGCCGGAGGTGGCCGCCTCGGGGGTGCGGACGGACAGGCCGATCAGGGCGCCGATCCAGGTGAACGCGTAGCCGAGGAGGAGCAGCAGGCCGAAGGCCGCCAGGACCCGTGCGGCGTTGGTGCTGCCGTCGGAGCCGACCCGCCAGCCGACCAGGAGCGCGACGGCGGCGAGGACGAGCAGGGTCAGCGCGGTCTGTACGAGGTCGGCGAGGGTGCGCCCGGTGAGGACCGCGCCGCGGGCCATGGGCAGGGAACGGAAGCGGTCGATGAGCCCCTTGTGCATGTCGTCGGCGATGCCCGCGCCGGCTCCGGCGGTGGCGAAGGTGACGGTCTGGGCGAAGATCCCCGCCATGAGGAAGTTCGTGTAGTCGGTGGCGCTGGTGCTGCCGCCGATCTGCATGGATCCGCCGAAGACGTACGTGAACAGCACCACGAACATGATGGGCTGGATGAGCCCGAAAATGACCATCTCGGGGATCCGTGACATCCGGATCAGGTTGCGTTTTGCAACGACCAGGGAGTCCCGGACGCTCTGCCCGAGCGGGTTGCCCAGGGCCGTGCCCCGGACGGCGTCGGTGACGGCGCTCATTTCACGGCCTCCTTGCCGTTCTCTTCGGGCTTGGCCTCGGCGGCGTGTCCGGTGAGGGACAGGAAGACGTCGTCGAGGGTGGGGCGGCGCAGGCCGATGTCGTCGATCTCGATGCCGCGGGTGTCCAGCTCGCGGATGACCTCGGCGAGGAGCTTGGCGCCGCCGGAGACGGGCACGGTGAGCTTGCGGGTGTGCTCCTCGACGGCGGTCTCGCCCTTGCCGAAGCCGGTCAGGACCTCGACGGCGGTGGGTATGTGCTCGCGGTCGTGCACCACGACCTCCACGCGCTCGCCGCCGGTGCGGGCCTTGAGCTGGTCGGAGGTGCCGCGGGCGATGACCTTGCCGTGGTCGACGACCGCGATGTCGTGGGCGAGGTGGTCGGCCTCCTCCAGGTACTGCGTGGTGAGCAGCAGCGTCGTACCGCCGGATACGAGGCGCTTGATCACCTCCCACAGGAGCTGGCGGTTGCGCGGGTCGAGGCCGGTCGTCGGCTCGTCCATGAACATCACGGGCGGCGAGACCACCAGCGCGGCGGCCAGGTCGAGCCGGCGGCGCATGCCTCCGGAGTAGGTCTTCGCCGTGCGGTCGGCGGCGTCGGCGAGGTCGAACTGGTCGAGCAGCTCGGCGGCCCGGACCTTCGCGTCCTTCGCCTTCATCTGGTAGAGCTGTCCGACCATCTGGAGGTTCTCGCGGCCGGTCAGATACTCGTCGACGGCGGCGAACTGGCCGGAGAGGCCTATTCGACGCCGGACCTCGTTGGGGTTCTTGAGCACGTCGAGGCCGGCGACCACGGCCCGGCCGCTGTCCGGGCGCAGAAGAGTGGTGAGGCAGCGGACCGCGGTGGTCTTGCCCGCGCCGTTCGGCCCGAGGAGGCCGAGGACGGTGCCCTCCGGGACGTCCAGGTCGACGCCGTCCAGAGCCCTTACGTCACCGAAGGTCTTCACCAGGCCTTCGGCATAGATGGCGCCTGGCATGTGAGTCTCCACGTCGTTGGGGATCTTCGTTGTTGGGGATCTTCATCGTTGGGATTCTTCGGAAAGCCTAGGTTTGTGCGTTTCGTTCCGCCCGATCGAGATGCGCCGAAGACACCGGCGAGATGGCGTGACACACACCGTAACGCGATGTATCGCGTCTCTCAATGGACTTACTCGAAAGAGTGACCGAAGAGGCTGTGACCTCAACCGATGACGATGTACCCGGCCTCGCGCAGGGCCTGACCGACCTCGGCGCAGTGCACCGGCCCCTTCGTCTCCAGGTGCAGCTCGACCTCCGCCTCCGTGAGCCCGAGCCGTGGGTCGGTCCGTACGTGGCTCACATCGAGGACGTTAGCGTCGACCACTGACAACACCCCGAGAAGCGTCGCGAGCGCCCCCGGCCGGTCCGTCAGCCGCAGCCGTACGGCCAGGTAGCGGCCCTGCGCGGACATGCCGTGCCGCAGGACGCGCTGCATCAGCAGCGGATCGACGTTGCCGCCGGAGAGCACCGCGACGACCGGCCCCTCGAAGGCGTCCGGCTCGCTCATCAGCGCCGCCACCGGGCTCGCCCCGGCCGGCTCGACCACCAGCTTGGCCCGCTCCAGGCACAGCAGCAGCGCGGTGGCCAGCGCGTCCTCCGACACCGTGCGCACCTCGTCCACCAGGTCGCCGACGATCCCGAACGGCACGTCACCTGGCCGGCCGACCTTGATGCCGTCCGCCATCGTCGCCGGACTGCGCAACGACACCGGCCGGCCCGCCGCCAGCGACGGTGGATACGCCGCCGCGCCCTCCGCCTGCACACCGACGATCCGCACGTCCGGCCGCAGTGCCTTCACCGCGACCGCGATACCCGCCGCCAGTCCCCCGCCACCGATCCCGACGACGATCGTGCGCACCTCCGGGCACTGCTCCAGGATCTCCAGACCCACCGTGCCCTGCCCGGCGATCACGTCCGCGTGGTCGAAGGGGTGGATGAACACCGCGCCGGTCTCCGCCGCGTACTCCTGCGCAGCCGCCAGCGTCTCGTCGACCACGTGCCCGTGCAGACGCACCTGCGCGCCGTACTCCCGGGTCGCGCTGATCTTCGGGAGCGGGGCGCCGTTCGGCATGAACACCGTGGAGCGCACGCCCAGCAGCGTGGACGCCAGCGCGACCCCCTGCGCGTGGTTTCCCGCGCTCGCCGCGACGACCCCGGCCGCCCGCTCCTCCGGCAGCAGCCCGGCGATCCGGACGTACGCGCCGCGCAGCTTGAAGGAACCGGTCCGCTGGAGGTTCTCGCACTTGAGGTGCACCGGTGCCCCGACGAGCTGGGACAGGTACCTGCTGCCCTCCATCGCGGTCACCCGCGCCACACCCGAAAGCATCTTCTGGGCACCGCGCACATCGTCGAGGGTGACGGGCCGCAAGGAGTCAGCCGTGCCATAGCTCATGACACCAGCATCGCAGTTCACAGGCGGGAACGACCGCTGTGACCAACCACCGAGACCGGTTTCCGCAGCGCCGGTACGACCCGCCTCCGGGCCGCGTACCCTGTCCCCCAACCCAGCCCCCTTTTCACGAAGCGAGCCCCCGGCCATGCCCACAACACCTGGAATGTCGATGGACATGACGACCCTCGGTGACACCGGTCTTCTCGACACGTTGCAGCACGAGGTGGCGGTGTTCGCGCGCCGTGCCGAACAGACCCGGCTCGGCGGGGTCGGGCAGGTCCGCAACTCCATGGACCGCGCCGCGTACCTGCTGCTCAACCGCCTCGACAAGGAAGGCCCGATGGGCGTCAAGGCGCTCGCCGCAAGCATGGGCATCGACTCGTCGACGGTCACCCGGCAGGTCGCTCCGCTGGTCGACACCGGTCTGGTCAAGCGGACCTCGCACCCCGAGGACGGGCGTGCCGTGGTGCTCCAGCTGTCTCCGCGCGGGTTGTCCCGGCTGGACGAAGTCCGCTCCTCCAGACGTCAGTTGATGGCCGAGCTGACCAACGACTGGAGCCCGCAGGAGCGCGAGGCGTTCTGCGCGCTCCTCACGCGCTTCAACACCGCGCTGTCCAGCCGGATGGCCTCCCACGGTCTCCCGGGCGCCGAGCCCGCACCGGCTTCCTGACGCCCACGCGCGCGCGTGAGGGCATGCGGCGCATCCCGCGCGTGCGCGGCTCTTGACCGACGGCCCGCCCCTGGCCTCATATGAGACCGGGTGCCCGTCCGCCGCAGACGGCCGGGATCCGTCCCAGGGGGTCGCCGGCAGGCGGGAGGCGCGCGGTGCGAGCACGGCATGCGGCCCAGGACGTCCGCCGGGCCAAGGAGTTCGAGGCGTTCGTGGCCGGCGCGGGCGGGCGGCTGACGCAGACCGCCACCCTGCTCACCGGGGAACCGCCCGGCGACAACCCGCGCGCGCGACGGCTGCTGACCGTCGCCCTCGCGCACACGTACGCGTGCTGGGACAGGCTGCACGGCGAGGACCCCTACGACCACGCCCGCCGGCACCTCGCCATCCGCTTCGCCGACACCGCCTGGCACCAGTACGCCACCTGGCACCGCTACACCGCCCGGGGCCGGGCCGGGCGACACCTCGCCGGCCCGCTGGCCGGGCTCACCGCGCAGGAACGCCTGATCCTGGTCCTCAGACTCTACGAGGGCGTCGGAGAGGAGCAGGTCGCGGCACTCCTGGGCCTGCCGGCGGAACGTGTCCACGCCATCTGTGACCGGGCGACGGCGACCGTCCTGCACCCACCCGCCGCGCCGGCACCCCCGCTCCCCGAGGCGAAGGCGGCGGTGACATGAACCGGACCCAGCGGGAGGCCGCCGTCCGGCAGATCATGGAACGCACGGTGCCCCGGCTGCCGCCCGAGCTGCACGCGGACGCCGTCCGCCGCGGCAGCCGTATGCTCCGCCGCCGCACGCTCGCCCGGCGCCTGCTGTGGCTGCTGCTGTGGGCGGCGGCCGTCGGCTTCACCGTCTGGGCGATGGTGGCCGAGCCGTGGGTGGAGCCGCCGTCGGAGACGACCCCACCCCTCACCGGCTGGTGACCGTGGGTCCGGTCTAGCCGAGGGCCTGCTGGAGGTCCGCCAGCAGGTCGTCGACGTTCTCGATGCCGACCGAGATCCGCACCAGGTCGGCCGGGACCTCCAGGGCCGAACCGGCCGTGGACGCGTGCGTCATGCGACCGGGGTGCTCGATCAGCGACTCGACGCCGCCGAGGGACTCGCCCAGCGTGAACACCTTCGCGCGGTTGCAGACCTCGACCGCCGCCTCCTCGCCGCCCGCCACCTGGAACGACACCATGCCGCCGAACGCCCTCATCTGCTTGGCGGCGACCTCGTGGCCGGGGTGGTCCGGCAGGCCCGGGTAGAGAACCTTCGTCACGCGCGCGTGCCGGGTCAGCATGTCGGCGACCTTGGTCGCGTTCTCGCTGTGCCGGTCCATGCGCACCGACAGCGTCTTCGTGCCGCGCAGCACCAGCCAGGAGTCGAACGGTCCGGCGACCGCGCCCATCGCGTTCTGGTGGTACGCCAGCTCCTCACCGAGTTCGCGGTCGCCGACGATCAGCGCACCGCCGACGACGTCCGAGTGACCGCCCATGTACTTGGTGAGCGAGTGCACGACGACGTCCGCGCCGAGCGCCAGCGGCTGCTGGAGATACGGCGTGGCGAAGGTGTTGTCCACGACGAGGCGGGCGCCCGCGTCCCGCGCCACCTGGGCGACGGCCGCGATGTCGGTGATGCCGAGCAGCGGGTTGGAGGGCGTCTCCACCCACACCGCCTTCGTCTTCGGCGTGATCGCGGCCCGTACGGCGGCCGGGTCGCTGGTGTCGGCCACCGACCACTCCACGCCCCACCGGGAGACGACCTTCGCGAACAGGCGGAACGTGCCGCCGTACGCGTCGTTCGGGATGACCACGTGGTCGCCGGGGCTGAGCAGCGTACGCAACAGGCAGTCCTCGGCCGCCAGTCCTGACGCGAACGCGAGACCCCGGACGCCGCCCTCCAGGGCTGCCAGGTTCTCTTCCAGGGCGGTCCTGGTCGGGTTGGCGCTGCGGCTGTACTCGTAGCCGCCGCGCAGGCCGCCGACGCCGTCCTGCTTGTAGGTCGAGACCTGGTAGATCGGCGGGACGACCGCGCCGGTGAGGGGATCGGCGGTGTTGCCCGCGTGGATCGCGAGGGTCTCGAAATGCTGACTGATGTGCCTGTCGCTCATGAGCCCCGAGCGTAGTGCGCCGGAGGGAAAGGTGCGGGACGGCGGGGTGTCCGGCGTACCCGGCGCGGGGGTTTTCCACAGGGCGGCGGAGGGGTTGGGAACTGCTGGGGTTTGCCTGAGTACGAGTGCGTCCTGATGTATGTGAGTGAGTGCTGGCGCTCCCGGCCGGCGGCCGGGGCTGCTCTTCCAAGACAAGATGGGAACCAGGGTTCGTCCGTCGAATGTGTGACCTTTCCGGGTGGGGCTCGTTGGGTGTGATGACCGGCTTTTCGAGGGCTGTATGGGGGGGTGGGCGGGTTGCGGGAGCTTGCGGCGTCGTTTGTCGTGCCCGGTCCTGCGGGGGTGGCGGTCCGTACCCGGTTGAAGCAGCTCACGCCCGCCGATGAGAAGGTCCT
>NZ_MUBA01000250.1 GCF_002154575.1 Streptomyces bobili
GCCTTCGGGGGAGGGGTAGAGGACGACGCCGAAGCCGTGGGCGGCGGCGAGGCGGGCGGCGCCGGTGTAGACGCCGGCGAAGAATTCGGTGGTGAGTTCGGGGACGACGAGGAGGATGGTTCGGGTGTGGCCGAGGCGGAGGTTGCGGGCGGCGAGGTTGGGGCGGTAGCCGAGGTCGCGGGCTGCTTGGCGTACGCGTTCGGCGGTGGTCTCGGAGACCCGGCCACGCCATTTGTCGCCGAGGACGAGTGAGACGGCGGCCTGGGAGACTCCCGCGGCCTGGGCGACGTCGCGGCTCGTGGGGCGCGTGCTGGCTCGTGCCACCGTGGGCCTGCTCTTTCGTGTGGACGGGTGAACAGCGCACATGGTACGTATGACCGAGACGGGTTATACGTAAAACCTGGGCGGTGCGGACCGTCTCGGGTGAGCCGACGGAGGCGGGACATGGCCGCGGGATACCTCGAGATCCTCAGGGCGAGACATGCGGCCCGGCTGCTCGCCGGCACCCTCGTGGGACGGCTGCCCAGCGCCACGGCGGCCATCGCGATCGTGCTCTTCGTCCGTTCGCAGGGCGGCAGCTACACCCTCGCGGGCGCGCTGGCGGCCGTGTACGGCGTCGCCAACGCGGTCGGCCAGCCCCTGCTGGGCCGCCTCGTCGACCTGCGTGGCCAGCCGCGTGTGCAGTTGCCCGCCGCGGTCGCCGCGGCCCTCGCGATGGCCGTCTTCGCCCTCACCGGCACCGACCCGCTGCCGCTCGCGTACGTCTCCGTCGCGGCCTCCGGGCTGTTCACCCCGCCTCTGGAGGGCGGTCTGCGGGCGTTGTGGCCCTCGGTGCTGCGCCGGGAGGACCAGGTGCACACGGCGTACGCCATGGACGCGGTGGCGCAGGAGGTGATGTTCGCCGTCGGGCCGTTGCTGGTGACGCTGTGCACGTCGCTGTGGTCGGAGCGGGCCGCGTTGCTGGTGATCAACGCGCTCGGGGTGCTCGGCGCGCTGACCGTGGTTCTCTCGCCGCCTTCGCGCGCGTGGCGTTCCGCTCCGCGTGAGGCGCACTGGCTCGGCGCGTTGCGTTCGCCGGGCCTGCTGGTGCTGTTGGGTGCCTTCCTGTTCGTCGGTATCGCGCTGGGTTCCATCACGGTGGCCGCCGTGCCGTACGCCGACGATCACGGGGGTGACGTGGTGTACGGCTGGCTGATGGCCGCGGTGGGGATCGGTGCGCTGGTCGGCGGTGTGGCGTACGGGGCGCGGCGGTGGGTGGGGGTGCCGGAGCGGCGACTGCGGGTCCTGGTGGCGTTTCTGGCGGTGTGTTATCTGCCGCTCATGCTGATGCCGGGGGCGGTCGCGATGGTGGGCCTGACGGCGCTCGCCGGTGTGTTCCTCGCGCCGGTGCTCGCCTGCGCGTTCGTCATCATCGACCGGCACGCTCCGCGTGGCACGGTCACCGAGGCGTTCTCCTGGCTGGTGACGACGTTCACGGTCGGTCATTCGCTGGGAACGGCCGTGGCGGGCCCGGTCGTCGAGGCGGGCGGTGCCCAGTGGGGCTTCGCGGTGCCGGGTGCGGCGGGTGCTGTGGCTCTGGTGGTTTTGCTGGCCACAGGGCGGGTACTGGCAGTTCCCGTCGGAAGTGGTGTTGTTGCGGCTTCATCGGAAAATGATCCAAACCGTGCTGCCGAACCCCGTTTCAGTTCAGGGGATCGGGCGTAATGTTCACTCATGGACCGCCGCATTTTCGGGCTGGAGAACGAGTACGGCGTCACGTGCACGTTCAGGGGACAGCGCCGCCTGTCGCCTGACGAGGTGGCGCGATACCTCTTCCGCCGTGTCGTGTCATGGGGCCGAAGCAGCAATGTCTTTCTGCGGAACGGCGCCCGCCTCTATCTCGACGTGGGATCGCATCCGGAATACGCGACACCCGAATGTGACAATGTGACCGAACTGGTCACCCACGACAAGGCCGGCGAGCGCATTCTCGAAGGACTCCTGGTGGACGCGGAGCGACGCCTGCACGAGGAAGGAATCGCGGGCGACGTCTACCTCTTCAAGAACAACACCGACTCGGCGGGCAACTCCTACGGTTGCCACGAGAACTATCTGGTGGCCCGGCACGGGGAGTTCTCCCGGCTCGCGGACATCCTCATCCCCTTCCTGGTGACCCGGCAGCTGCTGTGCGGCGCCGGCAAGGTGCTGCAGACGCCTCGTGGGGCCGTCTTCTGCGTCAGTCAGCGGGCCGAGCACATCTGGGAGGGCGTCTCCTCGGCGACGACCCGCTCGCGGCCCATCATCAACACCCGCGACGAGCCGCATGCCGACGCCGAGCGCTATCGCCGGCTGCATGTCATCGTGGGCGACTCGAACATGTCCGAGACGACCATGCTGCTCAAGGTCGGCGCGACCGATCTGGTGCTGCGCATGATCGAGGCGGGCACCGTCATGCGTGACCTCACCCTGGAGAACCCGATCCGGGCGATCCGCGAGGTCAGCCATGACATCACGGGGCGGCGCAAGGTGCGCCTGGCCAGCGGCCGTGAGGCCTCCGCTCTCGAGGTGCAGCGCGAGTACTACGAGAAGGCGGTCGACTTCGTCGAGCGCCGCGGCATCCGTACGGGTGTCGTCGACCAGGTCCTGGAGCTGTGGGGCCGCACGCTGGACGCGATCGAGGCGGAGGACCTCGACCGTATCGGCACCGAGATCGACTGGGTCATGAAGTACAAGCTCATCGAGCGGTACAGGGCCAAGCACAACATGACCATGTCGAATCCGCGGGTGGCGCAGATAGACCTCGCCTACCACGACATCCACCGCCGTCGTGGTCTCTACTACCTGCTGGAACGCAAGGGCCAAGCCGCCCGGATCTGCAACGACTTGAAGATCTTCGAGGGCAAGTCGGTTCCTCCGCAGACCACTCGGGCGCGGTTGCGCGGCGATTTCATCCGCCGGGCGCAGGAGCAGCGGCGGGACTTCACCGTCGACTGGGTCCATCTCAAGCTCAACGACCAGGCGCAACGGACTGTGTTGTGCAAGGACCCGTTCCGTTCGGTGGACGACCGCGTGGAGAAGCTGATCGCCGGAATGTGACCGGGCAACGCGTTTCCCGCTGATGGCGGAACGCAACAGGGGCGCCGTACGTTTCCCGTACGGCGCCCTGCTCATGTCGACGGTGCCGTGCCGAGGGACGGTCCCCGGGCGCGGCCGCACCGAACCGGGCCGGAACCTGGATCGGCACCGAATCGTCAGTAAGGTAGCGCGCACGCCATCAGCCGAGATCAACCGATTACGAGGCCCCCACCGTGCGTCGACGCTCACTCATTCTTGCCGCCGTGCCCGCAGGACTGGTCACACTCGCCGGATGCGGGGACGACAAGTCCGATTCGTCGAGTGCGGTCGACAGCAGTGCGTCGCCCTCCGCCTCGGCCCCTTCCGCCGCGCCCGCCCCCAAGATCGTCGACGGACCGTTGCCGGCGATCACCGCGGGCACGAAGTTCGGGGAGAAGCCGACGGTCGCCAAGGGCAGTGGCGAGCCCTCCGACCAGCTCGCCGTCAAGACGGTCGTCGCGGGCGGCGGCCGGCCCGTCGCTGAGGGCGACTACCTCCTGGCCCACTACCTCGGCCAGATCTGGGACACCGGCAAGGTTCTGGACAACTCCTACGACGGCAAGGCGCCGCGGATCGCCCAGATCGCGCAGGGCAGCACCATGGAGGGCTGGCGTTACGCCCTCACCGGCAAGAAGACCGGCAGCCGTGTGCAGTTCGCCGTCCCGCCCACCTGGGGTTTCGGCAAGGAGGGCAACGCGGAGCTGGGTGTGAAGGGCACGGACACGATGGTGTTCGTGTTCGACATCGAGGACACCTTCAACGCCAAGAGTTCGGCCAAGGGCGAGGACGTCCCCCAGGACGACGCCGCGGTACCGGTGGTGGGCACCAACACGGACGGCAAGGCTCCCTCCGTCAAGATCCCCAAGACCGCTCCGCCGAAGAAGCTGGTGGCGAACTACGTCATCGAGGGGGACGGCGAGGTCGTCGCGGCCGACGAGACCGTCCTCGTGCAGTACAAGGGCGTCGTCTGGGACACCGGCAAGGAGTTCGACTCGACGTACAAGAGGTCGGCGCTGACCTCGTTCTCGCTCCAGCAGGTCGTGAAGGGCTGGGGTCAGGGACTGACGGGGAAGAAGGTCGGCAGCCGCGTCGTCATCGTCATCCCGCCCGACCTGGGGTACGGCGACCAGCCGCCGGCCGGCAGCGGGATCGAGAAGGACTCCACGATGGTTTTCACGGTGGACATCCTCGCGAAGATGTGACGCCGCCGTGATGTAAGACTGTGCTGTTGCCTTTCCGCGAACAAGCAGGAGCGTAAGACGTGAGCATCGAGAAGCCCGAGATCGACTTCCCGGGTGGCGAGCCCCCGGCGGACCTTGAGATCAAGGACATCTGGGAGGGTGACGGTGAGGTGGCGAAGGCGGGCCAGAACGTCTCCGTGCACTACGTCGGTGTCGCCTTCAGCACCGGCGAGGAGTTCGACGCCAGCTGGAACCGCGGTACGCCGTTCCGCTTCCCGCTGGGTGGCGGCCGGGTCATCAAGGGCTGGGACCAGGGCGTGCAGGGCATGAAGGTCGGTGGCCGTCGCCAGCTGACCATTCCGGCTCACCTCGCCTACGGCAACCAGAGCCCGACCCCGGCGATCAAGCCCGGCGAGACGCTGATCTTCGTGGTCGACCTGCTCGGGGTCTGATCGTCGTACGACCGGTCTCGACCACCTGGGGCCCATGCCTGTCCGGGCGTGGGCCCTCGGCTTTTGTCCGGGCACCACGGAGCGGTACGGTCATCCGTCGGAAGCACCATAGGAAAGGCGAAGGGCGTCGATGGCCATTGCCAAGGCAGAGCGGCTGATGAACCTGGCGCTGTGTCTCCTCGGGACGCGGCGGCCGCTCAGCAAGCGCGAGCTGCGTGACTCCATCGAGGCCTACGTCGAGTCGTTCGGTCCGGGCAGGGGCGTGGCCGGTTCCGACGATTCCTTCAACCGGATGTTCGAGCGGGACAAGGACGACCTGCGCGAGCTGGGCCTGGTCATCGAGACCGTGGAGAGCCTGGACGGCGAGGTCGGCTACCTCGCCCGTCGTGACAGCAACCGGCTGCCGCCCATCACCCTCGACGCCGAGGAGGCCGCCGCCCTGGGTCTGGCGGCCAAGGTGTGGCAGCAGGCCAGGCTCGCCGGCGCGGCCAGCGGAGCCCTGCAGAAGCTGCGCGCGGCCGGACTGCCCGAGGATGTCGACCCGTACGAGCCGCACAGTGCCCTGGAACCGCGCATCCCCGTCCACGAGGCGGCGTTCGAGCCGCTGATGCTGGCCTGCCGCGACCGTCGGCCCGTCGTCTTCGACTACCGCAAGGCCACCGCCGCGCGCCCCGAGCCCCGGCATGTGGAGCCGTGGGCGCTGGAGTGCTGGCGTGGCCACTGGTACCTCGCGGGCTGGGACCGCGACCGGGGCGCCGAGCGCGTCTTCCGGCTGTCCCGGATCACCGGCAAGGTCCGCTCTCGCGGTACGGCGTTCACGGCGCCCGTGCCCGACGTCGTCACCGTCCGTGAGACCGTCGCGAGCTGGGCGGGGGAGAACGCCGACCGCAGGGCGCTGATCCGGCTGCGCGGCGGCTCCGGGTACCCGTTGCGGGCGAGGGCCACGGCGGTGCGGGAACTCGGGGACGGGTGGGACGAGTTGGAGATTCCGTACGGGCACGGGCTGGATGCCTGGCTGGTGGAGTTCGGGCCGGACGTGGTGGTGCTGGAACCCGCGGAGCTGCGGGCCGACGTGGTGGACCGGCTGCGCGCCGTGGCCAAGGGCTGAGGGGGAGCGAGCAACACAGTGGCAGGCAAACCGGTCAGGCCGGCGAACGCGATCGACCAGACCCGCCGGATGCTCTCCCTGGTGACGTATCTGCGGGAGCGTCCCGGAGCGCGCATCGAGGACGTGGCACGGGCCTTCGGGATCACCGAGGACGAGCTGGTCTCCGACCTCGACGTGCTGCCCATGTGCGGGACCAGCTTCCGCGGCGGTGACCTGCTCGACATCGACACCGACGGTGAGCGGATCTGGTGGCACAACCCGGCCGCCCTCGGTGCGGACGCCGCCGAGCCGCTGCGGCTGGCCGCCGACGAGGCGACCGCGCTGCTGGTGGCGGCCCGCGCGGTGGCGACCCTGCCGGGGCTGCGCGAGAGCGACCGCCAGGCGCTGCTGCGGGCCACCGCCAAGGTGGAGACCGCCGCCGGTGAGGCGGCGGGCGCCAGCTCGCGCCTGTCGGTGACCTTCGAGGCCGAGGGCGGTGTCTTCGCCGACGTCGACCGGGCGATCTCCGAGCGCCGCCGGCTGTGGATCCGCTACTACTCGCCCGCGCGTGACGAGGTCACCGAGCGCGAGATCGACCCCATCCGCCTGGTGAGCGTCGGGCACACGTACGTCGAGGCCTGGTGCCGGCGTTCCGAGGCGCGTCGCACCTTCCGCCTCGACCGGGTCGCCGAGATCAGGATCCTCGACGAGCCGTCGGCGCCGCCCGAGGTCGAGCTGCGGGACCTGTCGGAGGGGCTGGTGCAGCCGGCGGCCGAGGACCCGGAGGTCGTCGTCGAGGTGGGGCCCGGCGGGCGCTGGGTCGCCGAGTACTACCCGCACGACAGCGCCGACGAGCTGCCCGACGGCGGCCTGCGGATCACTCTGCGCACCCCCGAGCCCGCCTCGCTGCGGCGTCTGGCGCTGCGCCTCGGCCGCGACGGCCGCATCGTGTCGCCGCAGGACCTCGCCGACAGCGCCCGCCGCGCCGCCCGCGAGGCGCTGGCGGCGTACGACGGGGTGGAGGCCGCGGACGTCGAGGGGTACGGGGGCACGGCGGGCACCGCCGGTGGGAGCACCGGGCCGGTGCGGGGGCGGATCGACGGGCGGGAGCAGCAGCGGTGAGCGAGTCGGTGACGACGTCCGGTGTGCGGGGCATCTCGGTGGCCTCGGCGTTCTCGGGGATGAGAAGCGTGGCCCCGGTGGTCTTCCGGGCCGGCTGCCCGGACTGCCGCGGCCGGTTCGAACTCGCCGCGGGTGCGTTGCGGCTGGCCATCGGCGGCTCCAGCCGGACCACGTTCTACTCCTTCACCTGCCCGGAGTGCGGTGCCGCCGTGCGCAAGCCGGCCGGTGAGCGGGTCGTGGAGCTGCTCACCGGGGGCGGGGTGCGGACCCTGCGGCTGCAGATGCCGTAGCGAGGTTCGGGGGCCTGTCCGCCATGATCGGCCGGCCAGGCCCTAAGCTCGGCGTCATGTTCTGGCCGATGTTCGCGGTAGCTGTGGGTTTTCTGGGTCTCGCCGTGCTCGCGGTGTTCGCCGTGCGGGTCTTCCTGGAGGCGCGGCGTCTGGGCCGGCAGGTCGCGGATTCCGCGCAGCGCATCGGCCGGGCTGCCGAGGAACTGGAACGGGCGTCGCTGAGCGCGGCTCGGGCCGTGGACAGCGTGTGAGTACCGCTGTGGCCGTGCTGTGAGTCCCGCGCGGACCGCGTTCCGGGTCACTTCACCCTCCCGTCCCGGTGGTTCGGACAGGTACGCTGCTGGTCGCGGTCCGGAGAACGAGGCCCGGAACGCGGACCGGGAGTACGCACGGGGATTGCCTCACGTTTACCCCTGAGCGTTACGATCGCTGTCAGCACGATCGCTCGGACATGTGTCCGGCCGGTCGGACAGCAGTCCCACCCAGCCGCCTCGGTGAGAAGGTAAAGACTTATGTTCGGAAGGCTCGGCGCCCCCGAGATCATTCTCATCCTCGTCGTCATCATCCTGCTGTTCGGCGCGAAGAAGCTTCCGGACATGGCGCGCTCGCTCGGCAAGTCCGCGCGCATCCTCAAGAGCGAGGCCAAGGCGATGAAGACCGAGGGCCAGGACAACGCGTCCGCTCCCGCGGCCCCGCCGCACGACGACCAGCAGCCCCCCGTCCAGCGCACGATCCAGGCTTCCCCCGGTGACGTGACCAGCTCGCGCCCGGTCAGCGAGCCCACGGATTCGACCAAGCGCTGACGCAGGGCCGGTGATCTCCGGCCCGCCGCACGAGATGGGAACGTGGGTTGCTCAAGTCTGCCCGCAAGAAGGAGAAGGACCCGGAGGGGCGGATGCCCCTCGCGGAACACCTTCGTGAGCTGCGCAACCGGCTGGCGAAGGCGCTGCTGGCCATCGTCGCCGTGACGATCGTCGCCGCCTTTTTCTACAAGGACATCATCGAGTTCTTCACGAACCCGATCCTGACCGCGGTGGGGTGCGATTCGACCTTCTCCGAGCTGGCACAGCAGAGCAGCGGCAACTGCGCCCGCATCGTGCTCAACGGTCTGCTCACCCCGTTCACGCTCGCCCTGAAGGTTTCCCTCATGGCGGGTGTGATCTTCGCGTCGCCGGTCTGGCTCTACCAGTTGTGGGGCTTCGTCGCCCCCGGCCTGCACAAGCACGAGCGCAAGTACGCCTACGCGTTCGTCGGCACCGGCGTACCGCTGTTCCTCGGCGGTGCCTTCTTCGCGTACAAGACGCTGCCGACGATGGCGAAGGTGCTCCTCGAGTTCTCGCCGGCGGATCTGGACAACCAGCTGCCGCTCGACGATCTGCTCGACCTGATCGTCCGCATGGTGCTCGTCTTCGGCCTCTCCTTCGAACTGCCCCTCCTGCTGGTCATGCTCAACCTGACGGGGGCACTGACCGGCCGCCGCATGATGAGCTGGTGGCGCGGCATGATCATGGGCATCACGGTCTTCGCGGCAGTGGCCACGCCCAGCACCGACCCGCTGACCATGCTGGCGCTCGCCGGGCCGATCTGGATCCTCTACTTCTTCGCGACCGGCTTCTCCCTGCTGAACGACCGCCGCAGGCGCCGCCGCGACGCCCTGAGCCCCGCCGACGACGAGGCCTCCGAGCTGGATCTCACGCCCGAGGCCATCGGTGAGGTCGAGGCGGTGGCCCCCAGCCGGGCGCTGCCCGAGCAGGCGACCGCGGAGCGGGTCAACGGCTACGACGACGTGACCTGAGCACCGGGTACGCACAGGACGGATCCGCCCCGTGGCCGGGGCGCCCACGTGGCGCCCCGGCCACGCTGCGTGTTCCCGGCCGTGGATCCGGATAATGATCGTCCTGTTGTCAGTGCGGCCCGGTACGCTCGAAAGCACGATGACAGAGGACCTCTCACCGGCCGAGCGGTACGCGGCAGCCCGTAAGCGTGCTGTCGAGCAGGCCACCGCGCTCGCCTCCTTCCGCGAGATGTACGACTTCGGTCTCGACCCCTTCCAGATCGAGGCCTGCCAGGCGCTCGAGTCGGGCAAGGGCGTCCTGGTGGCCGCCCCGACCGGCTCGGGCAAGACGATCGTCGGCGAGTTCGGCGTCCACCTCGCCCTCCAGCAGGGCAAGAAGTGCTTCTACACGACACCCATCAAGGCGCTGTCCAACCAGAAGTACTCCGACCTGTGCCGCCGCTACGGCGCCGACAAGGTCGGCCTGCTCACCGGCGACAACAGCGTCAACTCCGATGCCCCGGTGATCGTGATGACCACCGAGGTCCTGCGGAACATGCTGTACGCGGGTTCGCAGACCCTCCTCGGCCTCGGGTACGTGGTGATGGACGAGGTGCACTACCTCTCCGACCGCTTCCGGGGCGCCGTATGGGAGGAAGTGATCATCCACCTCCCCGAGTCGGTCACCCTGATCTCGCTCTCGGCGACCGTGTCCAACGCCGAGGAGTTCGGCGACTGGCTGGACACCGTGCGCGGCGACACCGAGGTGATCGTCTCGGAGCACCGGCCCGTGCCGCTGTTCCAGCACGTGCTCGCCGGGCGGCGGATGTACGACCTGTTCGAGGAGGGCGAGGGCCACCGCAGGGCGGTCAACCCCGTCCTCTCGCGGCTGGCCCGCATGGAGGCGAGCCGGCCGTCGTACCAGGACCGCAAGCGCGGCCGGAACATCCGCGAGGCGGACCGGGAGCGCGAGCGCAGGCAGCGGTCGAGGGTGTGGACGCCGGGGCGGCCGGAGGTCATCGAGCGGCTCGACGCCGAGGGCCTGCTGCCCGCGATCACGTTCATCTTCAGCCGTGCCGCCTGCGAGGCCGCCGTCCAGCAGTGCCTGTACGCCGGGCTGCGGCTCAACGACGAGGACGCGCGCGAACGGGTGCGTTCCCTGGTGGAGGAGCGCACCGCCGCCATCCCCGACGAGGACCTGCACGTCCTCGGCTACTACGAGTGGCTGGAGGGCCTGGAGCGGGGCATCGCCGCCCACCACGCGGGCATGCTGCCGACCTTCAAGGAGGTCGTCGAGGAGCTGTTCGTCCAAGGGCTGGTCAAGGCCGTCTTCGCCACCGAGACCCTCGCGCTCGGCATCAACATGCCCGCGCGCTCGGTGGTGCTGGAGAAGCTCGTCAAGTGGAACGGCGAGCAGCACGCCGACATCACCCCCGGCGAGTACACGCAGCTCACCGGCCGCGCCGGCCGACGTGGCATCGACGTCGAGGGCCACGCCGTCGTGCTGTGGCAGCGCGCGATGAACCCCGACCACCTGGCCGGTCTGGCGGGCACCCGCACGTATCCGCTGCGCTCCAGCTTCAAACCGTCGTACAACATGGCGGTCAACCTGGTGCAGCAGTTCGGGCGGCACCGTTCGCGCGAGCTGCTGGAGACCTCGTTCGCGCAGTTCCAGGCCGACCGGTCGGTCGTCGGGATCTCGCGGCAGGTCCAGCGCAACGAGGAGGGCCTTGAGGGCTACAAGGCCTCCATGACCTGCCACCTCGGCGACTTCGAGGAGTACGCGCGACTGCGCCGCGAACTCAAGGACCGCGAGACCGAGCTGGCCAAGCAGGGTGCGGCCCAGCGGCGGGCCGAGGCGGCGGTGGCGCTGGAGAAGCTCAAGCCGGGCGACGTCATCCATGTGCCGACCGGCAAGTACGCCGGGCTGGCGCTGGTCCTCGACCCGGGCCTGCCCGCCGGCCGGGCCAACGGCCACCGCGGCTTCGAGCACCAGGACGGTCCGCGCCCGCTCGTCCTGACCGCCGAACGGCAGGTCAAGCGACTGGCCACGATGGACTTCCCGGTGCCGGTCGAGGCGCTGGAGCGGATGCGGATCCCGAAGTCGTTCAATCCGCGCTCGCCCCAGTCCCGCCGCGACCTCGCTTCCGCGCTGCGCACCAAGGCCGGCCACATCGAGCCGGAGCGCTCCCGCAGGGGCCGCTCCCAGGCCGCCGACGACCGGGAGATCGCCCGCCTGCGCGCCGCGCTGCGCGCCCATCCCTGCCACGGCTGCTCCGACCGCGAGGACCATGCCCGCTGGGCCGAGCGCTACTACCGGCTGCTGCGCGACACCTCGCAGCTGGAGCGCCGGATCGAGGGCCGGACGAACACCATCGCCCGTACCTTCGACCGGATCGTGGCTCTGCTGACCGAGCTGGACTACCTGCGGGGCAACGAGGTCACCGAGCACGGCAAGCGACTGGCCCGGCTGTACGGCGAGCTGGACCTGCTGGCGAGCGAGTGCCTGCGGGCCGGGGTGTGGGACGGGCTGACCCCCGCCGAACTCGCCGCCTGCGTCTCGGCGCTGGTGTTCGAGGCGCGGACCAGCGACGACGCGATGGCGCCGAAGCTTCCCTCGGGCAAGGCCAAGGCCGCGCTCGGCGAGATGGTGCGGATCTGGGGCCGGCTGGACGCCCTGGAGGAGGACTTCCGGATCAGCCAGACCGAGGGCGTCGGGCAGCGCGAGCCCGACCTCGGCTTCGCCTGGGCCGCACACATGTGGGCCTCGGGCAAGGGCCTCGACGAGGTGCTGCGGGAGGTCGAGATGCCGGCCGGGGACTTCGTGCGGTGGTGCAAGCAGGTCATCGACGTCCTCGGGCAGATCGCGGCGGCGGCGCCCCCGGAGAGTTCGTCGGTGGCGAAGAACGCCCGCAAGGCCGTCGACGCGCTGCTGCGGGGCGTGGTGGCGTACTCGTCCGTGGGCTGACGAGGCGTCGGCTGACGAGGCGTGGGCTGACGAGGCGTGGGGAGGGCGAGCCTGAACAGGCCCGCCCTCCCACCACGTCTCAGCGGGCCAGGTACGCCCGCCAGCCCCCGTAGGCCGTGATGTCCTGCGCGTCCGTCAGCGCGGACGGTTCGCAGAGGAAGCCCGGGAGTTCCGTACCGTCGGCGAGCGTGACGCGGCCCAGCGCCATCGGGCGGGGGAGGGCGGACAGGAGCGCGCCCAGGCCGGCCGCCGGGAGGCGCCAGACCTCCACCTCGACCGGGGCGCCGCCCCCGCCCACATGGACGAGACCCGGCTTCGGCGGGCTCGTCCGCAGGGCGTGCAGACGGTAGAGAGGGGCCGTCGTCGTCGTACGGTCCAGTACGGCGCCCAGCGCCAGGAGCTGGGGGTTCAGGGGCTGCCCGGTGAGGTGGGCGCCCGCCACGGCGACGTGGGTGTCGGGGCGGAGCAGGTCCGCGATGCGGGTGAGGCGTTCCTCCGTGAACGCCGGGCCGATCAGCATCACGCCGAACGGCAGTCCCCTCACCTCACCCGCCGGGACGGCCGCCGCGGACAGGTCGAAGAGGTTCGTGGAGTTGGTGAAGCGGCCCAGGCGGGCGTTGGCGCCCAGTGGGTCGGCGGCGACCTCGGTGAGGGTGGGGTGGCCGGGGGCGGTGGGGAGCAGCAGGGCGTCGGCGTCGGCGAACGCGGTCAGCGCGCGTGCGCGCAGGGCGGCCAGGCGGTCGGTGTCCGCGTAGAGCCGGTGGGCCGGGATGTCCCGGGCGCGGGTGATGATGCCGGCGACGGTGGGGTCGAGGCCTTCGCCTCCCTCCGCCAGCAACTTGTCGACAAAGGTACCCACGGCGGTGTAGCGCTCGGCGACGAACGCGCCCTCGTAGAGCATCGCCGCCGCCTCGGTGAAGGGGGCCAGGTCGATCGTGCGGATCTCCGCCCCGGCGGACCGGAGCTGCAGGACCGCCGCCTCGTACGCCTCGGCCCAGCCCGGGTCCAGCTCGCCGAGCTGGTCGAGCGGGGGTACCGCGATCCGCCACGGGCCCGGCGCGCGGGCGGGCAGCGGACGGCCGGGGGCGGACGCCATGTGGGCCAGGGCCTGTTCCGCCTCCGGCAGGGTGCGGGCGAACACAGTCACGCAGTCCAGGGACGCGCAGGCCGGGACCACGCCCTCGGTGGACACCAGGCCGCGGGTCGGTTTCAGGCCGACGATGCCGTTGAAGGCGGCCGGGACGCGGCCCGAGCCCGCCGTGTCGGTGCCGAGCGCGAGGTCGGCGATGCCCAGGGCCACCGCGACCGCCGAGCCGGAGCTGGAGCCGCCGCTGATCCGCTCCGGGTCGCGGGCGTTCCGTACGGCGCCGTACGGCGAACGGGTGCCGACCAGGCCCGTCGCGAACTGGTCCAGGTTCGTGGTGCCGAGGACGAGCGCCCCCGCCGCCCGCAGCCGGGCGACCACCGGGGCGTCGGCCCCGGGCTCGTAGGCGTACGCCGGGCAGCCCGCCGTGGTGGGCAGGCCCGCCACGTCGATGTTGCCCTTGACCGCGAGCAGCCGGCCGGCGAGCGGCAGGTGCTCGCCCGCCGCCACCCGGGCGTCCAGGGCGCGGGCCTCCGCCTCGACGGCCGCCAGGGGGCGCAGCCCGATCCAGATCTCCGGGCGGTCGACGGCCTCGATGCGGGCGTGGGCGGCGCGGACGCGGGCGAGCGTGGTGGACATGTCCGGTTCCTCTCTCACTGTGCGGCGG